>JALYTW010000177.1 GCA_030854075.1 Pseudomonadota bacterium
AGAGCCATAAGGGTGACGTGTTCCAGATTTGTTCTTGCGCGGCAACCCGCGCTGCGCGATCCTCCCCGAGATGGGTTGCCGCGCGCCGAGGGCAAGGTTTGGGTCGGTTCGCGGAGCGCAGCGCCGGCTTCACGTGCCGGGGTTGTGCTCGCGATCGTTCGTCGCGATGGAGCGCGTCGCGCCCACGGCTGAGGGGTGATGACGGGGACGATCGATACGATGCGTGGATGGGGGATCGGGATCGCGATGCTCGTCGCCGGGACGGTGGCGGGGTCGGGTATCGCAGCGAAGACGGGGGCTGCGAATATAGCGACCGATCCGGTATTCGGCACGTGGCGCAACCCCAAAGGGACGCTGACGGTCGAGACCGCGCCATGTCGCGACGGCGGCGCGCTGTGCGGTGCGATCGTGTGGGCGAGCGACAAGGCCAGGGCCGATGCGCGCGCGGCTGGCGTCGCGACGTTGATCGGCACCCAATTGCTCTCCGACTATCATCGGACGGGCCAGGGCAGTTGGAGTGGGACGGTGTACATTCCCGACATGGGGCGCAGTTTCTCGTCGCGGATCAAGCAGGTATCGCCGGAAACGCTGACGATCTCGGGCTGCCTGATCCGCGGGTTCATCTGCAAATCGCAGGTCTGGCAGCGGATCGCCTGAGCGCAGACGCGTTAAGCGAATGTTGACGCCGCGCCGCGCATCATCCTCCCCGAGACAGGGGGAATGAACATGGCGTCGACGGCAACCCGGTTCAGGACGGCGCGGTTCAGGACGGCGGAACCCGCCACCGCCGAACAACGCAGCGAGCCGCGCTACCAGGTCGGCGTGAAGCGCGCGAGCGTCCGCAACCACGGCGCGCAGGCGCTCGACGCGACGCTGGAGGACATCTCGATCTATGGCTGCCGCCTCGGCTCGACCGGCGATCATGTCGCGGGCGAGCGGGTGTGGTTGCGCTTCGTCGGGAAACCCGCGGTCGCGGCGACCGTGATATGGTCGGATGGCGGGATGATCGGATGCCGGTTCGACGCGGCGCTCGACACCGCGCTGGTACGATCGCTGACGCTGCGGCTCGTCTGATCGACGCCATTGCGCGCCGGGGCGCGTGTATTATATTCGCGATACACTGAGAGGCGACCCCGATGACCAAGACCCAGAACAAGACCACGACCAAGACCAAGATTCCCAAGCGTATCGCGGGCGTGAAGCTCAACAAGAAGCTGCGCAAGCGCGGCAACGAACTGCTGAACCTGGCGGATACGCCGCACGGTCGCCAGACGATTGCGATGGGCCTCAGCATGGCCGCCGCCGGGCTGAGCGTCGCGTTGCAGAAGCGTGGCGAGACCAGCGCCACGTCGGCGGACGACGCGCCCGTGCAACCGGCCAAGTCTGCGATCGACGATACGACGCCCCACCCTGCCCCCCCGCTCGATCCGGACAAGATCGTCGCGGCGGTCAGTCAGACGATCGACGCCGCGATCGCACGATTTTTCCCACCGAGCGGCAAGCGGTAAACTACGAATGCCGCCGAAGCGGCGGCGACAGACGTCGAATTGCTGACGCGTGAGTTTGAAGCTGCGCTCGCATTATGAAGCGGTAAGACTCTTTATCGGATCATAGGGAAGTTGAAGCGTGCTTCCGAATTTTGGATAAAGCATATCTAGCTTTAGTTTAAAATCGTCCCAGTCTGTCGACAGCTTCATTGCAACGATGACGCCTTCTAGCAGGCGCTTCATTTCTGGCCTCCCATCATCATCAGTAAGATACTGAGTCATCTTCTGAGTAGGCCTTCCTTTGGCGTTTCGTTTGACACGCCGTTGAAGCTCTTGACGCACACCAGGCGCAAGCCGGTCATATATGTCATTGGTCCATGTCCCTATGACGCCCGGTCGGGCTGTTTTTGCCGGATCAAAGGACCAATCGTTTAACCTGTAAATCTGTCGATAGAATTCTATGTCGAACATTAACGCCCACCGCTGAGCATCTTGGCGCACATATTTTTCGATGATCTTATCGAGCGCGCGACGCTTCTTTTGATCGGCAAATCCCGTAGCCTCATCAACAAGATCTTCGATGGCGTAATTTGTTAGAGCTTTGAGAAACTTGCGAGCCGCTTCGCCGATATGGATTTGGCTCTTGAGCAATTTCCCCGCCGAGAGGGCATCTTGGTACACCCAGCAGACCTCGGGAAGCAACGTAGCGGAATAGCCGTAGCCCACGCCGCCAGCCCCAGATGTTGGATTTCGAGGCAGATAAAGCATCGGACTTGTCGATCGCTCTAAATCGTCTGAAATGAATGGCTTAAGGTTGTTTGCCCTAAGAAATGGGGCGGTTTCGTCGATCGCTGATCCGGTGCCTCCGGAAGCGAAAGGGTGACGCCCGATCGCCTTCAAAAATGCGTTCTGTGTCAAGACGCGGGTGTTGCTTTCGTCGTCAAGAACCGCGCACGACAACACCACGCCGCCGATAATCAGCTCACCTTCCGCAATTGCTTTTGGCAACCCACGATTATGGCGGGCGTGCGCGGCTCGGCGAGCAATCGCGCTCCGCTCCGCTGGCGTAAGGCTATTTTTTCTTGCGATGCCGCCTGCTGACTGGGGCGTTTTACTGGCCATGGAATCACCTGCTTGCTGCCGATACCGTGCAAGCATATATGCTTGCTGGATTGGAGATGCAAGCATGCCATCGCACACCCTGTGGAGTCTTGACGACATTGTGGCTAAGATTGACGCAATAGCACCGGCTCCCGAGCCGCGCGGTCATTACAAGAAGCGGGAGGTGGCAGCGTGAGAACCGCCGTTTTCGTTATCGCGCTCGCCATCGCGGGCGTCTTTGCGTTCCGTCTCCTTTTGGGCATCCGTGCAGGACGAACCAACTTTCGTTCACACCCTGCTGACCGTCTGCTTAATCCGCGCAGCTATTGGCTCTTCCTCGGTATGGATGTTGTCTCTATCGCAGCCTGTCTATTGATAGCTGCGCTGGCCGCTGGCGTATTTTCAAAGTGAGCCACTATCCGTATCCCATGCACACCACTTATCGCAGCGCATCATGTCCTAGTATCACCCGCGCTGCGGATGGTAGGCGTCGCGGAATCGGCGCTGGAGGTTGCGTGAGCGGACATCATCACGGGCATGACCACAGCGGCCACGGCCACGCGCCCGCGAATTACAGCCGCGCATTCGCGATCGGGATCGCGCTGAACATCGCCTATGTTCTGGCCGAAGGCAGCGCGGGATTGTGGACAGGGTCGGTCGCACTGCTAGCGGATGCGGGGCATAATCTATCCGATGTCCTCGGACTTGCGGTCGCCTGGGGCGGGGCGGCGCTGGCGCGAACCCCGCCGTCGAAACGGTTCACCTATGGACTCAAGGGATCATCGATCCTCGCAGCGCTGACCAATGCGTTGCTGCTGCTGGTGGCGCTTGGAGCGATCACGCTCGAGGCGGCGCAGCGCTTTGCCGATCCGCCACCCGTCGCAGGGCTGACCGTTTCGATGGTCGCGGGCGTAGGCATCGTTATCAACGCAGCGACAGCCTGGCTGTTCGCGCGCGGTCGGCATGGCGACATCAACATCCGTGGCGCGTACCTTCACATGGCGGCGGACGCACTGGTGTCGGTGGGGGTGGTAATCGCGGGCATCGCGATCTGGGCAACGGGGTTCAACTGGATCGATCCAGTGACGAGTCTTGTCATCGTCGCGATCATTTTCGTCCAGACCTGGGGGCTTCTGCGCGAGACGGTGGAAATGGCGCTGGCTGCGGTGCCGCGGGGGATCGATTTCGACGCGGTGACCGACGCGCTGGGCGCGCTGCCCGGCGTCGACCGCTGCCACGACCTTCACATCTGGCCGATGTCGACGACCGAACCGGTGCTGACCGCGCATCTGGTGATGACCGCGGGTCATCCCGGCGACGGATTCCTGGGCGAAGCGGGCGCGATGCTCCACGATCGGTTCGGGATCGGGCATGCGACGTTGCAGATCGAGACGGATGCTGCGGATTGCGCGCTGGCGAGCCCGGCGCGGGTCTAGGTCGCGACGCGCTTGCGGTAGGCGACCACCACCAGCAGCACCACGATGATGACGAGCGTGTCGGCCAGCCAGTCGCGGATGTCGCAATCGCGGTGGAGGCTGGGGATCGACTGGAGCACCTCGATCAGCGCGCCGAGAAACGACAGTCGCTCGCCGATGCGGAGCAGTTCCGCCTGGGGGTAACCCGCAACCGCGAAGATGGTGAGCGTCCCGAACGCGAGCATGTGCTGGTACTTGTCGCGCATGCCGTGGGTGATGTCGGGCGGATGCGGTAGCAGCGCCATGGTCAACGCGAACGCGAGCGCACCCCAGAATGCGACGCGCATCAATCGCGGCGGCAACGTCGGCGTCGTCACGTCAATATGCGCGCGCGACCGCGAACTCGACCGCCTCGACCATTGCGTCCTTGGCCTTGCCGCCTGCGAACCCACCGATCGAATCGATCGCGCGCTGGCCGTAGTGGCGCGCGCGGGCGAGCGTATCGTCCACCGCGCGGGTTTGCCGGACGAGGTCGATCGCGTGCGCGAAATCATCGTCGCTGTCGCGGCGGCCCTCAATCGCGTCCTTCCAGAATGTGCGGTCGTCGGCGTCGCCGCGCGCATAGGCGAGGATGACGGGAAGCGTCATCTTGCCCTCGCGGAAATCGTCGCCCGCGTCCTTACCCATCGTGCCCGCGTCGGACACGTAATCGATCGCGTCGTCGACGAGCTGGAACGCGATGCCGAGGTTGCGGCCATAGGCGTCGAGCGCGGACTCTTCGGCCTCGGGACATTCGGCGACCACCGCGCTGATCCGGCACGCCGCGGCGAACAGCGCGGCGGTCTTGGCGTTGATGATGTCGAGATAGCGATCCTCGCCCAGATCGACGCGGCGCGCGGCGGTGAGCTGGTTAACCTCGCCCTCCGCGATCACCGCGCTGGCGTTCGACAGGATCTTGAGCACCTTGAGGCTGCCGTCCTCGACCATGAGTTCGAAGCTGCGGCTGAACAGGAAATCGCCGACCAGGACGCTCGCGGGGTTGCCCCAGATGATGTTCGCGGTGCGCTTGCCGCGGCGCAGGTCGCTGCCGTCGACGACATCGTCGTGGAGCAATGTCGCGGTGTGGATGAATTCGACCGCGGCGGCGAGCCGATGGTGGCGCGTCCCAGTATAGCCGATCAGCCGCGCGCTCGCGAGCGTCAGCATCGGGCGCATCCGCTTGCCGCCGCCCGCGATCAGATGCCCGGCGAGTTCGGGGATCAGCGGGATATCGGACTGCATCCGGTCGAGGATCACCGCGTTGACCGCGTTGAGATCGCCCGCCACGAGCCCGAGCATCGGCTCGAGGCTGGGCTGCGGCGTGCCGAGGCGGTGGA
>JALYTW010000178.1 GCA_030854075.1 Pseudomonadota bacterium
GCCTTGCGGCGGCGTTCCCAATCTTCGTATCCCCCCGCCACGACATCGACCGTACCCGACCCGTCGAGCCCCAGCGTGATCGTCACGGTGCGGTCGAGGAAATCGCGATCGTGGCTGACGATCAGCACGGTGCCGTCGTAATCGCCGATCACGTCCTGGAGCAGGTCGAGCGTCTCCAGGTCGAGGTCGTTGGTCGGCTCGTCGAGCACCAGCAAGTTCGAGGGCTTAGCGAATTCGCGCGCGAGCAGCAGCCGCGAGCGTTCGCCGCCCGACAGCGTACCGATCTTGGCGTCGAGCACATTGGGATCGAACAGGAATTCCTTGAGATAGCCGACGACGTGCTTGCGGATGCCCTGCACCTCGACCCAGTCGCCGCCATCGGCGAGCACGTCGCGGATCGTTTTCTCCGGTTCCATCTTGCTGCGCTGCTGGTCGATGACGATCCGCTCCATCGTCTTGGCGAAGCGGATTGTGCCGGTGTCGGGCTCGAGTTCGCCGGTCAGCAGTTTGAGTAGCGTCGTCTTGCCCGCGCCGTTAGCGCCGACGATGCCGATTCGGTCCTTGCGGGTCACGCGCAGCGTCAGGTCGCCGATGATGGTGCGCCGGGCATCGTCATCCCCGAACGCTTTCGAGATGTGCTTGGCGTCGATGACCACTTTGGTCTTGGCGCCGTCGGAGCCGATGGCAAGGTTGGCGGTGCCCTGCGGACCGATCATCGACGAACGCTCGGCGCGCATTTCATAGAGCTTGGTGAGGCGCCCCTGGTTGCGCTTGCGCCGTCCGGTGACGCCGCGAAGCAACCAATGTTCCTCGAGCTTCAGCCGGGCGTCGAGCTTCTCGGCGTTGCGCGCCTCGTCGGCGTAAACCGCCTCGGTCCAGGCATCGAAGCCGCCGAAGCCAATTTCCGCGCGCCGCATCGCGCCGCGGTCGAGCCATAGCGTCTGCTTGGTCAACCGGGTGAGGAAGGTCCGGTCATGGCTGATCACCACGAACGCGCCGCGGAAGCGGCCCAGCCATTCCTCGATCCATTCGATCGCGCCGATGTCGAGATGGTTGGTCGGTTCGTCGAGCAGCAGCACGTCGGGATTCTGCGCCAACGCGCGGACGATCGCGGCGCGGCGCCGCTCGCCCCCCGACGCGCTGGCGGCGTCGCGGGAGAGGTCGATGCCGAGTTGGTCGGCAATCGCTTCGGCTTCGTGGCGCTCCGGTGCATCCTCGCCCGCCAGAACGTAATCGGCGAGCGTTGCGACCCCGCGCATTGCGGGCTCTTGTTCAAGCAGGACGATGCGCGTTCCGGGCACGATCGTCCGCCGTCCCTCGTCGGCATCGACGGTGCCGGCCAGCAATTTCAGCAGCGTCGTCTTGCCCGCGCCGTTGCGTCCGATCAACGCGAGCCGGTCGCGCGCGCCGATGTGGATGTCGAGCCCCCGAAAGAGCCAACCCGAACCCTGAACGAGGCCGAGATTTTCATATGTTAGGATCGGTGCCGCCATGCGCGGGGCAGGTAGGGGCAGCTGAACGCCGCGGCAAGTTGCGGGTTGCTGACCGGGCCATTCACTGGCTGTTCAATGGGTTCGCCTTATGCGATCCGTCATGACGATGGTGCCAGCCCTGTTGATTCTCGCTGCCGCTTCCGGCGCGATCGAGCCCGATCAGCGCCGGTCGGAGCAGGTGCGCGCGTATGAAGCCACCCGGGAAGGTCGTATCCTGTCGCCACGCATCATAGAATCGCGGGTGATCCCGACGATGAAGGAATACCAGTATCTGGGGTTCGACCTCGATTTCGGCAGCGGCATTTACACGTTGAAGTTCCTGCGCGATGGAACCGTGGTCTGGGTCGAGGTCGATGGTCGTTCGGGCCAGATCCTCGGCCGCACCGGGAACTGAAGAGGGGACCCTTAATGCGCGTTCTGATCGTCGAGGACGAACCCAATCTCGGCCAGCAACTCAAAAGCACGCTCGAAAGCGCGGGCTATGCGATCGATCTCGCCACCGATGGCGAGGAAGGCCATTTTCTCGGCTCGACTGAAAACTACGACGCGATCGTGCTCGACCTGGGGCTGCCCGAGATCGACGGCCTGACCGTGCTCGACCGCTGGCGCAAGGAGGGCAAGACCACGCCCGTGTTGGTGCTCACCGCGCGCGACAGCTGGTCCGACAAGGTCGCGGGATTGGATGCAGGCGCGGACGACTACGTGGCCAAGCCGTTCCAGACCGAGGAACTGATCGCGCGGCTGCGTGCGCTGATCCGTCGTGCGTCGGGCAACGCATCATCGGAACTGACCGCGGGCGAAGTCCGGCTCGATACGCGATCGGGCAAGGTCACCAAGGCGGGCGAGCCGGTCAAGCTGACCGCGCAGGAGTATAAATTACTCTCCTACCTCCTCCACCACAAGGGCAAGGTGGTCAGCCGCACCGAACTGATCGAACATATTTACGATCAGGATTTCGATCGCGATTCGAACACGATCGAGGTGTTCGTGACGCGCATCCGCAAGAAGTTGGGGCAAGAGGTGATTACGACGATCCGGGGTCTCGGGTACAGCCTCGAAGATCCCGACGCATAACCCGATGCGGTTCGGGATGTCCGCCATCGGACTGCGGCGTCCTGGCCTGATCCTCGCGCTGCTTGGCGGGATCGCGCTGTGCATCGCGGGGTTATGGATCGGACTGACCACCGTTTGGATCGGGCGGATCGCGTTCGTCGCGGGGTGTCTCGCGATCGCCTGGGCGATGTGGGCGGGTGCGGCGCAGGATCCAATTCCGGGCGGCACGGTCGAGACGACCGGGTCGTTATCCCGTCGGATGATCGTGATCGCAGCGGCGTGGATCGCGCTGCTGCTCGCTGGCGGGGGCTTCGCGCTCGACCGCGTCCTCGTCTCCGCAGTGACGCGCAATTTCGACGACCAGCTCGAATATGTCCTGACCGCGCTGATCGTATCGGCCGAAATCGGGCCGGACGGCGAAGTGCTGTTCAACCGTGAGCCCGCGGACCAGCGTTTCCTCGAACCCAATTCCGGGCTCTACTGGCAGGTATCGGGGCCGAATCACGAAGATTTCCCGTCGCGGTCGCTATGGGACCGACGACTGGCACGCGGTGATGCACATCGGGACCGCGACATCCACAGCTACGACAGCGTCCAGTTCGGCGACGAAAAGCTGCGGGTGATCGAACGCGATGTCTCGCTGCCGGGATCGCCGGTCCATTGGCGATTTCAGGTCGCGCAGCGCACCGATGGGCTAGATGCGCAGATCGCGGTGCTCAGACGAACGCTGATCCGCAGTTTCGCGTTACTGGCGCTGGGATTGATCGTGCTCGCGGCGCTGCAGACCTTCTACGGACTATGGCCGCTGAGGAAGGTGCGCGAGGAGATCGCGCGGATGCGCGCGGGCGAGTCGAACCGGCTGACGCGTGCGATGCCCGACGAGGTCGCGCCGATGGTCGAGGAACTCAACGCGCT
>JALYTW010000184.1 GCA_030854075.1 Pseudomonadota bacterium
CCGTTCATTACACGGGCGAGCCCGGCGGGTCGCGCGTTACCGCGCCTGCCCGGTGATCTTCGCAATCTCGCGCGCGACCAGCGTCTCGACCAGATCAGGCAGATTCGAATCGAGCCAGTCGCGCAGCATCGGACGCAGCATTTCGCGCACCAGCCCCTCGAGCGTCCCGTCGCTACCGGGTTCCTGTTTCACGATCAGCCGACTTAGCGTCTCGAGCGATCCGCGACTCGCTGCCGCGGTTTCCTGCGACAGGATCGGCTCAGGCTTGACTGTGTCGGAACGCGAACGAGCGCGCGATGCGTCGGGTTCGGGCATTGGATCGCTCAGCTCCAGGATAGGTTCGTTGGCCCCCCGGCCCTCGTTCGCCACGTCGATGTCGCCGTCGTCGTTCCCAACCGAATCGACCCGGCGCTCCGCCATCGTCGTGAGGGTCGCGGCGCGAGGCGCACGCCGCGGGCGCGCCTGCGCGCCGTCGCCCTCTTCGGCGATGATCCGTTTGATCGACGACAGGATATCTTCCATCGACGGTTCGGCGCTGATGTCCCCCATGCGAAGCATCCCGTCTCGGTGAATTGCCCCTATTGGCGATCCGGCGAAGCTTTACCTGTCGTCAAGGCTGCGTTCCTGTCAACCGGCGTATCGAGCATCGGGTCGAGCGGGCGGGTCACGATCGCGGTTTGCGCAGGAGTATTCGCAGTCGTCGAGGCGACCGCATCGGGCTCGCCATCACCACCGAAATCGTTGATTTTGTTCCTCACTCGCTTGTAGTTGATCGTGGGGTCGTAGAGGACGCCGCCCTCCAGTCCAAGGTCGTTGGCCTCCGCCTGCCCCATCGCCGCAAGCAGCGCGAAGCCTGCGACATAGGCATCGCGCCGGGCGGTGACGAGCGTCACCTGGCTGTTGAGCAATTCCTGCTCGGCGTTGAGAATATCCAGGATCGTCCGCGTACCGACGCTGTTCTCCGCGCGCACACCCTCGAGGCTCAGCTTGTTGGCGTTGACCGCGGTCTCCGCAGACCTGATCACCTGCTGCGCGGATTGCCACATCGCATAGGCCGATCGAGTCTGCGAGATCACCGAACGTTGGGCCCCGGTCTCGTTCTCGATCGCCTGGCTGCGCAGTGCTTCCGCCTGTCTGACTTGAGCGGCGGGGCGCCCGCCCTGGAACAATGGCAGCGTGAACTGCACGCCTGCGGTCGCGGCGGTCGCGCTGTTGGGAATTGCACGCCCGTTGGCGACCGAGGGGATTGATCCCAGATAATTGATATACGTGCCCCCCGTGACGAGGCTCAGCTTGGGCAACCGGCTCGCGCGCGCGACCGCGACGTCGTAGCGGGTTGCATCGCGCTGCTTGCGTGCCGCGAGCAGCGTGGGATTGCTATCAAGCGCAGTAGTGACCGCGGTCTGTGGCGAATCTGGTAGATTGGGAAGTGCAGGGGGCGTTTCCAGCGCAAGCGGCGGAGACCCCACCACGGCAACATAAGTCTCGCGGCTCGCAATCAACTGCGCCTCGGCCGATTGCAGCTGAGCATTCGCCAGCGCGAGCCGCGCTTCAGATTGCGCAACGTCAGTCCGCGTCAGATCCCCGACCTGGAAGCGATCGCGACTGGCCCGCAAATTGGTGTCGAGGACGCGGACGTTCTGCTGATTGAGGCTGACCACCGCCTCGTCGCGGATGACGTTCATATAAGCCGCGACGACATTGGTGAACAGATTGGCCTCAGTGCCGCGCAGCGTCGCGCGGCCGGCCTCGACCCGCGTCTCCGCCGCGCGGACGCCATTTTTCACCGCGCCGCCAGAATAGATCGGCAACGCGACGTTGACCGCGGCGTTGCCAAACCGACTGGGGTTTAAGAAATTGTTGCTGGCCTGGACGACGTTATCGGTCACTCCGCCGTTCGCGCTCACGCCGGGCAATCCCTGCGACCGCGCGATCGGGACGTTCTCGTCGGTCGCACGCTGCGCCGCGCGTTGCGCGGTGATCGTCGGATTGGTCTGATAAGCTTTGAGCAACGCCTCCTGAAGCGTCTCGCCGTGCGCCGCTGCCGCGAACGCCAGCATTGCCGCGGCCGTCGACAGCCATCGCGCCGTCTCTATTCTCGTCGTCGTCATCTCAGAAACTAAACCCCCTTGGTTGCGCGAAACCGGGCAGCACCACGCAATCGGCATCCGCGAACGCGGCAAGACCAAAGCCCCCTGTAGACTTGCGCCCGCTGGCAAGTCGGGTGACACCCGACTCGACAATCCCCGAGACAACGCGGCCTCCGCTCCTGACTTGCCCGATCAGCGCACCTGGGATTGCCTGGATTGCGCCGTCGATGATCAGCACGTCGTATGGCGCACCAGCTTGGTGACCCTCAGTCAATCGCACTTCGACCAGTTCGATTGTCTCGATTTCCCTCAGCGTCACGCGCGCCTGCGCGATTAGCGCATGATCCTCTTCGACCGCCGTCACCGTCGCGACGATCTGCGCCAAAATCGCCGCGGTGTAGCCTGTCGCTGCGCCGATCAGCAGCACGCGATCACCGTAACTCAGATCGGCTTCGGTCAGGAGGCGCCCCGTCACCATCGGTGGGTTCAGCTGACGACCGCCGCCCAGCGCTACTGCGGTATCGCGATAGGCTATGGTGCGAGCCTCGGCGGGAACGAAATTCTCGCGCGGCACACGCGCCATCGCGGCGAGGACGCGCTGGTCGCTCACGGCGTTGGTGCGCAGCTGGCTCGCCACCATAGCATGGCGCATCGTCATTGACGCGGTCGGATCGGCGATCATTGTCATCTAGTCCTTCATCGCACAGCTGTCTTAGCCGTGCAATACACCAATTAATCTGATCGGGTTTATCGCGGCTTTGCACGCTCGCCAAGTATCAACGCCAGTTTATCTTGACCGCATTAGAGGTAATTCTTGAAGCGCTGGCATGCCGCTAGGATACCATCTAACAGCGCCGCGATGATTCCTGCCCAATATCACCGTTTTATCGAGTGGATCGGGGACGGCACCGGCCTTCCCGATACGCTGCTCCACATCCACGCCGGCATGCTGCTGCTGATGGTGGCGCGGCTCCTGACGCGCCGATCTCTCGGCAGCTTTGTGCCGTTGTCGGTCGTCGTTGCGGCAGAAGCGGCGAACGAAGTGCTCGACCGGCTCCATTTTCATTCTTGGCGCTGGCCAGACACCATCGCGGATGTCGTCAACACGCTGCTCTGGCCGATTATCATCTGCCTGGGTATCCGGCTTAGGCCGATGTTGACTCCAATCAGGGGAGTTGACCGGGCGCGCAAAACCACGCAGTAGCCGCGCCTCCGCAACGCTGCGGGGCCCGATGGCGGAGTGGTTACGCAGAGGACTGCAAATCCTTGCACGCCGGTTCGATTCCGGCTCGGGCCTCCCTGCTCTTGACCGTGATCAAGGGAAAGCACTCCAATGCCCAAATTGAGTGCCTTTAACAATGGTCGATGGCAAATGGCTCGCCGCTTCGATGTTACGTTAAATCGGCGCGGTGGCCTTTCATCATTCGGCTTTTCTTTTCATACTTTATGCTCAGTGAGTTCTGCCATTGTTCATGCCACTGGCAGTGCTGCTGATTGAGCCGACAGGCTGGCAGCGCTGGGAGATCGCCGGGGCAACCCGCTCGGCGCGGTCGTTTTCGCGTGGACAACCTACGCGGTGGTCGCGTTTCCGACCCGGGCGTTCGTCGATCATCATTCGATCGCCTATCGAAACCCATTGATTGATTTAGCTGGGTCGCCGGTGGCTACGTTCTCGCGACTTGCGGCGCCCTGCTGCTCTCGACACACGCAGTCGTTCGGTGGTTCGGCATTCTGAACGTTCTCGGGCTCGCCGTTGTGATCATCAAAGGCTACGCCTTCACTTCGGTCTGGTGCCTCTACGCCGCGGTACTAAGCATCGTCATTTATCTCCAGTTTGGCCGCAGACATATTGACATAGAATCACCCAGCAGCAGGTTTGCAGGGATAGAAGGCGAATGGCGCGCGTTCAGAAATTTCATCATGGCGGAATGAGGCGCTAGGTTATCACGTTCTTCGGCGTCCACTGGGTCGGTTTCAACCCGCAGAACGGCCACAAGCTGATCCTGTCGATAGGGTTTGTCGTCGTTGTTCTCTTACTGAACCGGACGCTGCGTGCACTCGTAGGGGTCGTGATGCGGCGCGCCGATCACGCTTCGATCCAGACACGGTTCTGGACGCGCCAGGCGATCAGCCTGGTCGCCACCATCGTCCTGTTGCTCGGCTTGTTGTCGGTCTGGTTCAGCGACCCGACGCGGTTGGCGACGGCGCTGGGCTTGGTGTCCGCCGGTCTCGCCTTTGCGCTGCAACAGCCCGTCACCGCGATCGCCAGCTATTTCGTCATTTTGCGCGGATCGACCTTCACCGTCGGCGACCGCATCTCGATGGGCGGGGTCCGCGGTGACGTGCTCCATCTGGGCTTCATCCAGACGACGATCATGGAGATGGGCCAGCCCCCATCGATGCAGGATGCCGATCCTGCGATGTGGGTGCACAGCCGCCAGTTCACTGGACGGATCGTCACCGTCAGCAATTCGAAGATCTTTGCAGAACCAGTGTACAATTATACCCGCGATTTTCCCTTCATCTGGGAAGAGATGGTGATCCCGATTACCTATCAAGCCGATCGCTACAAAGTCGAACAGGTCATGCTGGCCGCGGCGCGCAACCACGCCGGCGAACCGAGCGCGATGGCGGCGGACGCAAAGGTCGATATGGAAAAGCGCTTTGGTGTCGGACGACTCGATCTCGAGCCGCGTGTCTATATGCGGATCACCGACAACTGGCTGGAATTGACCGCGCGCTTCATCGTGAGAACGCACCTAATCCGCAGCGTGAAGGACGCGATGAGCCGCGAAATCATCGATACCCTCGACAAGGCGGGTATCGGTATCGCGTCTGCCACCTACGACATCGTCGGTCTGCCACCGATCGACCTGCGACCGGCAACGCGGGCCGACTGATCATTCCGGTTCGCCCGGTGCCCAGATGATCTTATTGGCTTTGTACCACGCCTTCGGAT
>JALYTW010000191.1 GCA_030854075.1 Pseudomonadota bacterium
CGGATCGATTGCCCAAGCAGGGCACCAAGAAGCCGTGGCGTCTCAATCAGAATTACGCACTCGACGTGCTGGCGCTCAAGTTCGGGTCGGTCGACGACAGCATGACGTTTTCGAACCCGGTGGGGGTTCGCGCGGATAACCGAGTGAAACAACCGCTCGACGCCTGAATCGATCCACTTGCGGCGTTCGTTCGACCGAACTAGACGGCGCGGATGACGCATGAACGGCTTCTCGACATCGCGATTCGCGAGTTTGGTCTGAAAGGACTCGAAGGCGCCAGCACCAGGGGCATCGCGGCGGCTGCAGGCACCGCGATGTCGTCGATTACCTATCACTACGGCAGCAAGGAAGCACTGTATCTTGCTGCGGCGGACCACATCGCTGCCGCCATGGCGGAAGAAATGCTGCCAGCGCTGGCGCTTTGCGATCCCGCCGATTGGTGCAACGCCGCCGGGGCGCGCGTAGGAATCCACGCGATCATCGCGCGGCTGGCCGCCAAGATGGCGAGCGACTCGAGCGCGAACTGGTCGCTGTTCATCCTGCGCGAGCAGATGAACCCCAGCGAGGCGTTCGACCGGATCTATGCGGGCATGATGGAGCAGGTGATGACCCGCATTGCCGACCTGACCGCGATCGTGACGGGATGTTCGCCGCGGGTCGCGCGGATCGCGACCGTTACGATGTTGGGGCAGGTGCTCGCGATCCGCGCCTCCCGCGCGTCGATCCTGCGACTGCTGTCGATACCGGCGCTCGATGCGTCGCACGCCGACGCGCTGGCCAAGCAAATCCACGCCAATACCGATGCCATTCTCGACCGCATGACCGCGCAGGAGCCGCAATGAGCGACCATGAAACCCGCGACGACGACACAGCGCGCGGCTCGCCCGACGATTATCAGCGCGACCGCGACGATCGCGATCCGCAACAGGTGTCGCCCGTGGGTGATGAGGACGACGACGACGACGACGTCGACGAGGACGGCGAGGGCAAGCCCAAGAAGCCGTCGCTGTTCAAGAAACCAATCTTCTGGATCGTTCTGGTTTGCGTCGTCGCGGCTGCGGTGATCGGCGGGACACTCTATTATCTTCATGCGCGTCAATATGAATCGACCGACGATGCCTTCGTCGACGCGCATATCGTCCGGATTGCGGCGCAGAACGCCGGGCAGCTGATCGAGGTCGCCGAACTCGACAATCGTCATGTCGAGGCGGGGCGGGTGCTCGCGGTGATCCAGCCGACCGGCCCCGAGGCGCAACTCGCCGAAGCTACGGCGAATGTCGCGCAGGCCCAGGCACAAGTCGAGCAAGCCCGCGCGCAGGTGACCGCCGCGCAGGCGAGCCGCGCGCAAGCGGCCGCGCAGGCGCGGGTGCCGCTCGCCGCCGCGATCAAGGCGCAACAGGATCTGGCGCGGTATCGCAGCCTGGAGCGGATCGACGCCAATGCGGTCGCGGGGCAGCAGCTCGACCAGGCGCGCGCGACTGCCGCGTCGACCGCCGCTGATGCCGCCGCCGCGCGCCGCCAGATCGATACCGCCGCCGCGCAAGTGACGGTCGCGACCCGACAGGTGAAAGCGGCGCAGTCGGTGGTCGATGCGCGACAGGCGGCGGTCAGCCAGGCCAATGTGACGCTTGGCAACCTCAGGCTTACCGCACCAGTGTCGGGTCAGGTCGTCAACCGGTCGGTCAACCTGGGATCTTATGTCGCGCCCGGTACGCAGTTGATGGCGATCGTTCCCGACCGGATGTGGGTGACCGCCAATTTCAAGGAAACCCAGCTCGCGTTGATGCGGATCGGTCAGCCCGTCGATATCAAGGTCGACGCGTATCCAAGGGTCGACTTCAAAGGCCATATCGATTCGATCCAGCGCGGGGCGGGGCAGGCGTTTGCGCTGCTTCCGCCGCAGAATGCGACCGGCAATTACGTCAAGGTCGTCCAGCGCGTGCCGGTGCGGATCGTGTTTGATCGCGGGCGCAACGCGCCCGATCCGCTCCGCTACCCGATCGGCCCGGGAATGTCGGTCGTTCCCACCGTCAAGGTACGCTGATGCCTTCCGCCGTCGCGCAGGACGGCTGGAGCCCCTCGCGCTCGGCAGCGGGCGGGTACAGCCCGTGGCTGATCGTCGCGATCATTTCGATTCCCACCTTCATGGAGGTGCTCGACACTTCGATCGCCAACGTCGCGCTCGACCACATCGCGGGCGGGCTATCGATCTCAGGCGATCAGGCGACGTGGGTCCTGACCAGCTACCTGGTCGCCAACGCGATCGTCATTCCGATCTCCGGATGGCTCAGCGATGCGATCGGGCGCAAACGATACTTCCTGTTTTCGATCGCGCTGTTCACCTTGTCGTCGCTGCTGTGCGGGTTGTCCCAGAACCTCACGACGCTGGTGATCGCGCGCATCTTGCAGGGCATCGGTGGGGGTGGATTGGCCCCGGTCGAACAGTCGATTCTCGCCGATACCTTTCCCCCCAAACAACGCGGCATGGCGTTCGCCGCGTTTGCGATCGTGGTCGTGGTGGGGCCGGTGCTTGGCCCGACGCTCGGCGGGTACATCACCGAATACGCCAGCTGGCACTGGGTATTCCTCATCAACGTGCCGGTCGGCATCGCCGCCTGGTTCGCGGTCGAGTTCTTCGTCGACGAGCCCAAACAGGTCCGTAAGGACCGCGCGAAGAAGTTCAAGAACGGCCGGATCCGGATCGATTACATCGGGGTCATCCTGGTTGCGCTGGGACTCGGTTTCCTCGAGATCACCTTTGATCGCGGCCAGCGTGAAGACTGGTTCGCCAGCCCGCTGATCCTGGCCAGCGCAATCATCTCGGGCACGTCGCTCATCGCCCTGATCCTGTGGGAATTGAATCACGACGACCCGGTCATCGACCTTCGGCTCCTCAAGAACCGGAATTTCTCGCTGACACTGGTGGTGATGGGGATCACGGGGATGATCCTGTTCGGGACGACTCAGCTGATCCCGCAGATGTTGCAGCAGGTGCTGGGCTATAGCTCGCTCGATGCGGGGCTCGCGCTGACCGCGGGGGGGCTGGCGACGCTGGTCGCGGTGCCGTTCGCGGGGCGATTGAGCGGGAAGGTCGATGTTCGGTTCCTGCTGCTTCCCGCGCTGCTGGTGCAGGCGGCGGCGCTGTGGAACATGGCGAACCTCAACGCCGATATCAGCTTCTTCGATGCCGCGACTGCTCGGTTGTACCAGGCGATGGCGTTGCCGTTCCTGTTCGTACCGATCAATACGATCGCCTATGTCGGGTTGAAACAGACGCAAACCGCGCAGGCGTCGTCGCTGCTCAATGTCGCGCGTAACCTGGGGGGTACGCTCGGCATTTCGATGTCGCAGCTGCTGTTCGCGACCGGGTTGCAGAAGCATCAATCCGAACTGGTCCAGACCCTCAACCCGCTGAACCCCAACTATAACGACTGGCTGGCGAAGGCATCGGGCGCCTTCGGCAGCATGGGTGACGTAACTACGCCGTTGGCCGTCCTTTATGCGCAGGTTCAGCGGCAGGCGGCGATGCTCGCTTTCCTCGACGTATTCAGGACGCTGATGATCGTCGTGCTCGTCGTCGCGCCGATTGTATTTTTCATGCGTCCGGGGAAGCCCGGCGACGCGTCCCAAGGAGCTCATTGATGCGCCGCCTGTTCGCCTTCATGACGTCGGTCGCGCTTGCGGGTTGCACCGTCGGCCCCGATTACCACCCCCCCTTGACGGCGGTGCCGCCGGCCTTTGTCGGGCCTCAGCCGAGCGGTGCCATCGTCGATCCGGCGACGTGGTGGACCGTGTTCGGCGATGCGACGCTCGATTCCCTGGTCGCGCGGGCGCTCGCGGGGAACCCCGACATCGCGATCGCCACCACCCGGGTCAGGGAAGCGCGGCTTCAGGAGATCGCTGCGCGCGCGAGCGGCAAGCCGGTCGTCAATGCGAATGCCAACGTGACGCATGTCGAGTTCAGCAAGAATGCGGGGTTCGCATCGTTGGCGCGGCAATTCAGCGGCGGCGGATCGGGTGGCGCATCGGGCGGATCCGGGTCAGGGAGCAGCGGGGGAATCGCACTGCCAGGCAGCGGGATCACCACCTACGCGCTCGGATTCGATGCGAGCTGGGAACTGGATATTTTCGGGGGCGTGCGGCGCGGGGTGGAGGGCGCCCTCGCGCGCACCGACGCCGCGGAATGGAACCGCCGCGATGCCGCGGTGGTGGTCGCGGCGGAAGTTGCGCAGGCGTACTTCGCCATGCGGCTCGACCAGACTCAGGTCGCGGTGATCGGCGAGGAACTCGATCGCCAGCGCGGCGCGCTCCGCATCGCGGGCGAGGTCGCCAAGGTGGGGCTGGTGCCTCCGATCGACGTTACCCGCCAGCGTTCGTCGATCACCAACACCGAGGCGCGCGTCGCCCCGATTCGCGCGGACATCGCGGTGCGTCGCCACGCGCTTGCGATCCTGTCGGGCGCACCGCCCGCGACGCTGGATGCGGAACTGACGCGTCCGCTGCCTGCGCTGTCGTCGGTGCCCGCAATTCCCGCGGGGCTTCCTGCCGATCTGCTCCGCCGCCGTCCCGATATTCGCGCGGCCGAACGCAATCTTGGCGCGGCGACAGCGGATATCGGGGTCGCGGTGGCCGATCTCTATCCCAAATTCACGCTGACGGGGGTCGTCCAGCTGATCTCGTCATCGCTGGCGACGTTGTTCAGCGGCAACAGTCTGCAACTGACCGGAGCGGGGGCCGCGCAGTTTCCGCTGATCGATTGGGGACGGCGGGGCGCGGCGGTCGATACCCGCAAGGCGCAGCGTGACGAAGCCTACACGCGATATCGCGCCACGGTGTTGGGCGCGTTGCGCGACGTCGAGGATGCGCTGGCGCGGATCGACGCGGAGCGCGCGCGGCGTGACGCACTGACGCGCGCAGTCGTGGATGCCGAGGCCAGCGTCCATGCCATCTCCTCGCAGTATCGCACGGGGTTCATTGCGCAGGATGCGCTGCTGAATGCCGAGTCGCAGCTGCTGTCGGCGCGCGAACAGGTCGCTGGCAGCGATGCGCAGCTTCGTCAGCAGACGATCGCGCTGTTCAAGGCTATGGGGGGCGGGTGGTCGGATCAAGGTGATCCGGCCATGTTACTCAAGCAATAGTGCGTCGGAACAACAACTTATATGTCGAGTGTCGGCTCGACCGATGCAACTCCGCCGTGATGGCCGATCCGCATCATGTCGAGCCGACGCGTGGCTTACCAGGGGCGGATTTCCTGCCCGTAAACAAGCGAAATAATGAACGCGAGCATGGTTTTCTCCCATTTTTGTTACATTCCCGGAGGAATGTGCAATATAGTTAACCCATCGGTTAGGGCGTTACAAATCCATTAACCATTGTTGATATTTGGAAGACCGCCTTCGGCGCGTCAGTTCGACGCTTAATGGGATGTTTAGCTGTCCTTGGTAGCGATGTGGAATGTCGCTCTCTAACGATCTCCCGGTCGAGTCGTCCGCATCCGCGGCCCCAGTGCTGCGCCCGCCAACGGGGACGACATGGCAATTTCGCGTGCTGGCGGAAATCGCCAATTTTGACCTGCTGCGACGACGTCTAGGGTGCCTACAGGCCGATCTATTGGCCGCCGACGTTGCGGAGCGACTGCGCGGGGTGGTGCCGAACGCACGAGTTGCGGTAGCGGGGCGCAGGCACGTCGACATCGAGTTCGATGGGCGCAACTCCTTTGAACTCGAACATGGGATCGCGGGTTTCACGCGCAGTTGCGCCTTGCCCTTCAACCTCAAGGGCGAACTCTATGGCATCGAGATGTTGTTCGGGGGCGCGGCAGCGGCAAGCAATCAAGCCGACGCGGTTCTGCTCGCCGAAGAAGCTGAAAAGGCGCTGAGTGAAGCAAGGGCAGCGGATCGTGCGGTTACCGACCAGCTAGGCCGTCCGGCTCCACAGGAAACAGCGCGTTTGCCGAGAGAGTTGCGCAGAGCAATCGAGAGCGATGAACTGTTCTTGCAATACCAGCCCAAGCTGAATGTGCGGCGGCAGGAAATTACCAGCGCCGAAGGCTTGATCCGTTGGAATCATCCGCAACGCGGTATCATTCTGCCAGGGGATTTCATCCCCGCCGCCGAACAGACCCACCTCATAGGCGGGATGACGCTGTGGACGATTCGCCGTGCCATCGCTGATCAAGCCATGTTGGTAGCTCGTGGACACGATCTGCGGTTGTTCATCAACATCTCGGGGCAGTTACTGGCGGATGCGTCGTTCGTTCGATCAGCCTGCGAATTGGTCGCCGCCACCGATGCCAAGCTCGGATTTGAAATTACAGAAACCTCGGTGATCCGCGATCCGCAGAGCGCGATCGCCAATCTCCAAGCGTTTGCCGACTATGGGATCGTGATCTCTATCGATGACTATGGAGCGGGTTTATCGTCGCTGGCGTATCTCAAACAACTGCCGGCGCGCGAGCTAAAGATTGATCGGCTCTTTGTCACACAATTGACGAGCTCAAATCGCGATCCGTTGATCGTGCGCTCGACGATCGATCTCGCCCACGCTCTCGAGATGGAAGTGGTAGCGGAAGGCGTGGAAACCCACGCGGCAATGGCGTTGCTGACGGTTATGGGCTGCGACATGATCCAGGGATTTTTGATCAGTCGGCCAATTGGGTTGGACGCGTTTTGCGTTTTCCTGAATGAAGACCATACCGGACCGAAGATCGATAGGAGCGTTCTGTTCGGATCGCCTAAAAAAGCACTGGCCGGGTGATGGCTAGACTCCGAGCAGTTTCGCTCATTTTGCACTTCTACATCTATTCCGTGATGCTCACTAGTGCCGCCGTCGCTCAAGAGGGGCCAGCATTCGATCAAGCAGTTGGTGTCGCGACAGCAGCCATGCAGGTAGCTCCTCGGAGGGCGATCGTGCTTGCGCATCGAGCGCAGTCGATCGCGGAGCGTTCCCGCGATCCGCGGCATCGTGCGACAATGATCGCCACTGCTCAATGGCTCGCAGGGGAAGCATATCTTCGGATTGATGAGGTGACGTCTGCCAAGCCGTTGATTATCAGTGCACTGCGGGCCATCGAAAGGAATGATCCAAATAGTCGTCTACATGGCAATTTATTGTTGTCTCTTGGCGGTATAGGCACAGCAGAAGGAGGCGTTTCGCAAGCTTTGGCCGCGTATCAGAAGGCGCACGCCATTTTTCGCGGGATAGGAGACACCAGAAACGAAGCAAGAGCGTTGATCCAAATCGCATCGCTTTATTACTCGGCGAATGACTGGCTGAGTGCTTTAAAGTATCATACAGAGGCTCTTGAGACATATGATGCCGACCCCGGACTCTCCGCAGCGATTTATAATGGGCGGGGAAATGCGCTCAAGGAAATGGGTGATGATCGCCGAGCCCAAGAGCAATTCAACAAGGCTCTTGTCCTCGCGCGACAGATGGGAAGCCCGCTACTCGAAGCCACCGTGCTCAACAACATTGCGCGGATGGCACTCAGCGCCGACGATCTTAAGCGCGCCGACCGGGCGATCGTGGAGAGTGTGGCTGCGACCGGCAGCGACGTGCCACCCGAATTTCGCAAGCAGCAGTTGGCGCTCGCAGCTCAGGCGGCGTTCCAGCATGGCGACTATCCTCGCGCCGGCCTTCTGATCGAACGCGTGTTCGCGGGGGCCGACTTCACTACGACCGCACTCGCCGATCGCGATGCGCATCGGACCGCGTATCTTACCTATCGCGCGCTGCATCGCGACGACCTCGCGCTTGCGCATTTGCAGGCATTGAAGCGGCTCGACGACGATGCGACCAACCTGGCGCGCTCGACCAGCGCGGCGTTGATGGGTGCGCGCTTTGATTTCGCCAACCAGGCGCTCAAGATCGCCAACCTCAAGGCCGAGGACGCGCAGAGGACCGCCGCGATCGAGCGCACCCGGGCGAAAACCCAACGCGAGATTTTTCTGGGTGCGGCGGTCGCGACGATCATCCTGATCCTGATGC
The DNA here is from genome assembly GCA_030854075.1 of Pseudomonadota bacterium. Taxonomy (GTDB): domain Bacteria; phylum Pseudomonadota; class Alphaproteobacteria; order Sphingomonadales; family Sphingomonadaceae; genus Sphingomonas. The sequence goes on from JALYTW010000191.1 coordinate 7,990, forward strand.
TGCTCTATGCGCTGCGCACCAGTCGGCGCGCGCGCGAAACCGTTCAGATCGCCAACGACGATCTGGCGGTGACAAACAGCGCGCTCGGTAAGGCGCTTGCCGCCAAGACCGAATTCCTCGCGACCACCAGCCACGAAATTCGCACGCCCCTCAACGGGATCCTCGGCATGACCCAGGTGATGCTGGTCGACCGCTCACTCGACCCCGCCACGCGCG
>JALYTW010000010.1 GCA_030854075.1 Pseudomonadota bacterium
ATTGCGTCGACGAGCGCGCGATCGTCAACGCCGCGGTCGGGCTGCTCGCGACCGGCGGCTCGACCAACCACCTGCTCCACATCCCCGCGATCGCACGCGCCGCCGGCATTGTAATCGATTGGGATGATTTCGACCGCCTGAGCCGCGCGGTGCCGCTGATCGCGCGGGTCTATCCCAACGGCAGCGCCGACGTGAACGCGTTCGAAGTCGCGGGGGGGATGCCCTATGTCATCCGCGAACTGATCGCGAGCGGGCACATCCACGCCGATATCCCAACGATCGGCGGCGACGGTCTCAACACCTATGCGACCAAGCCGGTGATCGAGGATGACGCGCTTGCGTGGCAACCGGTCGGCGACAGCGGCGACGATACGATCCTGAAGCCCGCCACCGCGCCCTTCTCCGCCGACGGCGGCATGCGCATCCTCGCTGGCAACATCGCGCGCGCGTGCATCAAGATCTCCGCGGTCGAGCATGACCGCTGGGTCGTCGAGGCTCCCGCACGGGTTTTCGACGACCAGCTCGACGTGATCGACGCGTTCAGGCGTGGCGAGCTCGACCCCGACGACGTCGTCGTCGTCCGCTTTCAGCGGCCGCGTGCCAACGGGATGCCCGAACTTCACAAGCTGACGCCGCCCTTGGGCGTCATCCAGAACCGCGGTTACCAAGTCGCGCTGGTCACCAACGGGCGGATGTCGGGCGCAAGCGGCAAGGTGCCGTGCGCGATCCACTGTTCGCCCGAAGCGCTGTCAAATAGCGAAGGGGTAGGCGGCGCGATCGGGCGGATCCGCGACGGCGATATGATCCGCGTCGATGCGGTGGCGGGCACGCTCGAAGCATTGGTCGACGCAGATGAGTGGGCCAGGCGTTCGATTGCACCCCCCCCCGCGGCCGTCACTGGGATGGGACGCGAGTTGTTCGCGATGTTCCGCAGGCTAGCGGACGAGGCCGAAAAGGGCGCGTCCGCGGTGCTGGCGGGGGCGGGTTTGTGACGCTCGCGCCGACAAACAACAAATGGGTAGCGCGATGGAGGTCGTAGCAGTCGACATTGGGGGCACCCATGCCCGCTTCGCGATCGCGGAAGTCGCGGACGGCAAGGTCGTCTCGCTCGGCGATCCCGTCACGCAGCAGACCGCCGACCATGCCAGCCTGCAGATCGCGTGGCACGCATTCGCGCAACGCTACGGGAAACCGCTTCCCAAGGCGGCCGCGATCTCGGTCGCGTCACCGATTACCGGCGACGTCATCCGGCTTACCAACAATCCCTGGGTCATCCGCCCCTCGCTGATTCCCGAACGGCTGGGTACCGACGTCTACACGATCATCAACGATTTCGGCGCGATCGGGCACGCGGTGGCGCAATTGCCCGCAACCGATTTCGATCATCTGTGCGGCCCCGACACCCCGCTTCCGGGCGAAGGCGTGACGACGGTGTGCGGCCCGGGCACCGGGCTCGGGGTCGCGCAGGTGCTGCGGATCGCGGACGGCTACCGCATCCTTCCGACCGAAGGCGGCCATACCGACTATGCGCCGCTCGACGGAATCGAAGATGCGATCCTGCAGCGCCTGCGCAAGGTCTTCACCCGGGTTTCGGTCGAGCGGATCGTCGCGGGGCCTGGCATCGTCGCGATCTACGAGACGCTCGCCGCAATCGAGGGCCGCGCGGTCCCCGCCCGCGACGACAAGACGATCTGGACCGAAGCGCTGGAGGGCACCGATCCGATCGCGCTCGCCGCGCTCGACCGCTTCTGCCTCTCGCTCGGCGCAGTCGCGGGCGACCTCGCGCTGTCGCACGGCGCGACCGGGGTGGTGATCGCGGGGGGGCTGGGCCTGCGGATCAAGGACCGGCTGATTCCGTCGGGCTTCGGCCAGCGCTTCCTCGCAAAGGGCCGGTTTCAGTCGATGATGGCGAGCATTCCGGTCAAGCTCATCACCCACCCCCAACCCGGCCTGTTCGGCGCCGCGGCCGCCTTCGCCCAGGAGCATCGCTCATGACCAACATCGCGACCATCATGCAGACCAGCGCGGTGACCCCCGTTCTCGTCATCGACGACGCCGCGACCGCGAGACCGCTGGCCGAGGCGCTCGTCGCTGGCGGGCTGCGCGTGCTCGAGGTCACGATGCGCACCCCCGCCGCGCTCGATGCGATCCGCGAGATGAAGAAGGTTGAGGGCGCGATCGTCGGTGCCGGCACCGTCGTTACGGCGGAGCAGGTCGATCAGGTAATGGCGGCGGGCGCGGCGTTCATCGTGTCTCCCGGGCTATCGCTAACGCTCGGCGCGCGGATCGTGGCGAGCGGCGTGCCCTTCCTCCCCGGCATCGCCACCTCGGGCGACATCATGCGCGGGCTCGACCTGGGGCTGACCCATTTCAAGTTCTTCCCCGCCGAAACCAGCGGCGGGCTCCCCGCGCTGAAAGCGCTCGCCGCGCCCTTCTATCAGTGCCGCTTTTGCCCCACCGGTGGGATCACCGAAGCAAGCGCGCCTGACTGGCTGGCGTTCGCGCCGGTGCTGTGCGTCGGCGGCAGTTGGGTGACCGGCGGCACGATGGCCGAAGTTGAGGCAAAGGCGGCGCGCGCGGCGGGATTGCGGTCCTAATAACATCCACCGGACCCGGGCGAGGAATCAGAAGGTCACATCTCGCCGCGTACGCGGCGGATCGCGTACCATTTCCGGACGTTGGCGTTGTGCTGGTCCAGCGTATCCGCGAACACATGCCCGCCGGTCCCATCGGCGACGAAATACAGCGCGTTCGACGCCGCCGGATCGAGCACAGCGTCGATCGACGCGCGTCCCGGATTGGCGATCGGCCCGACCGGCAGGCCCGGCAATGCATAGGTGTTGTAGCCGTTTTTCGCCTCCAGCTCCGACCGCAGAATGCGACGCCCCAACGGTCGCCCCTTGGTGATCGGATAGATGACGGTTGGATCGGCCTGGAGTGGCATTCCGCGCTTGAGGCGGTTGCCGTAAACCGCGGCGACGGTGCGGCGTTCGGACGGCTTGCCGGTTTCCTTCTCGACGATCGAGGCGAGGATGACTGCCTGTTCGGGGGTCGACACCGCGATCCCCGGCTTGCGCTTGGCCCAGGCGGCGGCGAGGTAATCGCGCATTGCCTGCTGCATCCGCACCACCACCGACGCACGCGTGTCACCGCGCTGGAACGCATAGCTGTCGGGCAGGACCGACCCCTCCGCCGGGACGGGCACCGCACCGGTCAACCCGTCGGCCTTCGCCAACGCGTCGTGGACCAGTACCGACGGGAAGCCCTCGGGGATCACCACCAGCCGCTGGAGGGTCTTACCGCCTTGGAGCAGCTTCAGAATGTCGGATTGGCTGATGTGCGCCGGTATCCGATATTCGCCGGTCTTGATCGGTTCGTCCGATCCGAACAACCGCGCAAACAGCCGGAAGCGGGAAGCGGAATTGACCGCACCTGTCGCCTCTAGCAGCTTCGCCGCGCCAGCCAGCGTCGTGCCGTCCTTGATCTGGACGGTCAGCGTCTTGCCAGCGGGTCCGGCCCCGCCCCAGCTCTGAACCACGCCGTACAATGCTGCGAGCATCGCCAGTCCGATCAGGAGGCCGACGCAACCGAGCTTGCGCATTACCGACGCTCCGGTCGCGCTGAGTTCGTCCAAGTGCCCGGACTAACGCGTACGATTGCGCCCGTCGCCAAGCTCAGCGCAAACGGGTGTTTCGGCACTCAGATCGCCTTCATCACCAGGCTAGCGTTGGTGCCGCCAAACCCGAAACTGTTGTTGAGAACCGCCTTCACCTCGCGCTTCCTCGCCACATGCGGGACCAAGTCGACGCCTTCGGTGCCGTCGTCCGGATTGTCGAGATTGAGCGTGGGCGGCACGATCTGGTCGCGCAGCGCCAGAATGCAGAAGATCGATTCGACCGCACCCGCGCCGCCGAGCAGATGGCCGATCGCCGATTTGGTGCTGCTCATCGAGGCACCGGACAGATCATCGCCGAACACCCGCTTGGCCGCGGCCAGTTCGATCGTGTCGGCCATGGTGCTGGTACCATGGGCGTTGATATAGTCGATGTCGCCCGGCTCCATCCCGGCTTTGCGCAGCGCCATCCGCATCGCGAGTTCGGCGCCCTTGCCGTCGGGATGCGGCGCGGTGACATGATAGGCATCGCCCGACAGGCCATAGCCGACCACTTCGGCGTATATGTTCGCGCCGCGTGCCTTGGCGTGTTCATACTCTTCGAGCACCAGCACCCCCGCGCCTTCACCCATCACAAAGCCGTCACGGTCCTTGTCGTAGGGGCGGCTGGCCTGTTCCGGACGATCATTGAACGTGCAATTCAGCGCCCGCGCCTGCGCAAAACCGGCGACGCCCAACGGACAAATCGTGCCCTCCGCGCCGCCCGCCAGCATGATGTCGGCATCATCGTCGCGGATCATCCGCGCGGCATCGCCGATCGAATGCGCCCCGGTCGAACATGCGGTGACGACCGCATGGTTCGGCCCCATCAAGCCGTATTTGATCGAGACCTGCCCCGAAATCAGATTGATCAGCCGCCCATGCACGAAATGCGGGCTGACCCGGCCGGGGCCGCGCTCGTGCAGATTGACCGATTCGATTTCGATCCCCGGCAAGCCGCCGATGCCGGACCCGATCGAGCAGCCCGCACGCGTTTTAAGTTCGTCCGACATATCGGTCAGACCGGCGTCTTCCAGCGCCTGCCCCGCAGCGTCGATCCCGTAGATGATGAACGGATCGACCTGCCGCTGAACCTTATGGTCGACCCGCAGATTCGCATCGAAGCCATAGGGGTGATCGGCGGGCTTCACCTCGCACGCGATCTGGCACTTCTGGTCGCTGGCATCGAACCGCGTGATCGGGCCCGCCCCCGATTTGCTCGCAATGATGTTGGCCCACGCGGTTTCGACGTCCGCGCCGAGCGGAGTCACGAGGCCCAATCCGGTTACGACAACGCGCCGCATGCGCTTCTCCATCTTCAATAACGAAACGGCTCCCCGCCCTCTCAGCCCGGGGACGGGGAGCCGCTAGAAAATCCTGCCTGCGGGCGTACGCGGGCGAGAGGCTCGGATCAGGCCTTGTGCTCGTCGATATAGGTAATCGCATCCTTGACGGTCGTGATCTTTTCGGCGGCATCATCGGGGATCTCGACGCCAAATTCTTCCTCGAACGCCATGACGAGCTCGACGATGTCGAGGCTGTCGGCACCCAGATCGTCGATGAAGCTCGCGTCCTCGGTGACCTTGTCGGCTTCGACGCCGAGATGCTCGACGACGATCTTCTTCACGCGGTCTGCGGTCTCGCTCATGATGGTTCCCTCTCTAAGGTGGGGGGTTGGTGGTTCCTGAACGCACGTAGAACGGGGTCGTCGCACGCGCAAGGGCAGCCAACCAGTTCGTGCGCCCTCGATTCCCAATCCGATCACTGATCAGCGCCCCGATCAGACCATCGCCATCCCGCCGTTGACGTGGAGCGTCTGCCCGGTGACATACCCCGCCTCGCGGGACGCCAGATACACTACCGCAGCGGCGATATCCTCGCCGCTGCCGAGCTCGCCTGCGGGAATTCGCGTCAGCAGTGCGGTCTTCTGCGCCTCGGGCAGGCCGTCAGTCATGGCGGATCGGATAAAGCCCGGCGCGACGCAATTGATGGTCACGTTGCGGCTCGCCAGTTCCTGCGCCAGCGCCTTCGACATCCCGACCAGCCCCGCCTTCGACGCGGCATAATTGGCCTGCCCCGGATTGCCGGTCTGCCCGACGACCGAGGTGATCGATATCATCCGCCCGAACCGCGCCTTCATCATCGGCCTGGCTGCCGCACGCATCAGCCGGAACGCAGCCTCAAGGTTGACCCGGATCACGGTGTCCCACTCCTCGTCCTTCATCCGCATCATCAGATTGTCGCGCGTCACCCCGGCATTGTTGACGAGGATGTCGAGCCTGCCCTCCAGCGCCTCGACCGCCTGCGGCACCAGGCGGTCGACCGCAGCCGCATCGGACAGGTCGCAGGGTACCGCGACATGGTCGCCGCCCAAGCTATCGCGAAACGTCGCAAGCTTCTCGGCATTGGACCCCGACACCACCAGCCGCGCGCCTTGCGCCGCCAATGCAGTCGCGATCGCAGACCCGATCCCACCGCTCGCGCCCGTCACCAATGCAGTCATGCCTGTCAGGTCGAACATCGTATTCTCCACTGCCTTACAGCACCTTAATCAACGCCTCGATGTCGTCCATCGATACCACGCTCGTCACGTCGACGTCCGGCGCGATGCGTTTGACCATCGGGCCGAGCACCTTGCCGCCAAATTCGACGAATTGGGTAACACCCGCCGCCGCCATGTTCTCGACCGATTCGCGCCAGCGCACCATTCCGGTGACCTGCGCCACCAGCGCGACGCGGATCGCGCCGGGGTCGGCGATCGGGGCGGCGTCGATATTGCAATAGACTGGGACCAGCGGCGCCGCGATATCGGCGTCGAGCAGCGCGTTTTCCATCGCATCGGCCGCATCCTGCATCAATGCGCAGTGGAACGGGGCGGAGACCGGCAGCAAGATGGCACGCTTGGCTCCCAGATCCTTCGCAAGTTGGATCGCGCGCTCGATCGCGGCGCGATGGCCCGAGATCACGACCTGTGAGGGGTCATTGTCGTTGGCGACGGTGCACACCAGCTGCTCGCCGCCCTCCGCCCGGATCGACTCGAGCGCCGCGCCCGCGATCGTCCGGGCCGTATCGAGGTCAATGCCGAGCAACGCCGCCATCGCGCCTTCGCCCACCGGCACCGCCGCCTGCATCGCGCGACCCCGTCGCTTGAGGAGCCTTGCGGTGGTGGCGAGATCGAGCGCGCCTGCTGCACACAGCGCGCTGTATTCGCCGAGGCTGTGCCCCGCGACATAATCCGCCTTGTCCGCGAACCGCACCCCGCCTTCCCTCTCCAGGACGCGCAAGGTGGCGATCGCGTTCGCCATGATCGCGGGTTGTGCATTTTCGGTCAGCGTCAGTTGTTCGGCGGGACCGTCCGCCATCATCCGGTAGAGTTTTTGCCCCAACGCATCGTCGACCTCGTCGAATACCTCACGCGCGAGCGGGCTGGCGGCGGCGAGCGCGGTGCCCATTCCGACCGACTGGCTGCCCTGGCCTGGAAAAATAAAGGCTCGCATTGCTCTCTCCTGGTGTGTCACGCGGGCCTAGAAACCCGCGTCTCCCGATGCAACATGAACGAGCCGACAAGGTTGCGATCAGTCTCAAGGTTTCGCGACAATCGCCCGTGGCGAGCCGATCCGGCGGGGATTGCAATTTGCCGAAAAACCGATAGACGACCCGGCAGCAGGGGCGGAGCGTGTAATCTTTCCGCCCCCTTGCCCGTTTGCGAACGGGGCTATCGATACGACGACGACAGCCGGAGGGGCGACCGCATGGGGCGGCGTCAACGATCGGCCAATGAAGGACAAAGCATGGCTCTTTACGAGCACACGTTCCTTGCGCGCCAGGATCTGGCACAGGCGCAGGTGGACGCGCTGGCGGAAGCCGCGACGAAGATCATCACCGATAACAACGGCAAGGTCGTCAAGACCGAGAGCTGGGGCCTGCGCAGCCTGGCGTACAAGATCGCCAAGAACCGCAAGGCGCATTACGTCATGCTCGAAATCGACGCACCCGGTTCGGTCGTCGCCGAGCTGGAGCGCCAGACGCAGATCAACGAAGACGTCATCCGCTACATGACCGTCAAGGTCGATGAGCTGGAAGAAGGTCCGACCGTGATGATGCGCAAACAGGAGCGCGACCGCGAACGTCGCAGCGACCGTGAAGGTGGCAGCCGCGATGGCGGGCCCCGTGGCGATCGTGGTGATCGCCCCGACCGTGGCCCACGCCGCGACCGCGATGATGGAGACAACAACTGATGGCCCGCCCGTTTTTCCGCCGCCGCAAGTCTTGCCCGTTCTCGGCCAAGGATGCCCCCCGGATCGATTACAAGGATGTCCGCTTGCTCCAGGGTTTCGTGTCCGAGCGTGGCAAGATCGTCCCCTCGCGCATCACCTCGGTCGCCGCCAAGAAGCAGCGCGAGCTCGCCCAGGCGATCAAGCGCGCGCGTCATCTGGGCCTGCTGCCCTACGTCGTTAAGTAAGGAGTCCGGAATATGGACGTCATTCTGCTGGAACGCGTCGAGAAGCTCGGCGCCATCGGCGACGTGGTATCGGTGAAGGACGGGTATGCCCGCAACTTCCTGCTACCCAACAAGAAGGCGCTTCGGTCGAACGAAGCCAATCGCAAGGTCTTCGAATCGAACCGTGCGCGGATCGAATCGGACAATGCGACCAAGCGCGCTGAGGCTGAAAAGGAAGCAGGCACCTTCAAGGATGCCAGCATCACGCTGATCCGCCAGGCTTCGAACGCCGGCCAGCTTTACGGTTCGGTCGCGGTGCGCGATCTGATCGAGGCGCTCGTCGCCGATGGTCACAAGGTCGGCAAGTCCGCGATCGTGCTCAACAAGCCGATCAAGGCGATCGGGCTGTACGACGTGAAGGTCTCGCTTCACCCCGAGGTCTCGGTCAACGTCAAGGTCAACGTCGCGCGCTCGCCCGAAGAGGCCGAGATGCAGGCCGAGGGCGTCGACGTCATGGCGGCGATGTTCGAGGAAAGCCGTGATGAAAGCGGCTTCGTCGAAAGCTACGACGCCAACGCCGAACCGGGGACGATCCTCGATGCGGACAATACCCGCGAGGAACGCGCCGAGTCCGCGGTCGATGCGGCGGAGGAGCGCGACGCCTGAGGCGTTGCCGCTAGACGCTCACGAAAAGGGCCGTCCGGAGCGATCCGGGCGGCCTTTATTTTTGGTTCCGGGTTCAGGGTTCCTGCTCCTCGTCGTCGTCAACCCGCCGACAACGCATCGTCCCCGCTCATGCCACGCAGAAGCTACCGCGGTCGACGATCCTCAGCGAACGCTAGCGTGGTCGGCGGCGCAGATGGCTACGCGCTATTTAGTCGAATCGAGAACGACGGCCACATCACCGCCACGCGATCGGGATTGGCGTTTTTTTCCGACACGGACGCTGACTTCCCTGGCCACACCTTGCCTGCGAGCGACGTTAACGGAGTCGCAGCCAGTGCCTAGCTATGGTCGCTCCCATGACGGCCGCAAGCTTCTCGATCGACCTCGATCCCTCACGCGATCTCATCCGCCTTCGCTTGACCGGCTTCTACAGCGCTGGCGATATCGCGCACTTCGAAGCGGAACTCGTGCGTGCGCATCAACGGCTCGATTGCGGTCCCAAGGGCGGACCACTGACGATCGGTGACGTCAGCGATATGGCGATCCAGAGCCAGGACGTGGTGGCCCGCTGGGGCGCGGTCCTCGCAAACCCCTCCCACCAATCTCGCCGCCTCGCATTCGTGGTTGCCTCGACGCTCGCGCGGATGCAGCTTCAACGCGTCATCGGCAACCGCGCCGCGCAGGTATTCACGACGGTGGCGGAAGCGGAGCAATGGTTGTTCGCCGACGCGGCGAGCACCGCGGCCTAGCCGTTATATCCTCAAGCGACGGTCCGATGCCTGCCTATGATTTCGTGCGAGGACCGAGACCAGCAACATCTGTCCTACGCCGATCGTAGCTGCGATTGAGCCATTCGGGTCTTTCAGACCGCTGACTATCCAGGCTGCACGCATCATTTGCCATCGCTCGTCGGCGCACCGCGACAAAACGCGTTCTTGCCGTGACATCCCGATGACTCGGCACCCATCACCGCCGACCGAACAGCTTCTCGATATCGCCATGCGCCAGTTTGATCCAGGTCGGGCGGCCGTGGTTGCACTGCCCCGAATGCGGGGTGACCTCCATCTCGCGGAGCAGCGCATTCATCTCGGCGACCGACAGCACCCGACCAGCGCGCACCGAACCGTGGCAAGCCATCGTGCCCGCGACCGCGTCGAGGCGCTCCTTCAGGCTCAGCGCTTCGTCAAACGCGGCGAGTTCGTCTGCCAGATCGGTGACGAGGCCGGTCGGATCAGCCTGCCCCAACAGCGCGGGCGTCGTGCGCACCAGCACCGCGGATGGGCCGAAGCGTTCTAGCTCAAGCCCGAATTCGGCCAGTTCGGACGCGCGCGCCTCGAGCCGGTCACACGCTGGCTCGTCGAGGTCGACGACCTCGGGGATCAGTAGCGCCTGTGCGGCGACCCGGCCGCCGCTCAACGCGGCCCGCATCCGTTCGAGCACCAGGCGTTCGTGCGCGGCGTGCTGATCGACCAGAATCAGCCCGTCCTCGGTCTCGGCGACAATATACGTCTTGGCGACCTGCCCGCGCGCGACCCCCAGCGGATGCTCGGCGGCGGGGGTCGGCGGGGTCCAGGCC
>JALYTW010000022.1 GCA_030854075.1 Pseudomonadota bacterium
CCCCCCGACAGCTCTGCGATCGGCCGGTCGGCGAGGTGGGTGGTTTCGGTCGCGGCGAGCGCGGCGTCGATCGCGGCCTGGTCGCGCGGCGACGGCGCCGCAAAGGCGGATCGGTGCGGCAGCCGACCGAGCGCCACCACGTCGCGCGCGGCAATGTTCCACTGCACCGCGGCGTCCTGCGGCAGATAGCCGAGCGCGCGGGCGCGCGCGACCGAGTCCATCGCCGCGACCGCTTCGAGGCCGAGCTGGACGATACCGGTGACCGAGATCAGCGCCGCCGCCGCCTTGAGCAGGGTCGATTTCCCCGCACCGTTGGGGCCGAGGATCGCGGTAACCCGCCCGGCGCGGAAGGTCGCATCGATGCCGTGGAGCACCTGGCGGTTGGCGAGCGCGACCGAAACATCCGCAAAGGTCAGATCCATGCGCGGTGCCGGTGTCGCAGCAATAGCGCGAGGAAAAAGGGTGCGCCGATCAGCGCCATCGCGACCCCAAGCCGCACCTCCCCCGCACCGGGGGCAAGGCGGCACAGGCTGTCGGCCACGAGTGCGAGCGCGGCACCCCCGAGTGCGCTAGGCAGCAGCAGATCGCTCGGGCGATGCCCGAACACCGGGCGCAGCAGGTGCGGGACGACCAGCCCGACGAACCCGACGACCCCGGTCACCGCGACCCCCGCGCCGACCGACAGCCCGGTACCGATGACAACCAGCGCCTGCAATCGCCCGAGCCTGACGCCGAGCGAGCGCGCCGCATCCTCTCCCAGAGTCAGCGCGTCGAGCGCGCGCGCGGTCAGCAACAGGACGCCCGCGCCGACCGCCATCGGCGGGATCGCGCGCGCGGCATCGGCCAGGCTGCGATCGGTCAGCGCGCCCATCAGCCAGTCGAGCACGCTCGCGATCGCATAGGGATCGGGGGCGATCGAGATCAGGAACGCAGTCAGCGCGCCGGCGAGGCTCGCAAGCACGGTGCCCGCGAGGATGAACGCGACCGGGCTGGGGCTGCGCCACGTCAATGCCGCGAGCAGCGCCATCGCGCCCCCTGCCCCCAGCATCGCCGCCGCGAATACCGCGAGGCTCGATCCGCCCGCGTAGAGAATCGCCGCCACCGCGCCCAACGCCGCCGATGAGCTGACTCCGACAACCGCGGGATCGGCGAGCGGGTTGCGGAGATAGCCCTGGAGCACCGCGCCCGACAGCCCGAGGACCGCGCCGAGTGCGAGCCCGAGCAAGGCGCGCGGCAGCCGCAGTTCGATCATGATCGCGCGCGCGGCGTCGCCGTCGAGCGGGAGCCACTGCTTGCCCGCAACCAACGACAGCGCGAACGCCGCGACGACCAGCGTCACGAGGATCGCGAGCTTGGCGGCGCGCGTCACAGCCCGCGCCGGATCGCGGCGAGCCGCGCGAGCGCAGGCGCGATGCTGGGGCCGCCGCAGTTCATCAGCTGGCGTGGGAAATACGCTTCGCGGGTGTCGGCGTGCGAGCGCGCCAGGACGCGGCGGCGCAGCTCGGCGGTACGGCCATCGCCGGGGGAAAGGATCACCGCGGGCGGATGCGCCGCGATCGTCTCGATCGGCAGCGTCCCGGTATAGGCGAGCCCGTAATCTGCGGCGGCGTTGCGGAAACCGGCGTGCGCGAGCAGGTCGTCGAGCAGCGTCCCCGAACCGTTGGCGAGGTCCCCCGCGATGTAGAACAGCGCGGAGGGTTGCCGCCCCAAGACACCCCCCCGGCGAAGGCCGGGACCCAGTTGGTGAACGGCGGTTGGTTGGCGCTGCGCTCCGTTACTCCCACCTTCCCCACTGGGCCCCGGCCTTCGCCGGGGTGGAGTGTAGAGAGACGACGCCGCCTCAATCTCCGCCACCATCGCCCTGCCCCGCTCAGGCCGCCCCACCGCGTCGGCAATCTCCATCACTTGGCGCTCGCTCGCCGCGATCGTCGCGACTGATCCCAGCGTCAGCACCCGCAAGCCCGCCTTCGCGTACGCCGCGCGCGTCGCGGCGGGAGCAAAGCTGTCGGTCACGACTAGATCGGGGGCGCGCGCGATTACCTCTTCGGCGGTCCCCGCGGTCGCCGGATAGCGCAGCGCGACGGCAAGCGGCAGCGAGGTTGCGGCGGGGTCGTGCGAATAATGGCTCACCGCCGCCAGCTGCTCGGGCACGAGCGTGGCCAGGATCGCGTCGGCGCAGGGGTTGGTCGACACGATTCCCCCCTGCCGCGGCGGCGCAGCACAGCCTGCGACCAGCAACAGGAGGGGAAGCGCGCGTCGCATCAGTCCAGCTTCACCCGCACGCCGCCATAGGCCGCGCTGCCATAGGTGCCGTAGCCGCGGACGACCTGATATTTCTCGTCGAACAAATTCTCGACCCGGCCATAGACCGACAGGCGTTCACCGATCGGCAGTTCCGCGCGGATGCTCGCCAGCACATAACCGTCGAGCCGGACGGTGTTGGCCGCGTTGTCGAAGCTATCGCCGACATGCGTGATCGTGCTGCCGACCGACAGGCCGAACGGAAACACGTAATCGACAGTGGCGCTCACCGTCTGATGCGGACGCCGCGCGAGATCGTTGTCGAAATTCGCCCCCGCGACGCGGTTCCGGCTGTCGATATAGCTGTAGTTCGCCGAGAAGGTGAGCGCATCGACTGGCTTCAGCGCGATTGCGAGTTCGACGCCCTCGGCGCGGGTGCGCGCGATATTGGCATAGGTGAAGGTGCCGAGGTCGAAGTCGATCTGGTTGCGGGTATCGCGATGGAAATAGGTCGCCGATGCGCGCGCACGCCCGCCGAGCAACGCCTGTTCGACGCCCGCATCGTAATTGCGCGCGGTCTCGGGCTCGAGCGTTCGCGTGCCGTAGGGACCGTAGAGTTGATACAGCGTCGGCGCCTTGAATCCCTCGCCATAGCTCGCGCGCAACGTCGTGCCCGTCCCCAGCGCCAAGGCAGCGTTCGCGCCCACGCTGGTGTGGTTGCCGAACGCATCGTGATCGTCGTTGCGGACGCCGCCGGTGATCGTCAGCGCATCGACCGGGGTCACGATCGCCTCGCCATAGAAGCTCGTGATCCCGGTATCGGCAAAGGTCGTGCCGTCGTTGAAGCGCGTATTCTCACGCTCGGCGCCAGCGACCAGCCGGAGTTGGCGCACCGCCTGCCAGTCGCCCTGATAGCTGTAGCGCTCCGATCGTCCGCGCCCGATGAACGACGGCGCGGTGCCGAAGGTCGGATCGTAATTGTCGCGATTGATATCCGCGATCGTGAACGCGACGACGTTCTTGATTCCGCCGATGGTAGCGTGCGCGCCCGCATAGCCGTACAATTCGTGCGCGGTCGAATATTCGGGGGTGTCGGCGATGGTATAGGCGGGTGCGGGAAAGCCGTCGAGGTCGGTGCGACTGTCGGCGTAATAGCCGCGCAGATCGATGCCGATGCCGGGGGCGAATTCATACCCCAGTCGCCCGGTCGCGCCGTACTGGCGATAGCCATCGCGCTCGCTGCCATTGGCGGCGGTCGAGATGCCATCACTGCGCAGGTATCCGCCGGTCAACGCGCCCGACAGCCCGCCGTGCGCGCCCGAAAGGCCCGCATTGGCGTAGACGCTGTCGTAGCTGCCGTATTCGACGTTCCCGCGCGCCTGGAGACCTTCGGTCGGCCGTAGCGTGACGATGTTGACGACCCCGCCGATCGCCTGACTGCCCCAGGGCACCGAGTTCGGGCCACGCAGCACCTCGATCCGGTCGATCGATCCGGTGAGCAAATTGCCGAAATCGAACCCGCCGCCGGGCGACGACGGATCGTTGACGCGCACCCCGTCGATGATCGTCAGCGTCTGTTCGGCTTCCGCGCCGCGCAACCGCACGCCGGTGAAGCTGCCGATGCCGCCGTTGCGGGTGACGGTGACGCCGGGCGTGGTCGCGAGCAGGTCTGCGACCGACACCGTCTGGCGGCGCTCGATCTCGTCGCGCGTGATGACGGTGATCGCCTGCCCGACCTGGTCGGCGGGCTGCGCAACGCCGCTGGCGGTAACGACGATATCGGCATCGGACACCGGCCCCGTCTGCGCGACCGCGGGGGACACGGCGAGAATCGTGGAAAGAAGGAGGAGAGGTTTCAACACGTGGGCACATCCTTGCATGTGCCGCGCGCGACGATTCGCGAGCGGCGGATGTCGCTCGCTCGAGGCGGACCCGTCGCCAGGTGCCGCTCGTCCGCCCGGGAGCTCCCGCCCGCGCGATGGATCGACCGTGAGGGGCAGGTCTCCTGACTCCCGGGTCGTCGCTCTCTCCTCGCCTTCCCAGGTCGAAACCCAGTGGCATGATGAGGAGACCGCTCGCCGGTCACAGTTGCGGGGACAGCGCCGGGTTCGCACCGGCTTCCCTATTCACCCCGTCGCCGGGGACCCTTCACGCTTCCGCCCCTAGCAGAGCCGCGGACGGCGTCAACGGCGGCGGGATTGCACATTCAACCGTTCGCCCTGAGCCTACCGGGTTCCCATGAAAGTAGTACTTTCATGGGGCCGGGTCGAAGGGCCTCAGTCTCACCGTGCTTCGACAAGCTCGGCACGAACGGGTCTAGTTGAAGTCACCGCGCGCTAATCATTGCTCCTACGCCCGATGCTCCTGCGTCTCCGCGATCGGCGCGCTACTCCGCCGCAGCGCGATCACCAGCACACCGAGCAGCGCCAGCGCCGCGCCCGCGATCATCCGTCCGCCGAGTTGGTCGCCGGTGATCATCACCCCCAGCGCGATCGTCGACAGCGGGGTCATCAGCGTCAGCGGCGCGAGCAGGTTCGCCTCATAGCGCGCGATCAGCCAGTAATAGGCGGTGTGCGCGCACAGCGAGACGATCAGCGCCGAGAACAGCACCGCAGCGACGAACGGCCATCCCGCCGCGACCGACATTTGCCACTGGCCATGTTCGACCAGCGCCGACGCCAGCGCCAGCGGGATCACCCCCGCCATGCCGACCCAGGCCTGGAACCGGAGCGGCGCGATCGCGGGCATCTGCTTCATCATGATCGCGCCGAGCGACCCCGCCGCCGCCGCGCCGAGCACGAACAGCAAGCCGTGCGATACCGTGAACCCCGGCCGCCACACCACCAACAGCACGCCTGCCAGCGTCAGCCCGATCCCGACCCCGCGACGCCAGCGAATTCGCTCCCCGAGCATCACGATCGACAGCAAGGTCGTGATCGGGACCGCCGCCTGGATCACCACCGCCGCCATCGACGGCGAGGCGGTCTGCAACCCGATGAACAGCAGCGCGAAATTGCCCGCCCCCATGAGGATTCCGACCGCAAGCAGCCGCCAAGCCGGACGCGGCATCGGCAAGAGCCAAGGCAGCGTCGCCGCGACGACGACCGCGAAGCGCACCGCGGCGAAGAACAGCGGCGGGACAAGCCACTGGCCGACGACGATCTTGCTGACGACGTTGCTGAAGCCCCAGGTGAGGCAGACCGCGACGAGCAGGAGAAAATCGCGAAAGCGCATCGCGGCGCTGTGCGATACCAGCCCGCGGTTGGCCAGCGTGGACTTGCTGCCGCCGCCCGTTAGCGCCCGTTAGCGCCCGACGCCGCTCCCGAATGTGTAGCTGAGCGCCAGCCCGGCGGAGGCCTGGTTCTTGCTGCCATACACGTCGACGATCGGCGAGCGCGCGGGATCGCGGACGAGCCGGTCATACTTGGCGTAGCCGAAGACTCCCCAGCGCGGGGTCAACTGGCGGACGATGCCCGCGGTAACCCCGACCGCCTGCAGCCCGCCGCGCGCATCGAACGCGCGCAGACCGGACGCCGTAGCGCCGGTCGGGGATACCCCGTAATAGGTTCGGGTGTAGCGATCATCGGCGATCGTGAGGCGGGGGCCAACCGAGAACAGCCACCGATCGCGATCGCGCGCGACGTAATCCGCGCCGATATCGGCGACCAGGCCGCGGTGACCGCCAATCCCCTGACGCACTTCGGCGCGGAGGCGGACGGCATCGGCGAGTTGATATTGGGCAAAACCGCCGAGCTCGACCGTCGATCCCACCTTGGGCAGCGCACCGCCGACGTCGCGGCTGCTGCGGCTGCCCTCGAACCCCACGACCGGACCGATCGTCAGTCGATCGAGCGTGAGCAGGGAAAGGCCGAAGCTTTCATCGGGAGCCTCGAACGCGAACGGCGCATCGCCATCGGCGCGCGCGACATCGACGAACGGCCGGATGCTGATGGTATCGGCTCCCGGGTAGCTCGGCTCCGCTTGTGGCCCAAGCGCCACCCGCGTGCGACGCGACGACGACCCGTCTTGCGCGAGCACCGGGGCGGTTAGCGCTAGGATAGCGAGAACAGCGGCGATCGCCGTTGCACGTTGGCGATCACGCATCCGCGATCGCCGCGCCCGACTGACCCGCCTGGGCGTCGATCAACGCCCGCGCGGTCTGGTAGCAATCGTCGATATGCGCATTCCCCGCGAGCTTCATCGCGCCGAAGCTGATCGTCGCGGCGAGCGCCGAACCGAGCACGGGGACATATTTGGCGGCCGACGCGGTCGCGAGCCGAACCCCGAACCGCTTCAGCAGCCGGACCACCATCTGGCGCGTCACCATCCGCCCGATCACATTGTTGCCGAGGCTGGCAGCGATGACGAACACCTGCTGGATCGAGGTGGGATCGAGCTTTTCGACCTGATCGTGATTAAGCTCGAATTTGGTGCTGATCGACGGGAGCAGATTGGCGAGCAGCCCGATGTCGGCCACCACGTCGGCCCCCGGAATCGGCACCACCGCAGCTCCCGCGGACATCAGCGATCGTTTGGTGACCAGCTTGCGGCATTCGCGCCGTACTGTGTCGAGGCGCGTGACTTCGTGGATCATCGTTGGTTCTCCCTGGCGTTGCTCAACGCGCCGACGTGGCGTTCGTAACAACGCGCGGGAAGAGTGACAAAAAATAAACTGGCTCGCGACCGATCCATCCGGTTGCCGGATCGTTCAGGTGGTTCATCCCTGCTGGAGAATAGTCGCATGTCGATCGAAAAGATGATCCGCCTTCACCCCGACGTCGGTGACGATTTCAACGCGCCGCTGGCGACCGCGGCGCGCCACGCGATGCTGTGTTCGCTATTCTGCACGTCGTGCGCCGATGCCTGTCTGGCGGAGGATGGCGACATGCGCCAGTGTATCCGATCGTGCCTCGATTGCGCCGACATCTGCGATGCGACCGCGCATCTCGCAGTGCGGCGGACCGGGCAGAATGTCACGCTGCTACGCGCGCAGCTCGACCTGTGCATCCAGGCGTGCGAATCCTGCGCCACCGAATGCGACCGGCACGACGGCGAGCATTGTAAGCTGTGCGCGACGATGTGCCGCGAATGCGCGGCGGATTGCCGCGCGACGCTGGCCCGGGTCGATTGACCGACATGGCGCGGTCGGCGAGCTGGCCGCTTGATCCGGCCTGACCCGACTGAGCCGCCGCGGATCAGATGCGCCGGGTGCCCGGATAGGCGAACAGTAGGTCGGCGTCGGGGCTGGTGGTAACCGTCTCGGTGCCGGTGACGGTCGCGCATTCCCCTGCCTTGAAGGCGATCCCCGCGACCGATCCCGAACCGGTGATCGGCACGATCCACGCGGTCAGGTCGGCGGGCAACGACACGTTGTGGGTGCCGCTCGACCAGCGTTCGAGCACGAACTTCGGCCCTTCGACCAGGATCGTGCGGTGAAGGTCGACCTGTCCGGGGGATGGCACCGCACGATAGGGCTCCAGATCGGCGACCGCGACGCCGTCGTCGAGGTGGAGTTCGCGATCGCTGCCGTAATCGTACAGGCGATAGGTGGTCTCGCTGTTCTGCTGCACCTCGATCAACGTCAGCCCGCCGCCGATCGCGTGGATCGTCCCCGACGGCGCGTAGAGGAATTCGCCGCCGTGGATCGGCACCCAGTCGAGATCAGCCTCGATCGCGCCGTCGAGCGCAGCGGCGCGGAGTTGGTCACGGGTCATCGGCGCCTTGGGGCCGAGCGCGATCGTCGCGGCCGGATCCGCGGCCAGGATCGTCCAGCATTCGTCCTTGCCGCGCGGAAGACCGCGCTGGTGCGCTTGCTCGTCGTTCGGATGAACCTGGACCGACAGCTTCGTGCCGGTGAACAGATATTTGATGAGGAGATCGGGCTGATGATCGCCGGGTTCCTGAAACCAGACCTCGCCGACCGGATCGCCCTCGCCAGGCACATCCTCGAAGCCGAACCCGAGATCGTGACGGCCCCAGGGCTTTTCGACGCGATGGGTATGGAGCAGCGTGGCGGGCATAATCATCCTTGGCATTGGAGGGTAACGACTGGTCGTAGAACGCACGAGAGGGGGGATTGTTCGCGGCGCACCGCTTACGCTATGGACGACGCCGATGCGTATCCTCCAGTCTATCCGCTTCGCCAAGGCCACGCCTGCCCGCGCGATTTCCCTCGCCCTCGTCGCCGCGTTGGCGTTGCCGATCGGAGGGTGCGCGCGCAGCAAGACCAAGGGTGACCTGCCCTATGTCGCGCGCGACGTCGGGACCTTGTATTCGGCGGCGAAGCAGCGGCTCGATCAGGGACGGTACAAGGAGGCGGCGCAGTTGTTCGACGAGGTCGAACGCCAGCATCCCTATTCGGTCTGGGCGCGGCGCGCACAGGTGATGAGCGCGTTCAGCTATTATCTCGGTCGCGACTATACCGAATCGATCCAGTCGGCGCAGCGGTTCCTGTCGGTCCATCCCGGCAATCGCGATGCGCCCTATGCCTATTATCTGGTCGCGCTCAGCTATTACGAACAGATCAAGGACGTGACCCGCGATCAGAAGATCACCCGCCAGGCGCTCGATGCGCTCGGCGAGCTGGTGCGGCGCTATCCCAACACGCGCTACGCATCGGACGCGCGGCTGAAGATGGATCTGGTCAACGATCACCTCGCGGGCAAGGAGATGGAGGTCGGGCGGTTCTACGAACGCCGCGGCCAGTGGCTTGCCGCCAGCATGCGCTTCCGCAAGGTGATCGAGGATTTCCAGACCACGACCCACGCGCCCGAGGCGCTGATGCGGCTGACCGAAACCTATCTGGAACTCGGCCTGCCGATGGAAGCCCAAAAATCGACCGCGGTACTCGGCGCCAATTATCCCGGGTCCGACTGGTATGGCCAGGCGTACAAGCTGATGCAGGCGCACCCGGCCCAGGCGCTGCCGGTCGTGCCCGCGGGAACGATGCCGATCCCGCTCGGCACCCCCGGATCGACCCCCGGGTCGCTGCCGGGCACCGCGGGCAATTCCAAGCCCGAGGCGCTGGCCCCCGCCGGTTCGACCACCGCGACACCGAGCGGCGCGGAGCCGACCCCGAACTGATCGCCGCCCGCCGCGCGTCGCTCGGCCAGAACAAAAAAGGGTCAACATCGCGCCCTGCTGCGCTATAGCCGCCCGCGCATGCTGACCGCGCTCGCCATCCGTGACGTCGTCCTGATCGAGGCGCTCGACCTGGAATTCGGCGCTGGGCTCGACGCGCTGACCGGCGAGACCGGGGCGGGCAAGTCGATCCTGCTCGACGCGCTGGGGCTCGCGCTCGGCGCGCGCGGCGACACCGCGCTGGTCCGCCACGGCGCGACCCAGGCGATCGTTACCGCGACCTTCGACGCACCGACCGGCGCGCTCGCCGCGCTGCTCGACGACAACGGCGTCGCGGTCGAACCCGGCGAACCGCTGCTGATCCGGCGCATCGTCAAGGCCGACGGCGGTAGCCGCGGCTTCGTCAACGACCAGCCCGCAGGCGCCGCGCTGCTGCGCGAGATGGCGCCGATGCTGGTCGAAATCCACGGCCAGCACGACGATCGCGGGCTGCTCGCGCCCGCTGGACATCGCGATCTGCTCGACACCTTCGGGCGGACCGACACCCGCGCGACCGCGCGC
>JALYTW010000036.1 GCA_030854075.1 Pseudomonadota bacterium
CGACCGAAAGCAGTACAACGGTGATCGCGACTGCGCGATTGAGCCGTTTATCGGTGGCCTCAGCGCTGATCTCGATTTCCATGGCCCGGTTGTCGGGGGATTGGCGGGGACGCGCCAGTGAAATCGCGGTCATCCGGAGGTCGGGGCATATTGTGCAGCCACTGGGAACACGCCTGATTTGTTAGAAACGTCTCGATGATTAGAACGGCAGTCTTGGTCTCAGGCCGCCATTCTAAGCCACTGAAGACAATGCCGTTCGGCATCTGCCGGGCGTCTTGACGGTAGCAGGGCCGTCGTACGGGCCAACTCCCGCGATGTTAATCATTGCCGCCTAATCGGGGTCGATGCCGACGCGCGCTTACCGATCAAACTTCCTCCGTGACCTGCCAGCAGCATGTTTGACGGGGCTTGCGTATTTCGTTTGGGCCGCCTTCACGATCCGCTTTACCCGTTCGAGGGGGGGGTCGCGTTCGTTTGGGTCGCCACCGCCCTGTTGCTGGCGCGGCTGGTGCTTTTACCCACGGAGCGGTGGTGGCCAACGGTACTGTGTTGCAGTGCGGCTAGCCTGTCCGCTACGGCGCTAGTGGGGCTGGGGGGCACGACCGCAGTCCCGATGGTGGTCGCGAACATGGGAGAAGCGCTGGCGGGGGCATGGCTCATCAGACGGCTGTGCCCGAAGATCGGGAGCTTCCAGTCGCTTCATGAGGTTGGCGTTTTCCTGCTCATTGCCGGGGTTGTCATGCCGGCAACGACCGCGCTGATCGGCGCCGCCTCCGTCGTCGCGGTCACGAACACCGACTTCTGGCCGAACTGGCTGAACTGGTTCACCGGGCATGGCCTCGGGACGATTACATTTACTCCACTATTGATCTTGTCGTTGAGGGGCGAGCCGCTCAGTATGGCGCGCGAGGTTGGTCGACGCGGGGTTGGGGAGGCAATGGCGCTCCTGTCGATCCTGGCCGCTGTCACCATCGCGGTGTTTGCGCAGGAGTCGCTGCCACTGCTGTTTCTGCCGTTTTTGCCGATGATGATCGCTGTGTTCCGGCTCGGACGGCTGGGAGCGGTGGTGTCGGCCGCGATCGTAGCAACGATCGCCACGACGCTGACGATCAAGGGACTGGGGCCGATCGATCTGATCGTTGGCGGCGATGGCGCCCGCGCCCAGTTGCTCCAATGCTATCTGGCGACAGCGGTGTTGATGGTGCTGCCCGCAGCCGCCGAATTGAAACAGCGTCGGCAGATATTCGTGTCGCTTCAACAAACCAGCGCGCTGCAGCAGATCATCCTCGATCGGACCAGCGACATTATCCTGCGGCTCGAGATGGACGGCACGATCGCCTATGCGTCGCCGTCGATCCATCGGGTCGGAGGCTATTCGCCCGAGGAATTGATTGGCCGCAAGCCCCACCACTTTGTCATCGCCGAGGATGTCGACGCGGTTGTGACGACCCACCGCCGCGCGCTCGATTCTCCGACCGAAACGTTCATCGTTCAGTATCGAGCCCGGCGCGCCAGCGGTGAGGTCGGATGGTGCGAGTCTCACACCCGTGCGACCGTCGACGAGGCGGATCGCCCGACTGGTATCATCAGCATCATCCACGAGATCAGCGAGCGGATCGCGGTCGAGCAAGAACTACAACAGCAGGCGCTGACCGATTCATTGACCGGTCTCAACAACCGGCGCGCGTTCGATCGGGCGCTCGACGCCGTGTTCGACGGTGAACGCGCCGTCAAACGGCCAAGCTGTGTCGCTATCTTTGACATCGATCGGTTCAAGGCCGTCAACGATCGCTTCGGCCACGCGATCGGCGATCTCGTGATCAAGGAATTTGCCGACGTGCTGCGTTCGACCGTGCGCGGCAATGACATCGTGGCGCGGTTCGGCGGCGAAGAATTCGTCGCGCTGCTCGACGGTGCGACGCTCGATCAGGCAACCAGCGTCTGCGAACGGATCCGCGAGCGGTTCGAACAGCGGGTAATCCTGGCACCGACGGGCCAGCGTGTTCAAGGCACCGTCAGCGCGGGGCTGGCACCGATCGGAGTGGGACAGTCCGCCGATGCGGTTTTGAAGGCTGCCGACCAGGCGCTCTACGCGTCGAAAACGAGCGGACGCAATCGGCTCACGCTGGCGGCCTGACGCGGGTGGGAGCTGTCGGTCGCACTACGACCGTCGTTGCAACGTCCAACCGCGGCGAAATTGCACTGCCCTTAAGAAGAATAAAACGAATAAGTGGTTTGATAGGTGCATGGCTACACATTATTCCGATCAGCGCGCGACACCCAATATGGCTGTCGCCCAATCCGTTCCACAGCCCGATGCGGGTGCGCCCGCCCCGCGGTTCGTCGCATCCGATGTTATTGCCGGTCAGGCGCGCTCGCGACCCGATGCGGTGGCGCTAGTCGCGCCGTGCGGCGCGCTGAGCTATGCCGAGCTCGATGCGCGCGCGAACCGGGTCGCTGCGTGGTTGCGGACGCTGGGAGTGGGACCGGAAAGCCTGGTCGGCATCTGCATGGAGCGGTCGTTCGATCAGCTGACCGTGGCGCTCGGGGTGTGGAAGGCGGGGGCGGCGTATTTGCCGCTCGATCCGGCGTGGCCCGATGGGCGGCTGCGGATGATCGTCGAGGATGCCGCCTGCGCGGTAGTGATCGGGCGCGACGAGGCCACCGGGCGGCTGGCAGGCGTCGATACCCCGGTTCTGCCGCTCGACTGGAATGCGCCCGCGCTGTCGGGCGAGCATGCCGATACCGCCGCGACGTCGGTGTCACCCGATGCGCTGGCCTATGTGATCTATACCTCGGGCACGACGGGGCGGCCCAAGGGCGTCGAAGTGACCCATGCGAATCTCGCGCACCTGATCGAGTGGCATAACGATGCTTTTGCGGTGACCGCGGCGGATCGCGGCAGCCACCTCGCCGGGCTCGGCTTCGATGCCTCGGTATGGGAAGTCTGGCCTTATCTGTGCGCGGGCGCGTCGGTCGTGCTGGCACCGGACGAGGTGCGCACTTCCGATGTGCGCCTGAAGGCGTGGCTGATCGTGCAGGGCGTCACCGTCGCGTTCGTCCCGACCGCGCTGGCGCAGGATCTGATCCGCGACGATTGGGCGGACGGCGCACGGCTGCGGTACGTGCTGACCGGCGCGGACCGGCTGCTCGGCCGCCCGCGTGCGGGCCTGCCGTTCGAACTGGTCAACAATTATGGCCCGACCGAATGCACGGTCGTCGCGACATCGGCGGTCGTCCCGAGCGAGGCCGCGGAACAGGGCCTGCCGCCGATCGGTCGACCGATCGGGGCGACCACGATCCACATTCTGCGCAGCGACGGCGAACCCGCTGCGGTGGGCGAGCAAGGCGAGATCCTGATTGGCGGGCCATCGGTCGCGCGCGGCTATCGCCACCTGCCCGACATGACCGCCGAGCGCTTCGTCACCATCGCGGACGAACGCCTGTATCGCACCGGCGATCTCGGCGCGTGGCGCGCCGATGGTCAGATCACATTCAGCGGCCGGATCGACGATCAGGTCAAGGTGCGCGGTTACCGCGTCGAGCCCGAGGAAACCGCGAGCGTGCTGCGCCGCCACCCCGCGGTGCGGTCTGGCGTGGTAATCGCAGCACCAGCGGCCGACGGCGGCGACGTGCTGGTCGCCTATGTCGTATTGTCGGAAGCGGTGGCGGCGGAGGATCTTCGCACGTTTTTGGGCGAGACGCTGCCCGACTATATGATCCCGAGCGCCTTCGTCCGGATGGAGACGCTGCCGCTTACCGCGAACGGCAAACTCGACAAGGAGGCGCTGCCCGCACCGGCGGACGACAATGCGCTCGATTCCGCCGATTTCGCGGCCGCGCAGACGCCCGCCGAGGAACGGCTCGTATCGATCCTCGAAGACGTGCTCGGGCGCGGTAAGGTCGGCGTCGACGACAATTTCTTCCTGCTCGGCGGGCATTCATTGCTCGGCACCCAGGTCGTGTTGCGCGCCGGCGAGGCGTTCGGCATCGAACTGACGCTGCGCGATCTGTTTCAGGCGCCGACCATCCGCCAGCTCGCGCTCAGGATTGAGCAATTGGTGATGGCCATGATCGACGCGATGAGTGACGACGAAGCGCACGCGCGCGCTGCCGAATAGGAGCTGCCCGACGTGAACGCCCCGCTAAGCCAGCCGATCGAGAAATCGGCGCCGTTCGATCCGAGCCTGAGCCTGTTTCAGCTGCTCGATCCGGCGGTCCATGCCGATCCCTTTCCCTTCTACAAGCGCCTGCGCGAAGAAGCGCCGGTGATGTGGGATCCGTTCATGCACACCTGGGTCGTCACCCGGTACGACGACGTGATGACGGTGCTGCATAAATTTTCGGCGGACCGCACGCCCGACCCTGAGAAGATGGCAGCGCTCGGGCTGCCCTCGCTGGGGCCGGTGGCGGACGTGATGGCACGGCAGATGCTGTTCCTCGATGCGCCCGACCACACCCGCCTGCGCAAACTGTGCATGAGCGCGTTTACCCCGCGCCGGGTCGAGGCGATGGAGGGCAAGATCCATGAGATCGCCCACCAACTGATCAACGAATGCGCCCCGCGAGGCAGCATGGATCTGATCGCCGATTTTGCGGAGCCATACCCGGCGATCGTCACCGCGGGTCTGCTCGGCGTGCCGCTGGAGGACCATCGCACGCTGAAGGCCTGGTCGGCGACATTCGCCGAAATGCTCGGCAATTTTCAGCACAATCCGGACCGCATCCGCGACGTGCTCATCTGCGTGGCCGACATGACCGGTTATTTCCGCGACGCGATCCGCGAGCAGGAACGTAACCCGCACGAGGGCCTGATCCGGTCGCTGATGGATGCCGAGGTCGATGGCCAGCGGCTGAGCGAGGACGAAGTGATCGCCAACACCATCGTCACCATGGTCGGCGGACAAGAGACCACCACCAACCTGATCGGCAACGCGATGCTGACGTTGATCAGGCAGCCCGACAAATTGGCGCAGTTACGCGACAATCCCGCGATTATCGGTACCGCGATCGAGGAATTGCTGCGCTACGAGACACCGAGCCAGCATACCGCGCGGATCTGCCCCCACGATACCGAGATGGGGGGCAAGACGATCCGCAAGGGCGAGGCGGTGATGGCGGTGATGGCAGCCGCCAACCGCGATCCGGACCGCTTCCCCGATCCCGATACCCTTGCTCTGACCCGCGCCGACAATCGCCATCTCGCGTTCGGCTGGGCTGCGCATTTCTGCTTCGGTGCGGCATTGGCGCGGATGGAAGCGCGGATTGCGTTCTCCGCATTGCTCGCCAAGCTCGACGACATCCGCCTGACCAGCGATCAACTCGAATGGCGCACGAATTCGGGGTTGCGAGGGCTGAAGGCGCTGCCGATCGCGTTTCGAGCGGTGGGATCAATCGCGTGAATGCGCCTGTCGCGCTGTCCGATTCGAAACGGCAGCTACTCGAAAAGATGCTGCGGGGCGGCGGTGAGGCGTCGAGCAAACCCGCGCCGATCACACCGCGCGCGCCGAGCGCGGCAATCCCGCTGTCGGCCGACCAGCGCCAAGTATGGCTCCACGCCATCATGGCACCCGAAATTCCGCTCTATAACGAATCGATCACGATCCACCGGTTCGGCAGCTTCGACCGCGCTGCGATGGCGCGCGCGGTCAACGAAATTCTGCGCCGTCACGAGGCATGGCGCACCGCGTTCGTCGAAGAGGATGGCGAACTCGTCCAGCGCGTGCGCGACCATCGCGACATCTGCTTGCCGTACGACGATGTCAGCCAGTTGCCCGAGGGCGAACGCGATGCAGCCGCGCTACAAATCGGCAGCGACGATGCGAAGCGTGCGATCGACCTGTCGGACGCGCCGCTGTTCCGCGCGCGGATCGTGAAGCTCGCCGACGACAACCACCGGCTTTATGTCACGCTGCACCACATCATTTTTGACGGCGTTTCGATCTACCGTGTCATTGTGCCCGAGCTTGCCGCGCTATACGACGCGTTTGCCGCCGGAACGCCGTCCCCATTGCCGCCGCTCGCGCTGCAATATGGCGATTATGCGGTGTGGCAGCAGGCGCACCTAGACAGCCCGCCGATCCGCAAGCAGATCGACTATTGGCGTCGGACGCTGGCCGACGCACCGCCGAAACTGGAGATACCGGGGGATCGCGCCAAACCCGCGCGGCCGACGCACGCCGGATCGATGGAAGTATTTCAGATTTCGCACGCGCTCACCGAGGCGCTGAAGCGTGTCGCGCGTCGCGAAGGCGTGACGCTCTACATGGTCCAGCTCGCTGCGTATCACGCGCTGCTCCATCGGTATTCCGGCGAGGAAGACATCGTCGTCGGCGGGGTGACCGACCTGCGTCGCCGCCCCGAGCTCGAAAACGTCGTCGGTTATTTCCTCAATACGATCGCACTTCGGGCGAAGCCGCGCGGTGATCTGAGTTTCCGTGATTTCCTGATCGAGGTGCGCGAAGCCGTGCTTGGCGCGCTGGGCGCGAGCGAGGCGCCGTTCGACGAAGTGGTCCGCATGCTCGACGTGAAGCGCGATCCCGGCACGCACCCCTTGTTCAACTGCCTGTTCTCGATCGAACCGCCGGTCGAACCGTTCGCGGCAGGCTGGGATCTGACCCAGATGGACGTGGTTGTCGGCGGCGCGAAGTTCGATCTGTATCTCGAACTCGACGAGCGCCCTGACGGCATGATCGGTCGGTTCCTCTATAGCACCGAGCTTTACGATCCCGCGACGATCCGCCGCATGATCGGCCATTGGCTGACCATCCTCGAAGCGGTCGCGACGGATGCCGGTTGCCTGATCCGCGATCTGCCGTTGTTGGACGAATCCGAAACGCGGCAGTTGCTGATCGACTGGAACGCGACTGACACAGCGGTCGGGCCGCACCTGCTGCCCGAGGCATTCGGCGCGCAAGCCGCCGCTCGACCCGCTGCGGTCGCGATCCGCTGCGGTGATCGGCGCGTAAGCTATGCCGAACTCGATGCACGCGCCAACGCGATCGCCGCCGCGCTCGTTGCGGCCGGGCTCGGCGGCGGCGATCTGGTTGGAGTCTGCCTCGGTCGGTCGCCCGATACGGTTGCGGCGCTCATCGGAATTCACCGGGCAGGGGCGGCGTACCTGCCGCTCGATCCCGATTTTCCAGCCGCGCGGCTCGCGTATATTGTGAAGGATGCCGGCTGCGCCGCCTTGCTGAGCGAAGCGCGACTCGCCGACGTGCTGCCGGGGTGCACGCTCCCGCGCCTGCTGATCGACGACATTCCGGAGGAGGCCGCCGCGGTCGCTGCGCCTTCCACGAGCCCGCGCGATCTGGCCTATGTGCTCTATACCTCGGGCTCGACGGGTAATCCCAAGGGAGTCGAAATCAGCCACGGCGCGCTGATGAACCTGCTCGGCGCGATCCGGGTTCGCCCAGGCTTCGGCGTGGAGGATTCGCTGCTCGCGGTGACCACGCTGTCGTTCGATATCGCGGCGCTCGAGCTGTTCTTGCCGCTGATCACTGGAGGCGAACTTATCGTCGCGCCACGCAGCAGCGCGGTCGATCCGCGCGCTCTGGCCAACCTGATCGACACGACGAAGCCCAGCGTCATGCAAGCCACCCCCGCCACTTGGCGCGCCTTGATCGAAGCGGGTTGGCAGGGTGATCCGCGACTGCGCATCCTGTGCGGCGGCGAGGCCTTTCCACGCGACCTGGCCGAGGCGTTATGCGCCCGCGCCGGTGAAGTGTGGAATATGTACGGCCCAACCGAGACGACGATCTGGTCGACCGTCGCGCGCGTCACGCCCGGCGACGGTCCGGTCCCGATTGGTCGCCCGATTGCCAATACGGCGATCCACATTCTCGATCCTGATGGCAACACGTGCCCGATCGGGGTGATCGGCGAATTATTCATCGGCGGGGCGGGGTTGGCAGACGGCTATCGCAACCGGCCCGATCTCACCGCCGAGCGATTCGTGGTAACCCGCGCGGCCCCCGGGGTCCGGCTCTACCGCACCGGTGATCTGGCACGGTACCGGCCCGATGGGACGATCCTGTGTCTCGGGCGCGTTGACAACGACGAGAAGATCCGCGGCTATCGCATCGCGGTCGAGGAAATCGAGGGTGCGCTGACCCACCATCCCGATATCGCCGCCGCTGCGGTGCGCAGTTGGCCCGATGCTTCGGGCGCACGCGCGCTGGCAGCCTATGTCGTCGCGCATCATGACGTGCGACCCGACCGCGGCGCGCTCCGCCAGCATCTTGCGCAGACGCTGCCCGATTACATGATGCCGTCACACATCGAATGGATCGCGGCACTCCCGATGACGCCGAACGGCAAGATTGATCGCAAGGCGCTGCCCGAACCTGGTGCCGATACCGTCGCGCCGATCGAGCTGGCGCAGGGCGAGACCGAGGAGCGCCTTGCCGTGATCTGGTGCGAACTGCTCCGGGTCGGCACAGTCGGTCGCGACGACAGTTTCTTCGATCTCGGCGGGCATTCGCTACTGGTTGCACGGCTATTAGCGCGGATCGAGCAGCACTGGGGCCGCCGCATCGGCATGGCCGAATTCTTCCGCGCAGCGACGCTGCATGAACTCGCCGCGCGGATCGACAGCAACGCGGCGACCGATCTAGCCGAGTATATTCCGCTCCAGCCTGCGGGCGAGGGGCTGCCGTTGTTGTGGATCGACGGTGGTGTGGCGTTTCGCCCACTCGCCGAAGCGTTAGGCACCGCTCGCCCGTTTCTGGGACTTCCGCTCGGCCCGATCGTCGAACCGCTCCTCGGGACCGACGCCACTTTCGAACAGATCGCTGCCGCCGTCGTTGCGGTGATCCGTAAGCATCAGCCGCGCGGGCCGTATCTGATCGGCGGGTGGTGCACCAACGGCATCCTCGCCTATGAAGTGGCGCGGCAGCTCCGCGCGGCGGGTGAACGCGTCCCGCTGCTTGCGCTCGGTCATTCGATGAACCCGGTCGCGTTTCTTGGTATCACGGCGACGAAGATGCGGCTGAGTAAGGCACGCTACCACATGAAAGTCTGGGCACAATTGTCGGCGAGCAAGCGTCTGAGCTACGCGTTCGATCGCGCCCGGGGCGTGCTGGAGGATGTCGGGGTCGCGGATGCCGTGATCGGCAATGCCGACTATCGGCGCATCATCGCAGCGCTGGAGCAGGCGGCCTATGGCTATACCCCTAATCGCTACGATGGCGCGGTCGCGCTGTTTCAGCCCGCCGAGCGGCTCGATGTACTCGATTCCCGGCCAGGCTGGGCCACCTGTGTTACCGGCGCGCTCGATACGTACGACATTCCGGGATCGCACGGGTCGATGGTCGAACCGCCCAACGTCGCGGTATTCGCCGCACGGCTGCGCGAAGCGATCGAGTTGGCGCTGGCCGAGACGACGACAGCCATGGCGGCGTGACGTGCACGATTGGGGTCCGGTGGGCGAGGCAGTCGAGACCGACCAAGTAGAGGTGGATTTGTTCGGCCTTGATCTTGCGGGGAAGGCACTAGCCCGCTGTTATGCGAGTCTCGATCCGGACGAACGCAGCCGTGCCGCAAGCTTCCGCTACAACCGCGATCGCGATCGATTCGTTGCCCGGCGTGGCCAGCTTCGCGGGCGGCTCGCGCGGGAAGTCGGGGAGACGCCGTGCGCCGTGCGGATTGCTACCGATGCCTACGGCAAGCCGTTCCTGCCCGATTATCCCGATCTCCACTTCAATGTCTCGCATTCGCAGGGGCAGGCGCTGTGCGCGATCGGCTACGGCGTTGAGGTGGGTTGCGACATCGAGTGGCGCGATCCCGAACTGGCGTGTCACCACGTCGCCCGGCGACTGTTCGCGGCAAGCGAGCGCGCTGCTTTAGCGACGCTGCCCGATGCGCACTGGACCGAGGGTTTCTTCAACTGCTGGACGCGCAAGGAGGCATATGTGAAGGCGCTGGGGCTAGGATTGTCCTATTCGCTCGATGCCTTCACCGTTTCGGTCGTACCCGGCGAGCCCGCTCGGCTAATCGAGGCGCAGCCCGGCTGGTCGCTGTGCTCGTTCGAGCCCGCGCCCGGCTTTCAGGCCGCGCTGGTGACGCGGACCGGCTGACGCCCGCGCGCCATGTCGATCGCTTCGTAGAGCGTCGCGCGCGCGAACACGCATAACCACCCCAGATAGACGGTCACGCCGATCGCCACGAGGATCGGGACGCGGACTTGCGGGGTCAGCACCGGCAACCACCCGTCGACCGCCAAGACTGCAGCACCCATGGCAAGCGCGGCGATCATGACGGGCATGACCGCGCCGATCAGCGTGCGCGCCGAGACGCCGATGACCGGCAATGCCAACGCTGCGGTGATAGCGAGATAGATCGGATAACCGACCAGCCACGAGGCGGCGAGACCCGTAACCCCCCAGTAAATCCCGATGAGAAAGCTGGCGGGCATGATCACCGCGCCGATGATACCGGTCTTCAGGCCGACCCCGGGACGCCCGAGCGCATCGCAGACCGGACTGAACAACACCTGCATCGTCATCGCGGGCATCGATAGTGCGAGCAGTCGTACGAGCGGCGCGGCGGCAAGCCATTTGGGGCCGAGCACCACCGCGACGAGCGGCTCTGCAATCACCGCGAGGCCGATATAGAACGGCATCGCGACCAGCATCACCATCCGGGCCGAGCGCAGAAAGCCAAGCGCGACCCCTGTCAGGTCGCTCTGCATCCGAGCGTAGATCGAGAAAACAACATCGTTGATCGCGGGGACGAATTTCGACACCAGGATCTGCGTCAGGAACAATCCAGTCGTGTAATACCCCAGCGTCTGGGGACTGAACACGCGGCCGCCGACGAAGACATCGGCCTGGCTCTGCACCAACCAGAACAGCTGCCCCGTCGCCATGATCCCACCGAATTTTGCGAGTGTTCCCGCGCCGCGGAAGTCGAACGATGGGCGATAGCGGTGCCGCGACGCGATCGTCATGCCGATCGCGCGGGTCGTGAACAGCGCGATCGGAGCGACCACGAGCGTCCACACCCCCAATCCGCCAAAGGCACCGGCCAGCGCGGCCAGTGCCCCCGCCACCGATGAAAGCAGATACACCCGCGCCTGATGTTTGAAGTCGATTGATCGGGCCAGCAACGCATAAGGAAAGGCCACGAACGGCGTGGTGAAGTAGAGGAATGACTGGACGCGTAGCAGGTCAGCGACAATCGGCTGGCGGAAATAGGCGGCGGCGAGCGGGGCGAGCACGAACTGCAGCGCGCCGAGCGAGAAGTTCAGCACGATCAGCATGCCGTAAAGCTGCCGGATCGATCGTTCATCGGCGTCGCGCTGCTGGATCAGACCCCGCGTCAGGCCCGCCCCGTTGAGCATGTTCAGGAAGGCCAGCACGACCTGGGTCATTGCGAACAGGCCGTAATCGCGCGGGTCGAGGATGCGGATTACCAGAAAGGTGGCACCCCAAGTGATGAGCTGTCCGACGATCTGCGCGCCCGAGCGCCAGATGATCGCGGCACGCGCCTGAGCGAACAGCGGTTCGGGTTCCGGATCCAACCGATCTGCGGTGCCTTGCAACATCGCACCGCTATGGACCGACATGCTTAAGCGCGTGTAAAATCGGGACGCGCATTTAGTGGTTGCGGCCCGGGGGCTGGGCTGCGCACCCTTCTCTTGACGCCGATGCACCGTTTTCCAGAGCGCCGCGTTGACCCCGCGCGACCCGCTTCGATCAGGACGGCGGAATAGCGGGAGATCATCATGCGCGCACCGCCGGCGGTCATCATCTTCGACGTCAATGAAACGCTTCTCGATATCGCGCCGCTGGGCCCGCTGTTTGGCGAATGGTTCGGGGATTCCGCGATGATGCGGCAATGGTTTGCGCAATTGGTGCTCTATTCCCAATCGCTGACGCTAGCCGGGCGCTATGCCGATTTCGGCGAGATCGCGGCGGCGGTGCTCGCGATGGTCGCGCAGACCCATGATCGCGAGTTGCCCGCAGACGCCGCGGATCGACTTGCGTCGACGCTCGGCACGCTGCCCGCGCACGGGGATGTCGCCGATAGCGTGGGACGTCTGAAATCCGCAGGTTTCACGATCGTCACGCTGACCAACAGCGGCGCGGCAACCCAGCGGCGGCAGCTCGAATTCGCGGGGATAGATCATCTGTTCGATGCGCAATTCAGTGTCGAGTCGGTGCGAGCGTTCAAGCCGGCGCAGGCGACGTATGACAGCGTCGCCAGCGCGCTGGGGGTCCAGATCGACACGACGATGCTGGTTGCGTGTCACGCCTGGGATATCGTTGGCGCGCGCGCGGCGGGATGTCAGACCGGTTTCTTGCGCCGATCGGGCAACGCCGAGCTCGCGATCGACGGCACCGCTGCCGATCTGTCGATCGAAACGCTGGAGGATCTGGCCGATAGGCTATCGGATTTATCGTGTTGATCGGTCGGTGCCGGATCGCAGGATCGATATGGATTCTGGGCCAGCGTCGCGTTAGGCAGCCCGGATCGGAGGCGCAAAAGCGCGGACCGGTTCCAACAACGGAAGGACGAGCCGGTTGGCAAAGGATACAACGTCGACGGCAACGCCACGCTTTCTGTCCGGCGGGGGGCAGGTGGGCGCACTGATGCGGTCGCGCGACTGGTCGATGTCTCCGTTGGGCAGCCCCGATGACTGGCCCCCGTCGCTGCGCGCGATCGTCGCGCTCATGCTGACGTCAAGGTTTCCGATGTTCGTGGCGTGGGGACGCGAACTGTCGTTCCTGTATAATGACGCCTATGCGGATATACTCGGGGAAAAACATCCCGATGCGCTCGGTAGCCGGTTCGAGGACATCTGGCTGGAAATCTGGCCCGAGATATCGCCGCTGATCGATTCGGCGTTGGGGGGCGAGGCGAGCTATCGCGAAAATCTGCCGCTGATCATGCATCGCAAGGGGTTCGACGAGCAGACCTGGTTCACTTTCTCCTATTCGCCCGTCATCGACGACGATGGCGCGATCGCCGGGATGTACTGCGTTTGTACCGAAACCACGACGCAGGTGATTGCGGACAAGCGGCGCGCGTCGGATTCACGACGGTTGCGCGAACTGATGCAGGAAATGCCGGGCTTCATCGGGGTGATGACAGGACCGGACCATCGGTTTGCGTACGTCAATGACGAATATATCGCGATTTCGGGATCGAGGGACTATCTCGGTCGACCGATCCGCGACGTGTTCCCCGAGCTGGCGGGCCAGGGATTTTTCGAGATGCTGGATCATGTTTATGCCAGCGGCGAACGACAGGTCGGTCGCGCCGAAGCCGTCCGACTGGCGAATGAAGCCGAGCCGCGGTTTCTCGACTTTCTGTGTGCGCCGATGATCGGGCATGATGATGGCGCGATCACGGGAATTTTCGTCAGTGGGTATGACGTCACCGAACGGGTGCACGCCGAGCGGGCGTTGCGCGATAGCGATGCCTATACCCGGCTGTTGCTCGATTCGACCTCTGAAGGGTTCTACGCGGTGGACCGCGATGGCGTCACGACGCTGTGTAACGAGGCATTCGTCCGCATGCTGGGGTTCAGGAGCAAGGAGGAGGCGATCGGTCACACCTTGCACGAGGTCGTCCATCATGCGCACCCGGATGGATCGCCGTATGCAGCCAGCGACTGCCCGATCTATTTAGCCGCCTCTGCTGGCAAGGCAGCATTCGTGTCGGGGGAGCTGTTCTTCCGAACCGATGGTTCGTCGTTTCCGGTCGAATATCGTGCCGAGCCGGTGCTGCGCGATGGCAGTGTTGCGGGCGCGATCTGCACCTTCGTCGACATCAGCGAGCGCCAACAGGCGCAAATCGATCTGGCCGAGCAGGCTCGCGTCCTGGCGACGCTCAATCGCACGGGCGCCGCGCTGGCGGCAGAGCTAGACCTGGATCGTCTGATCCAGCGGGTAACCGACGCAGGTCTTGAACTGACCGGTGCCAAGTTCGGCGCGTTTTTCTACAACGTGGTTGACGAGCAGAGTGAGAGCTACATGCTCTACGCGATGTCGGGTGCCGATCGGTCGTCGTTCGACGGATTCGGCATGCCGCGCGCCACCGCTGTCTTTCGACCGACCTTCCAAGGCGACGGTACCATTCGGTCCGACGATATCATGGCCGACCCCCGTTATGGCAAGACTGCGCCGCATTTCGGCTTACCCAAGGGGCATTTGCCGGTGCGCAGCTACTTGGCGGTACCAGTCGTCTCGCGTTCGGGCGAGGTCATCGGCGGGTTGATCTACGGTCACGACGACCCGGGCGTCTTTTTGGAACGCCATGAACAACTGATCGCCGGGATCGCCGGGCAAGCCGCGATCGGCGTCGACAACGCGCGGCTGTTCCGCGCGACTCAGCAATTGAATGACACGCTAGAGGAGCGCGTCAGCGAACGAACCGCCGAGCTGGAACAGGCCCAGGAAGCGCTGCGCCAGGCACAGAAGATGGAGGCTGTCGGCCAGCTGACCGGGGGCATCGCGCATGACTTCAACAACATGCTGGCGGTGGTGATCGGTTCGCTCGACCTGCTTGATCGCCGCGTCGGAGACGGAGACCCGCGGCAGCGCCGCTATATCGATGCTGCCGCCGAAGGCGCACGCCGGGCCGCCCTGCTCACCCAGCGGCTGCTCGCGTTCTCGCGTCAACAGCCGTTGAAGCCCGAACCGGTCCGGCCCAACCAGCTGGTCAGCGGCATGTCCGATTTGCTCCGCCATTCGCTGGGCAGCGATGTGCTGCTGGAAACAGTGCTCGCCGCCGGCGCGTGGCGGGTCCACGCCGATCCCAACCAGCTCGAAAATGTCATCCTCAATCTTGCCGTCAACGCGCGCGACGCGATGCCCGGCGGGGGTAAACTGACGATCGAGACCCAGAACGCGCATATCGATGCGCGTTACGCCGCCCAGCATCCCGGACTGAGCCCCGGCCAATATGTGATGATCGCGGCGACCGACACCGGAGCGGGAATGCCGGAGGCGGTCATCGCCAAGGCGTTCGACCCATTCTTCACCACCAAGGAAGTCGGCAAGGGGACCGGCCTGGGTCTGTCGCAGGTCTATGGGTTCGTCAAACAGTCCGGCGGCCATGTGAAAATCTATTCGGAAGTGGAACATGGTACGACGATCAAGGTCTATCTGCCCCGTCTGATCGGTGAATCAGAGGAATTGTCCGACGTGGCCTCGTCGCGCGACATGCCGCTTGGCGACGGGCAAGAGGTGATTCTGGTCGTCGAAGACGAGCCGTCGGTGCGCGCGTTCAGTATCGATGCGTTGACCGAACTCGGCTATCGCGTGCTGGAAGCGGATGGAGCGGCAGCGGCGCTGCGCCTGATCGAGGCGCATCCCCACATCGATCTGATGTTCACCGATGTCGTGATGCCGGAGATGAACGGCGCGAAGCTCGCCGATGAGGTCCGGTTGCGCCGTCCCGATCTCAAAATCCTGTTCACGACCGGCTACACCCGCAACGCGGTTGTCCACAATGGGGTACTCGATCCGGGGGTCAACCTGATCGGCAAGCCGTTCACGATCAACGAGCTCGCCGCACGGGTCAGGGAGGTGCTCGATGCAATCCCGAGCGACCTCCGACTACGGAATGGGTAGCTGCGTGGGCGATCCGCATCCGCCGATCGCTGGCCTGCCTGGTCCCGTAGCTTGAAACGGAGCCCCCGCGCGGGCAAGGCACGCGGATGAAGCGCAAGACCGGCCAGGATCGATCAATCACCGACACATGGCGTCCCGCGACGCGCGCGATCCGGGGGGGGACCGCGCGCTCCGAATGGGGTGAGACGTCGGAGGCGTTGTTCCTGACCTCTGGCTATTGTTACGACAAGGCGGGCGACGCTGCTGCGCGGTTCACGGGTGAGCAGAAGGGGATGACTTACTCCCGCCTTCAGAACCCGACCGTCGAGATGCTGGAGCAGCGGATCGCGCTGATGGAAGGTGCCGAGGCGTGCCGGACAATGGCGACGGGAATGGCGGCGATGACTGCGGCGCTGCTCTGCCAGCTTGAAACCGGCGACCATGTGGTCGCGGGGCGTGCTGCGTTCGGGTCGTGCCGGTGGCTGACCGATACGCTGCTGCCCAAGTTCGGGATCGCCACGACGATTATCGATGCGCGCGACCCCCAACAATTCGTCGACGCGGCGCGGCCCGAGACGAAATTGTTCTTTTTCGAAACGCCCGCGAACCCGACCATGGACGTGGTCGACCTGAAGGCGGTGTGCGGAATCGCGCGCGCGCACGGCATCGTGACGGTCGTCGACAACGCGTTTGCCACCCCTTCGCTGCAACGCCCGATGGAATTCGGCGCTGACATCACCGCCTATTCGGCAACCAAGATGATGGATGGCCAGGGGCGCGTGCTCGCGGGCGCGGTGTGCGGGACCGAGGATTTCATTACCAACACGCTGCTGCCGTTCACGCGCAACACCGGGCCAAACCTGTCGCCGTTCAATGCGTGGGTAGTACTCAAGGGACTGGAGACGCTCGACCTGCGGATCAATCGCCAGTCCGAGCATGCGATGACGGTCGGCGAATTCCTCGAACCGCGGGTGGCGCGGATGCTCCATCCTGGCCTGCCGAGCCATCCGCAGCACGCGCTCGCGATGAGCCAGATGGATGCGTGCGGGCCGATCTTCGCGTTCGAGGTCGCGGATCGGGCGCAGGCGCATGGCCTGCTCGACGCGCTCGATCTGATCGACATCTCGAACAACATCGGCGATTCGCGGTCGCTGATGACGCACCCCGCCTCGACCACGCACGCCGGCGTCAGCGCCGAGACGCGTGCGGAGATGGGCGTGACCGAGGGGATGATCCGGTTCAACGTCGGGCTGGAGGATCCGCGCGATCTGATCGACGATCTCGATCGGGCGCTCGGGGCGGTTGGGTTGTGAAGGAATTTTTCCCCTACGCCGAAACCACCGACGGGGTGACCGTCCGCGTATCGGTGAGCTATCTTGCCGAACAGTCCGAACCACGGCGGGGTCGGTGGTTCTGGGCGTATCACATCCGAATCGAAAATGATGGCACCCGCCCGGTGCAGTTGCTCAACCGGCGCTGGATCATTACCGACGGGCGCGGGGTACGGCATTCGGTCGAAGGCGAGGGCGTCGTCGGCGAACAGCCGTTGATCGAGCCCGGTGCGAGCTATGATTACGTGTCTGGCTGTCCGCTCGCGACCCCGACGGGCGCAATGGAGGGCAGCTACCAGATGGTCGATGCGGACGGGTCGACCTTCGACGCGCCGATCCCGCGGTTCAAGCTGTTGGCACCGGCGGTGACGCAATGAGCGGGCACCCGTGAAGCGCACCCACCTGCCGCTGAACGGCATGCGGGTGTTCGATGCCGCGGCGCGCCACCTGTCGTTCACCCGCGCCGCGGATGAGTTGGCGGTGACCCCGGCGGCGGTCGGACAACAGATCCGCGCGCTCGAGGACACGCTAGGGGTCGTACTGTTCCGGCGCACGACCAAGGGGCTTGAACTGACGCCCGAGGCCGAAGGCGCGCTGCCGCCGCTGCGGGCGGGGTTCCTCCAGTTGGAGGAAGCGGTGCGCGCGATGCAGGCGGGGCAATCGTCCAAGTCGCTGACGATCGCGGCACCGCGCGACCTGACCGAGAAATGGCTGCTGCCCCGGCTCGCGGAGGTATCGGCGGCCGACGGCGACCTGCGCTTCGTCCTGATCGCGGCAGACGCCAACGGCGGGGACGGGATGGTCGATTTCACCGAGGCGAATCTCGATCTGGCGGTACGGTGGGGCGAGGGGCCGGGCGACCATGAAGGCGAGGCACTCGAATCCGAGGGGATGGTGACGGTCGCGGCCCCGATCGCAGCAGGAGCCACCGCGCCGAGCGCGATCATCGCGTGGCCGGGCTGCCCCGGGGGCGATGGGCAGGCGCTCGTGAGGGTCGGGGATGCGGGGCTCGCGATCGATGCGGCGGCGGCAGGGATGGGCCGCGCCATCGTGTCGCAACTGCTCGCGGCGCACGACATTGCGGCGGGGCGCGTGGTCGTGATCGGCGAGGCGCAGCCGTCGCGGCTGGGGTATTGGCTGGTCGCACCGACCCCGCAATGGCGGCAGGCGAAGGTAAAAGCGCTCGTCGACGCGCTTGCCCGCTAGGAGGGAACCCTCGGGCTGCTTTCCGTCGAATGGGCTAATTCTTGAGCTTCCACCCGCGCTTGAGCAGCTGGAAGCACAATGTACCAAGCGCGATGTCGATCGCGAGGACCGCGATCGCGCCGATCGTGACCGGCGAATCGGCAATGCCGAGGAACCCGTAGCGAAAGCCTGAAATGATGTAGAAAAACGGGTTGGCATGGCTGAACGCGCGAAACGCGGGAGCGAGATGATCGACCGAGTAGAAGGTCCCCGACAGCAATGTCAGCGGCGCGACGACGAAATTCTGAATCGCGGCGGCGTGATCGAACTTTTCAGCCCAGATCGACGTGAGAATCCCAACCAGCGCGAGGAACACCGAACCGAGCAGCCCGAACCACAGAATTGCGAGCGGGGCGTGCGGCGTCACGTGAACCCCCGGCCACAGCGCCATCGCCAGCCAGACCGCGCCGCCCACGCAGATCGCACGCGTGACCGCGCCGCCGACGATTCCGACGAGCAGTTCGGTCACCGACAGGGGAGGCATCAGAAAATCGACGATCGTCCCCTGGATCTTGCCGACCAGCAGCGAGAAACTCGAATTGGCATAAGCGTTTTGCATCATCCCCATGATGATTAGGCCGGGGGCGATGAAATCCGCGAATGCGACCGTTCCGCCGCCGAGTGCGACCGGGCGGCGCGCGCCGGTGGAGACCGTGAAGATGACCAGAAACAGCAGAGTCGTGATCGCAGGTGCCCAAACCGTCTGGAGCTGCACCTTGAAGAACCGCTTGACCTCCTTCACATAGAGGGTCTTCAGGCCACCCCAATTGACGTTCCGGATCACCGGCACGCCGGGCTCGGACCGGATTTGACTGATTTCGCCGATTGGCGGCTGGTTGCTCATGGATCGCGGGTAACCGTACCGGCAACCGCCCGCAACCCGGCGTCGATACGAGGGATTACAGGAATGTCGTGGACCGAAGAGCGGATCCAAACGCTCAAGACGATGTGGGAAGGCGGCCAGACCGCAAGCCAGATCGCCGAAGCGCTGGGCGGGGTTAGCCGTAACGCGGTGATCGGCAAGGCGCACCGGCTGGCACTGCAGGCGCGGCCGTCGCCGGTGAAGCCTAATGAGCCGGTGGCGAAGGCCGTGCCGGTTGCAGCCGCGCCCGCGCCCCAGCCGGCCGCTAAGGCTGCGGCGCCCGAGCCCGAGGTCAAGCCGCCGGTCCGTGAGCCCGAACCGGCGCCCGTCGCGCCCGAGCCCGCCGCGGAAGGTGGTGATGATGACGCTGTCGCTGCCGCTGCCGCGCCCGCTCCCAAGCCTCCGGCACCGATCCTGCGGTCGATCGGCCCGGGCGGTTTTCTGCGTCAGTCGCCTGGCGAACAGGCACCCCCGAGCACCCCAGCGCCGCCGCGCCGATTGGTTCCCGCCAAGCCGTCAGCCGAGATTGCGGGGAAGACGACGTTGCTCGATCTCAATGACCGCATCTGCAAATGGCCGCTGGGGCATCCGGGCGAGCCGGATTTCCATTTTTGCGGCGACAAGGTGAACCCCGGGTTCCCGTATTGCGTCGCGCATTGCGGTCATGCCTACCAAGCCCAGTTGCCGCGGCGTGACCGCCGTCCGCCGCCGCCGTTGCCGTTCGGTGGTCCGCGGGTTCGCTGATCAGTCTCCTCTTCCAGGGGAGGAGGGGTTTGGCTTGCGTCCCGGCTTTGTTCCGCCCTAACGTCGACGTATGGCAGAAGACCTGTTCGCTAGCACTACCTCCCCCGCAATTGTCTATGACGCCTCCTCGATCGAGGTGCTGGAGGGGCTTGAGCCCGTCCGTCGCCGCCCGGGCATGTATGTTGGGGGCACCGACGAGCGCGCGCTGCATCATCTCGCCGCCGAAGTGCTCGACAACGCGATGGACGAGGCGGTCGCGGGGCATGCGACCCGGATCGAGGTGACGTTGGAGCCGGGCAATCGGCTGACGATCGTCGATAACGGCCGCGGCATGCCGGTCGACCCGCACCCGAAATTTCCCGACAAATCGGCGCTCGAGGTGATTATGTCGATGTTGCATGCGGGCGGCAAATTCGCAGGAAAGGCCTATGCGACGAGCGGGGGACTGCACGGGGTTGGCGTGTCCGTGGTCAATGCGTTGTCGTCGGAAACGGTGGTAGAAGTAGCGCGCGATCGCCAGCTCTATCGGCAGACCTTTTCGAGGGGCATTACCCAAGGGCCGTTGGAAAAGCTCGGCGGCACGCCCAACCGGCGCGGCACCTCAGTCGCGTTCACCCCCGACACCGACATCTTCGGGCCGGAGCTCCATTTCAAGCCCGCTCGGCTGTACATGCTCGCGCGCTCCAAGGCGTATCTGTTCGCCGGGGTCGAGATCCGCTGGAAGTGCGCGCCCGAACTGGTCGTCGACGATACGCCGGCAGAGGCGGTATTCCAGTTTCCCGGCGGGCTCGCGGATCACCTGAGGGAACAAGTGGGGCCCCGCGAATGCGCGACCGCAGATTTCTTCGCGGGGAGCCAGGACTTTGCCGATGATCAGGGCAAGGTCGAATGGGCGGTCGCGTGGCCGCTGTGGAGCGACGGGTCTTACAGTTGGTATTGCAACACGATCCCCACCCCTGATGGCGGTACCCACGAACAGGGGCTGCGTACCGCGCTAACCCGCGGGCTGCGCGCGTTCGGCGAGCTGGTCGGGCAGAAGAAGGCGAAGGATCTCACCGCCGACGATGTAATGACCGGATCCGAGTTGATGCTGTCGGTGTTCATCCGCGAACCGCAGTTCCAGAGCCAGACCAAGGACCGCCTGACCAGCCCCGAGGCGGCGGGGCTCGTCGAAAAGGCGGTGCGCGACCATTTCGATCATTTTCTTAGCCACAACATGGATCGCGGCAAGGCGCTGCTCGGCTATGTCCTCGAGCGGATGGATGATCGGCTTCGGCGCAAGCAGGAGCGCGACGTCAAGCGCAAGACCGCGACCAGCGCGCGGAAACTGCGGCTGCCCGGCAAGCTGACCGATTGTTCGGCGAACAGCCCCGAGGGGACCGAGATATTCATCGTCGAGGGCGACAGCGCGGGCGGATCGGCGAAGCAGGCGCGCGATCGCAAGACTCAGGCGATCCTACCGATCCGCGGTAAAATCTTGAACGTCGCATCCGCAACGAGCGCCAAGATCTTCGCCAACCAGGAGATCGCGGATCTGATCCAGGCGCTGGGCTGCGGGACGCGCAAAGACTGCGAGCCCGATAATCTGCGCTACGAACGGATCGTCATCATGACTGACGCTGATGTCGATGGCGCGCAT
This sequence comes from Pseudomonadota bacterium, assembly GCA_030854075.1. Lineage (GTDB taxonomy): Bacteria > Pseudomonadota > Alphaproteobacteria > Sphingomonadales > Sphingomonadaceae > Sphingomonas. Next base: position 21,382 of record JALYTW010000036.1, read on the forward strand.
ATCGCGACGCTGCTGATGACGTTCTTCTTTCAGGAAATGCCCGAACTCGTCCGCCGAGGGCATTTGTATCTCGCGCAGCCGCCGCTGTATCGGATCACCGCAGGGGCCAAATCGGTCTATGCAATGGACGAGGCCGCGCGCGCGAAAATCGAACAGGGCGTGTTCAAGGGCAAGAAGGTCGAGGTCGCGCGGTTCAAGGGGTTGGGCGAGATGAACCCGGGGCAACTGCGCGAAACGACGATGGACCCCAAAACCCGATCGATGATCCGGATCACGCTGCCCCAGGAATATGAGGAGCGGGCCGGGGTAAAGGATCTGGTCGACCGGCTGATGGGAACCAACCCGGCGCACCGGTTCGCGTTCATCCAGGAGAATGCGGCGCGGCTCGACGAGGAGGCAATCGATGCCTGATTTGCGTTGGCGACGCTTGATCTGCGTGGCGTCTGGCGCCGGGTCAGAGAATGTCGTGTACCGCTTCGGGAGGACGAGCCAGACGAACGCCCTTCGCGGTTTCGACTAGCGGACGTTGGATCAGGATCGGGTCGCTGATCATCGCATCCAGGATGGCATCGTCGCCAGCATCGAGCAGCGATTTGGCGGAGTCCTCCTGTCGGCGCATCCCGTCGCGCGGCGTGATCCCTGCGGAACGGTAGAGGCGCGCCAATTCTTCTCGCGCGGGCGGTGTCTTGAGATAGTCGATGACGGTAACGTCCGCCCCCGCCGCCTCGAGCAGCGCAAGGGTCTTGCGCGAGGTGGAGCAGCGGGGATTGTGATAGATCGTTGCCTTCATGCGTCCTGTTTCGCCAGCCATTCCTCGAGCCACTTGATCGTGTAGTCGCCGGCCTGGAATTCAGGGTCGTCGAGCAGCGCCTGGTGGAGCGGGATCGTCGTCGTCGGCCCCTCGATCACGAATTCCTCCAGCGCGCGGCGCAGACGGCGCAGCGCGCCATGTCGGGTGGTGCCGTACACGATCAGCTTGGCGATCATACTGTCGTAATAAGGCGGCACGCGATACCCCGCATAGAGTCCGCTATCGACGCGGACGTGCATCCCGCCAGGCGCATGGAACATCGTCACGAGACCGGGCGAGGGTGCGAAAGTGCGTGGGTGCTCCGCGTTGATCCGGCATTCGATCGCATGACCGCGGAACTGGACATCCTGCTGGCGGAGCGTCAGAGGGTGCCCCTCGGCGATGCGGATCTGTTCGCGCACGAGGTCCAATCCGGTGATCATCTCGGTCACCGGATGTTCGACCTGGAGCCGGGTGTTCATCTCGATGAAATAGAAGTCGCCGTCTTCCCACAGGAATTCGATCGTCCCCGCGCCGCGGTACGCCATGTCGGCCATTGCCTTGGCAACGATGCCGCCCATCCGGTCGCGCTCTTCGGCGGTGATGACGGGGGAGGGGGCTTCCTCGAGTACCTTCTGGTGGCGGCGCTGGAGCGAACAGTCGCGTTCGCCAAGATGGATCGCGTTGCCGTTGCCATCGCCGAAGATCTGGAATTCGATGTGACGCGGGTTACCGAGGTATTTTTCCATGTAGACGGTGGCGTCCCCGAAGGCCGCCTTCGCCTCGGTCCCGGCCTGTTGCATCTGGGTTTCGAGATGGTCGGGGTCGTTGACGACCTTCATGCCTCGCCCGCCGCCGCCCGATGCGGCCTTGATGATGACCGGATAGCCGATCTCGGCGGCGAGCTTCTTCGCCTCTTCGACGTCATCGATTGCGCCGTCGGAGCCGGGGACGAGGGGCAAGCCGAGCGCGCCCGCGGTGCGCTTTGCCTCGACCTTGTCACCCATCGTGCGGATATGGTCGGGCTTGGGACCGACGAAGATAATCCCGTGAAGCTCGACGATGTCCGCGAAGCGTGCATTCTCACTGAGAAACCCGTAGCCGGGATGGATCGCATCGGCCCCTGAAATTTCCGCGGCGGAGATGATGTTGGGGATGTTGAGATAGCTGTCGGTCGCGGCGGGCGGGCCGATGCAGATCGCCTCGTCGGCGAGACGAACGTGCATTGCGTCGCTGTCGGCGGTCGAATGCACGGCCACCGTCTTGATGCCCATTTCATGACACGCGCGATGGATGCGTAGCGCGATCTCGCCGCGATTGGCGATCAGAAGCTTCTTAATTTCAGGCATTATAAAATCCATCCGTCCGTGCTGAGCCTGTCGAAGCACGTGTTCGGGACACGCGCTTCGACAAGCTCAGGGCGAACGGAAAAACGGGGCTCATTCCACGACGACGAGCGGTTGATCGAATTCGACCGGCTGACCATTCTCGACCAGCACCGCGGTGATCGTACCCGCCGACGGCGCGAGAATAGGGTTCATGACCTTCATCGCCTCGACGATCAGCAGCGTATCGCCCGCCGAGACTTTTTTGCCAACTGCCGAGAAGGGCGCCGCGTCTGGCTCGGCAGCGAGATAGACGGTGCCGACCATCGGCGACTTGACCGCATTGGCACTGGCGGCGGGTGCGCTCGCACCCGTCTCGGCCACAGGCATCATCGAGGTCGTCAGCGGTGGTGCCGTCGACGGGACGGGGGGCGCATGTGCGTAGTGCACGGGGGCGGCAATCTGTGCGGCCTTGCGCGCGACGCGGATCTTGCGGTCGCCATGTTCCACCTCGATCTCGGTGAGGTTGGTCGCATCGAGCAGGTCGGCGAGCTGGCGGACCAAGTCGACATCGACCTGCATGGCGCCTTCTGGTGTGTCGGTCATGGCTGGCTTCCTGTCAGAACCGCGCGGCGGCTTCAAGCGCGAGGATGTACGACAGCGCGCCGAATCCCGCGATCGTGCCCTTCGCCGCCTGGCCAACGAGGCTCCGATGGCGAAACGAGTTACGCGTATGCGGGTTTGATAGATGCACCTCGATCACGGGAGTGACGATGCCCTTGATCGCATCGTGGACCGCGATGCTCGTGTGAGTATAGGCGCCCGCGTTGAGCAGCACCGCCTGCGCCTTCACGGCTTGGGCCTCGTGGAGCCAATCGACTAGGTGACCTTCGTGGTTGGACTGACGCATGTCGATCGTGAGCCCCAACCCGCGGGCGCGATCTTCGAGTTGCCCGGCAATATCGTCGAGCGTGTCCGACCCGTAGATTTCGGGTTCGCGGGTGCCGAGCAAATTGAGGTTGGGGCCATTGAGGACAAAGACGGTCTTGGGAATGGTGTCGGCCACGCAAGGCCCTTTCGGTTGCGGGCCCGGCGTCGCGGTCCCTATATGATCGACGCCTTCATATCCGTTCGTGTCGAGCGAAGTCGAGACACGGTTGCGGCGCGCATAGGGCGCAGGGTTTATCGACTTCGCTCGAAACGAACGGACAGCTATGCATTCGGACGGCACGGTATCGATCACGGTCAATGGCGAACACAAGCGGGTCAATGCAGGGCTGAGCCTGGCGGACCTGGCGACCGAGCTTGGCCTTATCCCCGAAAAGGTGGCAGTTGAGCGCAACCTGGAGATCGTGCCGCGATCGACGTTGGTACAGGTGTGCGTCGAGGATGGCGACGATCTGGAGATCGTGACGTTCGTCGGCGGCGGCGATCATGCCAAGCCGATCGTAGAAGAGCCGATCGTAGCGGATAGCTGGACGGTGGCAGGCCGAACCTTCCGCTCGCGGCTGATCGTCGGTACCGGGAAGTATAAGGATTTTGCGCAGAACGCCGCCGCGCTCGAAACGTCCGGTGCCGAGATCGTCACCGTCGCGGTGCGACGCGTCAACATATCGGATCGCAACCAGCCGGTATTGATGGATTTTATCGATCCCCAAAAAGTGACCTATCTGCCCAATACCGCGGGGTGCTTCACCGCGGAGGATGCGATCCGGACGCTGCGGCTGGCGCGCGAGGCGGGCGGGTGGGATCTCGTCAAACTGGAGGTGCTGGGTGAAGCGAAGACGCTCTATCCCGACATGGTCGAAACGCTCCGCGCGACCGAGATCCTGGCAGGCGAGGGTTTCAAGCCGATGGTCTATTGCGTCGACGACCCGATCGCGGCGAAGCGGCTGGAGAATGCGGGCGCGGTCGCGATCATGCCGCTCGGCGCGCCAATCGGGTCGGGACTTGGAATCCAGAACCGGGTGACGATCCGGCTGATCGTCGAGGGGGCCAGCGTGCCGGTCCTGGTCGATGCGGGGGTCGGCACCGCGTCGGACGCCGCAGTCGCGATGGAACTGGGGTGCGACGGCGTGCTGATGAATACCGCGATCGCGGAGGCGAAGGACCCAATCATGATGGCGCGCGCGATGAAAAGCGCGGTCGAGGCGGGGCGGCTGTCGTATCGCGCGGGGCGGATGGCGCGGCGGCTATACGCCGATCCGTCGAGCCCGCTTGCCGGACTGATATGATGCGAGGACTGGCGCTGGCGGTCCTGCTGTGCGGATGCAGCGTCCAGCAAGCTCCCGATGACACGCGATCCGCGGTCGGTCCGCGCCAGATGACGGTTGCGCCGGTGACGCTGAAGGCGTCCGATGGGCTGACCGTCTATGGCCGCTATTATCGCACGACCCGGCCCAAGGCGCTGATCCTGCTGTTCCACCAGGCGGGATCAAGCATGGGCGAATATGCAACGATCGCGCCGAAGCTGGCGGCGGCGGGGTATAGCGCGCTGGCGATTGACCAGCGATCGGGGGGCGGCCTGTTCGGCCCCAACCGGACCGCCGCGCAACTGAAGCGCGATCCGGGTTATGCCGCCGCGCAGCGGGACATGCAGGCGGCGCTCGATTGGGGCGCGATGCAGAACCTGCCCATCGTCATCTGGGGTAGCAGCTATTCGGCGGCGCTCGCGTTTCCGCTCGCTGCCGAGAACGCTGACCGGGTGAAAGCGGTCCTGGCCTTCTCGCCGGGCGAATATCTTGACGATAAAACCGCCGTTGTGCGCGCTGCGAAGAAGCTCACGATGCCGGTCTTCCTTGCGGTGGCGGACGGGGGCGCGGAGGCCGCAGCGGCGAAGCCGATCGCAGCGGCGCTGGCGGGAGACAGTATCTTCTACAGTCCCGCGCACGGCGTCCATGGTTCGTCGACGCTGATCGAGGCGAAAAATCCTCAAGGGACGGCAGCCAACTGGCAGGCGGTGGAAGCTTTTCTGCGCCGAGCCGTTGGCTGACCACGGGAACCGAATCGCGCGAGCAATCGTTTTATTTCCGTGACATCCAGACGCCGCGGCGGCGTCGCACGACAGTATTGAAGGAGCCTGACATGGGCGAACTCACCGACAAGGTCAAAGGCAACGTCAACGAGGCGATCGGCAAGGCCAAGCAGCACAGCGACAATCCCGACACGCAGGCAGAAGGCGCGGGTCAGGAGACCAAGGGCAAGGCGCAGCAGGTTGCCGGCAAGGTCAAGGGCGCGCTCGGCGACGATATCTAGGCTTGCGACCGACATGATGGGCCGCTCCGGGAGACCGGGGCGGCCTTTTTTGTTTTGGGGAGGAATTGCGATGGGGAGCAATTCGAGTTCGTCGGCGGATGTACGAGTGGCGCGGTTCGGCAGCTTTCGCCCCAGCCTAAGCCATTTAGCGTAAGTCTCGCTCGGCCCAAAACCAGCCATTCCCGCGCCAACCTCATTGGCCCCCGTAGGAAAAAATGTATGGGCTATCCGTCATAGTAAAATGCAGCCAATCCGAACTTTGGCGCGACTACAATTATCCCTTCACGATTGGCAGTGACAACATAATAACTTCCTGGTCCCAATAATGCTTTGGCGACTTCGCGAGACCCGAATTGGTTACCATCCCCGCTGTTGCATCCGCCCATGGCATATAGGCCGTAAATAGTGTGCGTGGCACCGTGCCCGTTGTTGACAAAGTCGATGTCGCCCGGGGTCTTGAGCCATTCCCCGTAGGGATTCTTTGGGTTTTCATTCTGCGGTTGCGGTCCATTTTGCAGGTAAGCGATACCCTTCTTTTTCAACCGAGATATTGTGGAAGGGGAGAGACGATAAATCGCGCTTTGGCACCCTTCTCGCATTCCGCTGCTACTGTTTGACGCCAAAACTGCGTCTATCTCAACATCGCGTGGCAAGACGTGATTATCCCAGTTCCAAAGTGGTTCGCTGCACCAAGCAAGAAGTAGGAGTAGGCCTGTTAAAATAAGCAATATCAAGCCGACACGCTTTGTCGCACTTCGTCGCGTATTGGGGTGAATTTCCTCCATTCCTAATGCTTATAACCTGACTATTAACGCCCGACTATATGCCTGACGTTCCCGAAAGCCGATGGTCCGGAATGTCCCGATTTCTGCCAAAAGCAGCCAGACCGCAAACCACCACTTCTGGTCGTTCGCAGAGCTTCTCACTCACCAATCGCGGTGAGCGTCGTTCCGGCGGTGATCGCGTCGATATCGGTTTTCAGATGGAGCAGTCGGATCCCCGGTTGCTCCATTGCCCGGTCGAGCGCAGGCCCAAAATCTTCGGTCCGCTCGACGGTGTCCGCCCAGCAGCCATAGGCGCGCGCGAGCGCCGCGAAATCGGGGTTGGCGAGGCGGGTCGCGATCGGGCGACCGGGAAACTCGCGCGCCTGGTGCATGCGGATCGTGCCGTAGGCGCTGTTGTCGATGACCAGCACCAGTAGCGTCGCGCCGTGCTGGACCGCGGTCGCAAGCTCTTGGCCGTTCATCAGAAAACAGCCGTCGCCTGCGAGCGCGACCACGGTTCGATCGGGATGGCGGAGGCTCGCGGCGACCGCGGCGGGGACGCCATAGCCCATCGCGCCCGCGGTCGGCGCGAGTTGGCAGCCCGGCCCCGCGTAGCGCCAATAGCGGTGCCACCATCCCGAATAATTGCCCGCGCCGTTGCAGATGATCGTATCGGCGGGGAGCTTGTCGCGCATCGTCGCGACGCAGGGGCCGAGGTCCATCGTCAGGTCGCGGGGCTGGGGATCAGACCAGTCGCGGTAATCGGTATGCGCCGCTTCGCCCGCCGCGAAGGTGGGGCAGTCGATGGCAAGGACGGCGTCGCCGAACTCTACCATACCTGCACAGATCGCGAGATCGGCGCGGTAGGTGCGGTCGAATTCGTCCGGGTCGGGGTGAACATGGACCAATTCCTGGCCCGGATGATCGGGCGTGACGAGCGCGTAGCCGTCGGTAGTCGCTTCGCCGAGGCGGGGACCGACGACGATCAGGAGGTCCGCCGCCTTGATCCTGGCGACCAGCTTTGGGTTGGGGCCGTAGCCGAGATTTCCAGCCCAGACGGAGCAATCATTGGCGATCGCATCCTGTCGCCGGAAGGCGGAGGCAACGGGGATACCACTCCGTTTGGCCCAGTTGGCGACATCGCGCGCAGCACCGGCGTCCCAGCCAGCGCCGCCGACGATCGCAACCGGTCGCGCCGCCGCCGCGATCATGCCCGCAAGCCGGGCGACGACGATCGGATCGCACGCTTGCACGACGCGTTCGACGCGCGGTCGATCGACCGCCGCGACCGCGTCGAGCAGCATATCCTCGGGCAGCGCGAGCACGACCGGGCCGGGCCGTCCGTTCATGGCGGTGGCATAGGCGCGCGCGACATATTCGGGGATGCGCGCGGCATCGTCGATCTTCGCGGCCCATTTGGCGATGGGTGCGAACATCGCGGGGAAATCGATTTCCTGGAACGCTTCGCGATCCTTCGTGCCGCGATCGACGTCGCCGATGAAGAGGATCATCGGTTGGCTGTCCTGCATCGCGACATGGACGCCGATGCTGGCGTTGGTCGCGCCGGGGCCGCGGGTGACGAAAGCGATGCCGGGGCGGTGGGTCAGCGTGCCGTCAGCGCACGCCATGAACGCGACCCCGCCCTCCTGCCGGCACGTTACCACGTCGATCGCGGGGGTGTCGTGGAGCGCGTCGAGCACGGCGAGGAAGCTTTCACCCGGCACGGTGAAGATGCGATCGCACCCCTGCGCGACGAGATTATCGACGAGGATGCGGCCACCGGTTCTGCTGTTGGTCATGACCCACCTTTAGCCGTTCGTTTCGAGCGAAGTCGAGAAACGGGTTGCGCATCGGGACCGTTTCTCGACTACGCTCGCAACGAACGGAGGAGGGAGGAGCCCGCCCCGCTGCAGGAGAGAGCGATGCCCGAGTTCACCACCGTCGCCGATGGGTTGCGTTTCCCCGAAGGGCCAGTGTGGATGCCCGATGGCAGTATCATCCTGGTCGAGATCGCCGACGGCAAGATTACGCGCGTTCGCCCCGATGGATCGAAGGAGACCGTCGCGACGCCGGGTGGCGGCCCCAATGGGCTGGCGATCGGCCCCGACGGCAAGTTGTATTGCTGCAATAACGGCGGGTTCGACTATCTCGAATCGAACGGCATGCTCGCGCCGCACGGGATCGCGGCGGATTATTCGGGCGGGCGGATCGAGCGGATCGACCTCGCTACCGGCGCAGTCGAGGTGCTCTACAAATCAGGCGATCACGGTTGCGTGCTGCGCGGGCCAAACGACATCGTCTTCGATGACGCGGGGGGCTTCTGGTTCACCGATCACGGCAAAATGGATTTTGCCAAGCGCTGCCACGACATCGTCGGCATTTTCTACGCAAAGGCGGACGGCAGCTTTATCGAAGAGGTGATCTTCCCGAGCGCCAACCCCAACGGCATCGGCCTCTCGCCCGACGGCAAGAGCTTGTACGCCGCGGAAACCTACACCTGCCGCCTGATGAAGTTCACTGTGACCGCGCCGGGCAAGGTCGCCCCCGACGCCGGACCGGGCGGGCCGGGGATCCCGCTGTATCGGCCGGCAGGGTATAAATTCTTCGATTCGCTGGGGATAGAGGCAGGCGGCAACATCTGCGTCGCGACGATCGGCGAATGCGGAATCAGCGTGGTCTCGCCGCGCGGAGAGCTGGTGGAGTTCGTTGCGACCGACGATATCTTCACCACCAACATCTGTTGGGGGGGCGAAGATATGATGGATGCGTACATCACCTGTTCGGGCACGGGAAGATTGGTGAAGACGCGCTGGGCGCGTGCCGGGTTAAAGCTAAATCATTGATCGCCCTACGCCTCCTGACGGCGGACGAAACCGACGCTGCCGCGCACCAGCATCGGGCGGCGGGGGCGCTGATTCCGGGGTTCGACCCGTCGCTATGCAGCGTCGAGGAAACCTGCGTATTCTATCGCGAGGCCTTCGCGAAAGGCCCGACTTGGGGTGCGTTTGATCGTGCCATGCTCGTCGGGCACCTGGCGTTGGAGCCCGGCTGGATCGAACACCTCTACGTCGATCCCGCGCGGCATGGCGAAGGGATCGGAGGCAAGCTGCTGGGACAGGCCATGCGCGAGCAGGACGACCTACAACTCTACACCTACACCGCTAACACGCGCGCCCGGCGGCTGTATGAGGCGGCAGGCTTCGTCGCCGAGGAACACGGCGTCGATCCCGAACATGGCGACCGCGTACCTAATGTCCGCTATCGCTGGCGGCGCTGACAGGAGAGCATGATGGAACGCTGGGCGATCGATATCGATCGGAAAAACATCGCGGACGCGGCGCTGGTCGCCGATCCCGCAACGTCGTTAATGGCGGGGGCGGTCGAGTTCGCGGTCGATCTGGTCGCGCTGACCGCGAACAACGTCACCTATGCCGCGCTAGGTCAGCGGACGCCATTTCTTGGCGCTGATGCGGGATATTGGGATTTTTTCGGCACGCGGGACGCGCCGGGGCGACTCCCCGCGTGGGGCTTTGCTACAGTGACGCGATCCGCGATCGCGGACATCGCAGTGGGGGAGGTGTTCTACGGATATTGGCCGCTCGCCAGCCACGCGATGCTGTTCCCCGACAGGGTGCGGGGCAGCGGCTTCGTCGACGCGACGCCGCGCCGCGCGGCATTGCCCGCGACGTACAACAGCTATGCGCGCCTCGCCGCACTGGGCGACCATCGTGATGCAGATCATGATTGGTGGCCGGTCTATCGCCCGCTGTTCCTGACCGGCTGGCTGATCGCGGACCAGTTCGAGGATGAGCGCGACTATGGTGTCGACACCGTCATCGTCAGCGGCGCATCGAGCAAGACCGCGATCGGCTTTGCGCAGGCGATGAAGGCGCGGGGCCGCGCGGTGCGGTTGATCGGTCTCGCGTCGGCGCGCAGCGCGGGGTTCACCGCGGGCATCAACTTATACGATGCGGTGGTCGATTACGCGGCAGTCGATACGATCGCGGCGGCTGGCAGGGTCGCACTCGTCGATTTTGCGGGCAACCCCGCCGCGACCCGCGCGGTGCATGAGCGGTTCGGCGAGGCACTGGCGATTGATCTGATCATCGGCATGACGCACTGGGATGCGGAGCGCGGCGGCGCACCGCTGCGGGGGCCAAAACCGGTCGGATTCTTTGCACCGGGGCGGATGGAGAAGCGGTCCACCGACTGGGGCGCAGCGGGCTTTCGTGAGCGGATGGAGGCAGCATGGCTGGGGTTTATGCCGACCGCCACGCAGGTGACGTCGATCGATCGCCGATACGGCGGCGAGGCGGCGCTGGCGGCGTATCGCGAGGCGGTGGCGGGCGCGGTCGATCCCAGCGTCGGCGTGGTGATCGAGCCGTGAAACGCGATACGGTGATCTTCGATTTCGGCGGGGTCATCACGTCGTCGCCGTTCGAGGCGTTCAATCGGCTGGAGGCGGAGCGGGGGTTGCCGCGCGATTGCATCCGCCGGGTCAACGCGCTGGAGCGCGACGGCAATGCTTGGGCGCGGTTCGAGCGGGCGGAGATCGACGCTGCCGCATTCGACGCCCAGTTCGCGGCGGAAGCCAAAGCGCTGGGTCACGAATTGCGTGGCAACGACGTGCTTGCGGTGCTGGCCGGGGATGTCAGACCGCGGGTGGTCGCGGCGCTCGACTGGCTGACGACCCACGGGTATCGGATCGGCTGTATCACCAACAATGTGCCGACGGGAACGGGGGCGGGAATGGCGCGCACACCCGAAAAAGCCGCGGCGATCGGCGCGATCCTGGCGCGGTTCGATCATGTGATCGAGAGTTCAAAGGTGGGTATTCGCAAGCCTGATCCCGCAATCTACGTGATGGCGTGCGAGGCGCTGGGCGTCGCACCGCGAGCGTGCGTGTACCTCGACGACCTTGGCATCAATTGCAAACCCGCGGCCGCGTTAGGCATGATCGCGATCAAGGTCGACAGTGAGGATCAGGCGCTCGCCGATCTGGCGGACGCCCTGGGGCTGGCGCGAGGCAGCTTCTGACGGCGGTTGCGCGGCACCGGTTGCCGATGCACCGACGCGCTCCTATGCGGGGCGCGATCAATCGACGGAGACGGTATGGCGCAGAAACTCTATCCCGATGCGGCGGCGGCGCTCGACGGCGTGTTGTTCGACGGCATGACGATCTGTGCTGGCGGGTTCGGGCTGTGCGGCATTCCTGAACGGCTGATCGACGCGATCCGCGATGCGGGTACGAAGGACCTGACGATCGCGAGCAACAATGCCGGGGTCGACGGGGAGGGGCTCGGCAAACTGCTGCGATCGCGACAGGTCAAAAAGATGATCTCGTCCTACGTCGGCGAAAACAAGGAGTTCGAGCGGCAGTATCTGGCGGGAGAACTCGAAGTCGAATTCTGTCCCCAGGGCACGCTGGCGGAACGGTGTCGCGCAGGAGGCGCGGGGATTCCGGGGTTCTACACCAAGACCGGCGTCGGCACGCAGGTCGCCGAGGGCAAGGAAGTGAAGAACTTTGATCGCGAGGATTATATCCTCGAACGCGGCATCCGCGCCGACCTGGCGATCATCAAGGGCTGGAAGGCGGACGAGGTGGGGAACCTGGTGTTCCGCAAGACCGCGAGGAACTTCAACCAACCCATGGCAACCGCGGGCAAGATCTGCGTTGCAGAAGTCGAGGAAATCGTCCCCGTCGGGTCGCTCGATGCCGATGCGATCCACCTGCCCGGCATCTACGTCAACCGACTGATTCTGGGCGCGCCATACAACAAGAGAATCGAGTTCCGCACCGTGCGCGAGCGTTCGGCGACATGACGATTAAGGCGACCGCACTGCTGCTCGTCGCGCTCGCGCCCGCCGTCACCGGATGTGCGGCCCGGCAGCGGTTCCTGGATCGCATCCGTACGGAAAAGGCCCCGCTGCGCCTCGCCGCCATCCCCGGCTTGCCCGCCACCGGCGCGAAAGCAGGGCAATTCTATACGGGTGCATTGCCTACGCCGACCGGGGCGGATGGGGTCGGGCCCGCTGCGAAGGCTCCGCCCGAGATGCAATTCCTCTACGGGTCGGGCGAGGCGGCGGCGCTGAGTTATCAGGCGTATTTCGGACTCGCCAATTACATCATCGCGATGGCGTCGGATCGCGCGGTCGGGCATGATTTGCGCTCGGTCGTAATGGCGCCGGGGTCGACGCTCAGTGCGCCAATCTTCGAACCATGCGGCGACAAGCCGCTCGCGGTAGTCCTCGATATCGACGAGACGGCGGTGCTGAACCTGGGGTTCGAGGCGGATGCGGCGGACGGCGTGCCGTACGACCAGGCACGCTGGGAAGCTTGGGAGCGAACCGGCGGCAGTGACGTGGTCCCGGTCCCCGGCGTCCTCGACATGGCGAAAGCGGCGAAGGCGGAGAATGTCGCGCTGGTATTCAACTCGAATCGTTCGGCCGCCAATGCTGGGCAGACCGCGGCAATGCTGACGGGGCTCGGCTTCGGCGCGCCGGTGCATGGCGACACACTCTGGCTGCAGGGCGATGCCGCAAGTACCAGTAGCGGCAAGGATGCGCGACGCTGGGCGATCACGAAGAAATATTGCGTGATCGCTATGGCGGGCGACCAGCTCGGCGACTTTAGCGATCTGTTCAATGCGCCCGGCCAGGCATTCGAGCAGCGCCGCGCGTCGGTCGGAGGGCGCTACACCAGCGTGCTCTGGGGGCATGGCTGGTTCATGCTGCCCAATCCGGTTTACGGCAGCGCGCTGAAGGGCGCGATGGGCGAGGTGTTCCGACTCGACAAACGCTGGACGCCGCCGCCCGCCGTCGCCGTCGCGCCAGCAAGCAAGGAGAAGTAGATGCCCTGGGATCGCAACGAGATGGCCGCACGCGCCGCGCAGGAATTGCGCGACGGCTATTACGTAAATCTCGGTATAGGTATCCCCACATTGGTCGCCAATAATATCCCCGAAGGGATGACGGTGACCCTCCAGTCAGAGAACGGCATGCTCGGAATCGGGCCGTTCCCCTATGAGGGTGAGGAAGATGCCGACCTGATCAACGCGGGCAAGCAGACGATCAGCGAGTTGCCGTCGTCGGTCTATTTCGGGAGCGCAGATAGTTTCGCGATGATTCGTGGCGGGCATATCGACCTCACCGTGCTCGGCGCGATGGAGGTCGCGGAGAATGGCGACATTGCCAACTGGATGATCCCCGGCAAGATGATCAAGGGAATGGGCGGCGCGATGGATTTGGTCGCTGGGGTCAAGCAGATCATCGTGGTGATGGAACACACCAGCAAGCACGGTGAGCCCAAATTCATTCCTACCTGTTCGCTGCCCCTTACGGGCAAGAACGTCGTCGACATGATCGTCACCGATCTTGCGGTGTTCCAGCGCGCCGACCACGCAAGCGCGTTCAAACTCGTCGAACTCGCCCCCGGAGTGACCGCCGACGAAGTCGCCGCCAAGACCACCGCGCGGTACGATTCGTGATCGGGCGGATCGCGCTTGCGTTGGTCGCGATCCTCGTCGCGGGCGCCGCGGCGCTCTATTATTTCGTCGAGCCGCCGCGCATCCTGAGCTGGGCGGACGCGGTGGCCGGCGGCGGACGTGGGACCGAGGAGGTGGCGACCGCCGTGCCGTTCGGCACGACGGGTCAGACACTCGACGTGTGGCGGCCCGCGAACGACGATGCGACGACGCCGCGACCGGTGCTGATTTTTTACTACGGTGGCGGCTGGGCGCATGGCGACCGCGGCGCGTATGCATTCGCGGCGCGTGCCTATGCCAAGGCGGGGTTCGTCGTCGTCGTACCCGATTACCGCAAAGTGCCGACGGTCCGCTTCCCGAGCTTCGTCCAGGACAGCGCCGAGGCGGTCAAATGGACCCGTGACAATATCGCGGGCTATGGCGGCGACCCAGGCAAGATTGCGGTCGCGGGGCATTCGGCGGGAGCGTACAATGCGATCATGCTCGCGATCGATCCGCGCTGGCTGACCGCAATCGGGGTCGACCCGCGTATCATCAAGGCGGCGGTAGGGCTGTGCGGACCATATGATTTCTACCCGTTCGACAAGCAGCGTTCGATCGACGCGATGAAGGGGGTCGAGACCCCGATGCTAACCCAGCCAATCCATTTCGCGCGCGCCGGGCTGGCGCCAATGATGCTGGTAACCGCGAGCAACGATACGCAGGTTCGGCCCTACAATGCGGTCAACCTGACCAAGGCGCTCACGCAGGCGGGATCACCGGTCGAGTTCGTCGAATATCCGGGGCTGAGCCACGAAGATGTCGCGATGGCGCTGTCGACGCCATTCCGCGGCAAGGCACCGGTGCTGTCCGACACGGTAGCGTTTCTGCACCGGGTGCTGGGTTAGCGATCGATTGCGCATTATAGCGACGGCTATACAAGTCGCGTATCGCTTCAATCGCTGCGGGGCCCGATGACAGACATATCCGATACCGCGCGCCGCGCCGCGGCCTTTCGCCGGACGCGCGCGGCGCACCTGACCGAAGTTGCGGAGGATTACGTCGAGTTGATCGGCGATCTGATCCATCAGCAGGGTGAGGCGCGGCTGAGCGACATCGCCGAAAACATGGCGGTGAGCCAGCCGACCGTTTCTAAAATCGTTGCGCGACTGCGGCGCGAGGGTCTGGTCGTCTCGCGCCCCTATCGGTCGATCTTCCTGACCGAGGCGGGTGCGGCGATGGCGGCGCAGGCGCGGCGCAAGCATGCCATTGTCGCGCAGTTCCTGCGCGCATTGGGGCTCGACGAGGCGACGGTCGATGCCGATTCGGAAGGCATCGAGCACCATGTTAGCGACCGCACGCTCGCCGCGCTCGCTGATCTTACCGTGACGCTTGAAGTTGAAGCCCAACAAAAGTAAGCCATAGCTAATCTTTTGCGTCGTTCCGAACGTAACTGCGACCGCGATGGCGATTTCATGGACATAAGGCACTGATGACGGCAACCGACGGAGCCGAGCCCGAGACCAAGCATCCTGGCTGGCGCGCCGGGGGTAGCGTGTCGCTGCCCGAGGTGTTCCGTTCGGTCCCGGTGCCAGAGGGTGCGGCGTGGTGGCGCAAACTGGCCGCGTTTACCGGGCCGGGGTTTCTGGTCGCGGTCGGTTATATGGACCCAGGCAACTGGGCGACCGATCTCGCCGGGGGGTCGGCATTTGGCTATACGTTGCTGTCGGTCATCCTGTTGTCGAACATCATGGCGATCGTTCTGCAGGCGTTGTGCGCACGGTTGGGGATCGCGACGGGGCGCGACTTGGCCTCTGCATGCCGCGATGCGTACAGCAAGCCGACCGCGATCGCGCTGTGGCTGCTCTGCGAAGTCGCGATCGTCGCGTGCGATCTGGCGGAGGTGATCGGCACCGCGATCGGATTGAACCTTCTGTTCGGTATCCCGCTGGTATGGGGGGTGTGCCTGACCGGGCTCGACGTGCTGCTGATCCTGGCTTTGCAGCGGTACGGGTTCCGGCGGCTCGAGGCGTTTATCATCGCGCTGATCGCGATCATCGCGCTGTGCTTCATTTATGAACTCATCGCGTCGCGGCCTGAGCTTGCGCCGCTGCTCACAGGGTTCGTGCCCACAACCAAGATCGTCACCAACCCGGCGATGCTTTATATCGCGATCGGCATTCTCGGCGCGACCGTGATGCCGCACAATCTTTACCTTCATTCGGCGACGGTCCAGACCCGTGCGTTCAACCGTACTCCTGCGGGCAAGCGCGACGCCGCAAAATGGGCGACGATCGACAGCACCGTCGCGCTCAGCCTCGCGCTGTTCGTCAACGCCGCGATCCTCATTCTCGCCGCATCCGCCTTCCATACCATCGGTCGGACGGACGTTGCGGAAATCCAGGATGCATACCAACTGCTCACTCCCACGTTGGGAGCAGCGGCAGCGAGCACGTTGTTCGCGGTGGCATTACTCGCCTCGGGTCAGAACTCGACGATCACCGCGACTCTGGCGGGGCAGATCGTGATGGAGGGGTTCGTACGCCTGCGGCTGGCGCCTTGGCTCCGGCGGCTGGTGACGCGCGGCCTGGCGATCGTACCCACCGTAGTCGTCGCGGCGATCTACGGCGAGAGCGGCACCGCGCGGCTGCTAATCCTGAGCCAAGTGGTGCTGTCGATGCAGCTTCCCTTCGCGGTCGTGCCGCTGGTGCGGTTCACCTCGGACAAGACCAAGATGGGCAACCTCGTCAGCCCGACCTGGCTCAAGATCGTGGCATGGACGATTACCGCGATCATCATCGTTCTCAATGTAAAATTGCTGCTGGATACGAGTGGGCTCGCCGGCGTAACATTCTGATAGAATATCTTGGTTTGGGCGCAGCTTTCGGTTAACCAGCGCGCTGTGACCGTTGGCCCGCTGACCCTCTACGAAAAGATCTGGAACGCGCACGTCGTCGAGCGCCGCGATGACGGGACATGCCTGATCTATATCGATCGTCATCTGGTCCACGAGGTGACCAGTCCGCAAGCGTTCGAGGGACTGCGCGCCGGGGGACGCCGAGTGCGGCGACCCGAGCTGACGCTGGCGGTGCCCGATCACAATCTGCCGACGACGCCGCGGATCGATGCGACGGGCAGGTTGCTTCCGATTGCGGATGCCGAAAGCGCGCAGCAGCTCGACGCGCTGCGCCGCAACACCGCCGAGTTCGGAATCGATTATATCGACGCGACCGCGATCGAGCAGGGCATCGTTCACGTCATTGGCCCCGAATTGGGATTCACGCTGCCGGGGACGACGCTGGTCTGCGGCGACAGTCATACCTCGGCGCATGGCGCGCTCGGCGCGCTCGCCTTCGGGATCGGCACGAGCGAGGTCGAGCACGTTCTTGCGACCCAGACGCTGTTGTTGGGCCGCGCGAAGACGATGGAGGTTCGGGTCGACGGCTCACTCGGGTTCGGAGTCAGCGCGAAAGACGTGATCCTGGCGATCATCGGGCGGATTGGCGCGGCGGGGGGAACAGGACACGTCATCGAATTCACCGGGGAGGTGATCCGCGCGTTGTCGATCGAAGGGCGGCTAACGATCGCGAATATGTCGATCGAGGCGGGCGCACGCGCCGGGATGATCGCAGCAGACGAGACGACCTTCGCCTATCTGAAGGGGCGCCCGATGGCCCCTACGGGCGCGGAATGGGATCGGGCGGTCGCGTGGTGGCGGACGCTCGCGACCGATCCGGGTGCATCCTACGACAAGAGCGTTGTAATCGATGCGACCGATATCGCGCCCTCGCTGACCTGGGGGACGAGCCCTGAGGATGTCGTCGCGATCACCGGAATCGTTCCCGATCCCGACAGCTTCGCCGATCCCGCCAAGCGCGAGGCGGCGAAAAAATCGCTCGACTATATGGGGCTGGCCGCGGGGACCGCGATGCACGACGTTCCCGTCCAGCATGTCTTCATCGGCAGTTGCACCAACAGCCGGATCGAGGATCTGCGCGCCGCGGCGGCGGTCGCCGATGGGCGCCGCGTCGCCGCTGGCGTGCGCGCGCTGGTTGTCCCCGGATCAGGGCAGGTGAAGCGCCAGGCGGAAGCCGAGGGGCTCGATCGCGTGTTCCTCGCCGCCGGGTTCGAATGGCGTGAGCCGGGCTGTTCGATGTGCCTAGCGATGAACCCCGACAAGGTGCCCCCGGGGGAACGCTGCGCGTCGACCAGCAACCGCAATTTCGTCGGACGGCAGGGGCCAGGCGCGCGCACGCACTTGCTCTCGCCCGCGATGGCCGCGGCGGCGGCGGTGACGGGACGATTGAGTGACGTACGCGATCTGATGCGTTAATACGGTGATGGCGTTTAGGGGGAAAAATTGATGAAACGGGTTTTTTTCATGTTGGTCGCGGGCACTGTAGTGAGCGGGATGGCCGCCTATGTTGCGACCCAACGCGTTGAAGCGAAGGACATGACGATTCCCGTGTCAGCGCCTAGGTGATCGACCGCCTTGGCTCGATAGCCGCTGCGGGTGCGGCTCTGCTGCTGACGGCGCCCACGCCCCCCCCAGCGGGCGGCGCGACGACGGCCAAGCTCTGGCGGCTCGATTGCGCGCGGCAGGGCAAGAAACTGGTCGATAACCTCAATCGCGGTTTGGAGACCTGCGGCTATTCAGGCGTATCGCGATCGTGATGATCCAACACGACCCGCGCGACACTGCCAAGCTGCCCACGTTCCCGCGCGCCGCCGACTGATGGAGCCGGTAACGCGGGTTTCGGGAACCGCCTATCCGTGGGGCGCGAAGAATGTCGACACCGACGTCATCATCCCCGCGCACTGGCTTAAGACGATTTCGCGCGAGGGGCTGGGGCGCGGCGCGTTCGAAACGGTGCGCAGCGTGCCCGGCAACATCTTCGACGACCCTGCCTATATGGGTTCACCGATCCTGATCGCAGGCGACAATTTCGGGTGCGGATCGAGCCGCGAGCACGCCGCCTGGGCGCTTGCGGACATGGGGATCCAGGCGGTGATCGCCCCGAGCTTTTCCGACATATTTTCAGGGAATGCATTCAAGAACGGGATCATCCCCGTCGTGCTGCCCCAGCCAGCGATCGACCGGCTGATCGAAGTCGCGAAGGGCAATAGCGTGACGATCGACCTCGAGACGATGACGGTGACGACGCCATTCCAGGACCGCTTCGTCTTCGAGCTCGATGCGTTTCGCCGCCAATGCCTGATGGAAGGGCTGGACGAGATCGGGCTGACGCTGGCAAGGGATACCGCGATTTCAAAATTCGAAGGCGCGATGAGCTTGTCGCGCCCCTGGATCGAGGGGAGATGCGGTTATGCGGGCGTTGCTATCGACGGCAGTGGGCGGACCTGACACTCTAGAAATGTCGGAGCTGCCTGATCCGGTCGCAGCCGCGGGACAGGTCGTGATCGCAGTGAAGGCGTGCGCGATCAACTATCCCGACGTGCTGATCATCGAGGATAAATACCAGTTCAAGCCGCCGCGCCCATTCGCGCCGGGCGGCGAGATTGCGGGCGTGGTCGATAGCGTCGGTGAAGGCGTGACCGACTGGAAGGTCGGCGACCGGATCATGGGCACGATCGGCAACGGCGGGCTGGTCGAGAAGATCGCGGTCGATCCGACCCGGTTGTACCGGCTACCGGACGAACGCAGTTTTGCCGAAGGATCGGCGCTGATCCTGACCTATGGCACGACGATCCATGCGCTGCTCGACCGCGGCCATTTGACGGCGGGCGATACGATGCTGGTGTTGGGCGCAGCTGGGGGCGTGGGTCTCGCCGCGGTCGAGCTCGGCAAGGCGTTTGGCGCGCGCGTCGTCGCGGCGGTGTCGTCGGAGGACAAGGCGGCGGCGGCCACGGACGCGGGCGCGGATGAGACGATTATCTATGGCCGCGCGCCGTTCGACAAGGATGCGTCAAAGGCGCTCGCCGAACAGTTCAAAGCGGCGGGCGGCAAGAACGGATATGACGTGATCTACGATCCGGTCGGCGGCGACTATGCCGAGCCAGCGCTGCGGTCGATCGGGTGGGAGGGGCGGTACCTGGTGGTCGGCTTTCCGGCAGGAATTCCTCGGCTGCCGCTCAACCTGACGCTGCTCAAGAGTTGCGACGTGTGCGGAGTGTTCTGGGGTGCGTTCGCGGCGCGCGACCCACAGGCTAACGAGCGCCATGTCGAGCAGCTTTTCAAGCTGTGGCGCGAGGGCAAGATTGCGCCGCGGGTGACTGAAGTGTTTCCGTTCGAGCGGGGCGGCGATGCGATCGCCAAGATGGCGGCCCGCGGCGCGATCGGGAAACTGGTGGTCGAGGTTGGCTGATCGCGTGATGGCGCTGGGAACGACTAGACCACCGCGTAGATCACAGCCCCGATCACTGCCCACAGCAGCAATGACGCGACCAGAGCAATTGCAAAACCGGTCATGACGTCACCCGAATCGGGGGACGACCTGGAAGCGGAAACAGCGTAGTGCGTGTCCATCTCACTCTCCTGCAGATCAACAAGGAATAGCGCCCAATCGTTAGCTGATCGCTAACGGGCGCAACCGCGTCGATGCGTTGCATGAGCGTCGCCGGAGACCTATGTCGTTTGGCTACCAACCGGGAGCCCTGCATGACGACCTTCGACGACCGCGAACGTGCCTTCGAGACGAAGTACGCGCGCGATGAGGAAATGGCGTTTAGGATCGTCGCCCGGCGTAACCGGCTCGTCGGGGAATGGGCCGCGACGCTGATGAAGCTGACGCCCGAAGAAGCGGATGCGTATTCCAAGGCCGTTGTTCATGCCAATTTCGAGGAAGCGGGGGATGGCGATGTCATCCGCAAGCTGATCGGCGATCTGACCGCTGCGGGGGTCGAGACCAGCGAAGTAGACATCCGCCGCGCGCTTGACGATCAGACGATCGAAGCGCGCCGCCAGATGATGAGTTCGGAATAATATGCCGATGACCGCAGCCGAGATCGAGACAATGATTCGCGCAGGGATTCCCGATGCGACCGTCGAGATCACCGACCTGGCGGGCGATGGCGACCATTACGCCGCGCGTGTGGTCGCACCCAGCTTCGCGGGAATGCCGCGGGTCAAGCAGCACAAGGCGGTATACGCCGCGCTCGGCGACCGGATGGGGGGCGTGCTCCACGCGCTGCAACTGACCACTGCGGCTTTTTGAGGAATTGACGATGAGCGATGTAAACCCAGACACCACCGATGCGAACGCCCGCATCGACGGGATCGTGAAGGCCAACAAGGTGGTGCTGTTCATGAAGGGCAGCCCGTTGTTCCCGCAGTGCGGCTTTTCCAGCCGCGCGATCGCGATCCTCGATCATCTGAAGGTCGAGTATGAAAGCGTCGACGTGCTGCAAGACCAGGGCGTGCGCCAGGGGATCAAAGCCTATTCGGATTGGCCGACGATCCCGCAGCTTTACGTCGACGGCGAATTTCTCGGCGGTTCGGACATCATGATGGAAATGTACGAAAGCGGCGAACTCGCGACGCTGTTTGCCGCAGACGCCGCCACCTAAGCTGCGCCGACGGTCATCGAGGACGCGGTGCTCCGCGCGGGCGCGGCGGCTGGCTGTTGCTCGTCTGCGATCTGACCGGGAGCTATGGGGCGAGCGGCGAAGGCCGCCAGGCAGATAACGAGCGATGACCCCCATCTCTGCATCGACGTTGACCTCGGTCAGGTGCGCCGCAATCTCGATCACCGCTTGATTCTGCCATGCTCATGTCCGCGACCTGCTGGCGGACTATCGCCCCGATCGATTCGCTTCGGATATTCAGCGCGATGAGTCTGTGTCAGGGCGGTCGAGAATGCGCGGTGGGGAGAGCCGGGTGAGGGTGGATTGGTGCGACAGGGAACTGCGCCCAAACCACCCTCGCTGAAGCGCGAACGCTCGGCTGCCGATGACGATGCACTCCACGTGCCAATTGCGGCGTACCTCGGATTTCCGCGGGCGAAGCTGGTTAATGACCCCTAAGCACTGGATGCCGCTGTAAAACATTCCGACGCCGAAGCGCTCTTGACTACAGGCGTAATCGATGTGACTACAGCTGTAGTCAATGAAGGATCGAGTCGTGGCAGAACGGATCAGCGATGCCGAACATGTGGTGATGGAAGTGCTGTGGGACACCGCGCCGCTCACCGCGCAGGGCGTTGCCGAGCGGGTTGATCCCGCGAGGGAGTGGAGTGCGAATACCGTCAAGACGCTGCTCGGGCGGCTGCTCGCCAAGGCGGTGATCGGGCATGTCGCCGATGGACGCCGCTATCTCTACCGCCCGCTGGTGGCGCGCGACGATTATGTGACGGGTGAATCGCAACGGCTGATGGACCGGTTGTTCGGCGGCAAGCTGACCCCGCTGGTCGCGCACCTTGCCGAGCGCGACGAACTCACCGCGCAGGATATCGCCGAGATCGAGGCGCTGCTCAAGGAGCTGAAGGCGTGAGCGCGCTGGTCGGCTGGGCGGTCGAGGCGCTGATCGCGTCGACGCTGCTGATGGCGCTGGTGCTGCTGCTCCGCGCCTTCGTCCGCCGTCAGTTCGGTGCGCAGATCGCCTATGCCCTGTGGGCGTTGCCGCTGCTCCGGCTGCTGCTGCCGCCCTTGCCCTCGGCGTGGCGCGCGATCGCCACGCCCATCTCGCGGGCGGGCGAGACGATCACCGTGCTGGTGATCGATCCTGCCGGTATCGCCGCCGCCGCACCTACCACCACGCCCGCTGCAGCGTTTCCCTCGCTGGGGCTTGTCCTCGCGGCGCTCTGGGCGGCAGGCGCGGCGGTGTTCCTCATTTGGCATGTCGCCCGGCATTCGCGGTTCCGCCGCCGGATGCTCGGCAGCGCCGCGGCGCTCGACGTCGTCGGGGCGATCCGCGTGATCGAGAGCGATGCCGCCCCCGGCCCAGTCGCGTTTGGGGTGATGCGCCGCTACGTCGCCTTCCCGCGCGATTTCGCGGATCGGTACGACGCCGACGAGCGCGCGCTCGCGCTGGCGCACGAGATCGGCCATCATCAGCGTGGCGATCTGGCGGCGAACTGGATCGCGCTCGGGGTGCTGGCGCTGCACTGGTTCAACCCCGTCGCCTGGCGCGCGTTCGGGGCGTTCCGCGCCGACCAGGAAATGGCCAACGACGCGCGCGTCCTCGCCGGGCGATCCGCGATCGACCGCCACAGCTATGCCTGCGCGATCGTCAAGGCGGCGCACGGCGGGGTCGTGTCGGCGGCATGCCACCTCCACACCATCAACGACCTGAAAGGGAGACTTCGGATGCTGACCACCTTGCGTCCCTCGCGCCGCCGGTTTGCCGCGGGCGGGACGATCGTTGCCGCGCTCGTCGTCGCGGGACTGGGGCTGACCGCCTCGGGCACCAGCGCCGCGAGCGCGATCACCACGCGCGTCGGCGATGCGGTCGGGGTCGACCTCCAGACCGTACCACCGGCACC
>JALYTW010000041.1 GCA_030854075.1 Pseudomonadota bacterium
CGCGTAGCCAGGCCTGGGCGTGTTCGTCGTTGGTCGACAGATGGACCCAGACGAGTTCGGCAGGCTGCGTCAGCGCGGTCTTGATCGCGACGCGCTCGGCCTTGCCGCCGATAATCCGATATCCGAATCCGCTCATGCCATCCTCACATCGACCGACAATCCCGCCTCCAGCGTCACCGGCAGCGTCAGGCACGCGATCCGCGCCGCGTCGGCGCGCGCCCGGTTCAGGATCGCGGTGGGCGCGTCGATCGCGTGATAGACACGATCGGCGTTGGCTAGAGCGCGCGCCTGGCGCAGCGTCAGGTCGTCGGGGTCGGGGGAGTGGAGTCGCATCGCCACCAATTCGCCCCCCGGGATCCGCTCCGGTGCTTCTCCCCGCCCCATCGGCACTGCGGGCGCACCGATCGAGGCGGGAGCAGGCAGTAAATCGCGGAACGGATCGAACGCGCCCCCCTCCGCCAGCATCGCCGCAATCGCGCGCCGCCGCGCGCCCAGTTCGGGATAGCGCTCGCGCAGGTCGCCGCGCATCGCGAACAACCCCCTCGCCATCTCGCCGAGGCCCGCCGGCAGCAGCGCCTCCAACCGCTGGCGCAATGCTGCCGCCAACCCCGCCGACGCGCCGCCGGTCCCGATCGCCACGATGACGGGCGCGCGATCGACGATCGCGGGCAGCGTGAAATCGCACAGGTCCGACCGATCGACCGCGTTGACCAGCACGCCGCGTGCCCTCAGCCGCGCCACGACCTCCTCCGGTTGCTCGACCGCGACGATCGCGAGCGCGGCCTCGGCATCCTCGCCGACCACCACCGCGCCCGCCCGGTCGAGCAACCGCCGTTTGGCGTCCGCCGCCTCGCCCGCGCCGATCAGCATCACGGGGCGTCCCTGCAGCCTGACGAACAGCGGCAGGCTGTGCAGCGTCACTTGCCGAGCCACTCCGGCATGCGCTCGGCGGCGAGGATCGTCTCGGGCTGAATCCGATCCGCGACCACCGCGAACCGATCGCCATCGACCAACACCTCGGGCACCAGCCCGCGGCTGTTGTAGGTCGAGGCCATCGTCGCGCCATAGGCACCCGCGGTGCGGAACACTGCGAGGTCGCCGCTGGTCACCGCATCGATGTCGCGCCCCATCGCGAAGGTGTCGCCGCTTTCGCACACCGGCCCCGCGATATTGGCGCGGATCTGCGCGCCCGTCGGCCGGACCGCCGCGAAATCATGCCAGGCGTCGTAGAGCGCGGGGCGCATCAGGTCGTTCATCGCCGCATCGACGATGACATACGGGTCGGTGACGCCGGGCTTCAC
Organism: Pseudomonadota bacterium; assembly: GCA_030854075.1. Classification (GTDB taxonomy): domain Bacteria; phylum Pseudomonadota; class Alphaproteobacteria; order Sphingomonadales; family Sphingomonadaceae; genus Sphingomonas. The sequence goes on from JALYTW010000041.1 coordinate 1,302, forward strand.
CCAGATCACCTCGGTCAGCAGCACCCCGGCATTCCCTGCGATCACGCGCCCGGGTTCGAACATCAACTCGACGTCCCAACCCTTGCTGACGCGCGCAACCATCGCGCCGTATTCGGCTGGTGAGGGCAGGATGTCCCCGGCCTTGTACGGTACGCCCAGGCCCCCGCCCAGGTCGACCCGGGTAATACGATGCCCCGCAGCGCGCAGTTCGGCAACGAGCCGCCCGATCCGTGCATAGGCGACTTCCAGCCGTGACAGATCCGACAGCTGGCTGCCGATATGAATCGCGACGCCCTTCAGATCGAGCCCGTCGAGCGCGGCAAGCCGCGCGAACATGGCGGGGACCTGATCGATTGGCACGCCAAATTTGTTGTCCGCCTTGCCGGTCGAGATTTTCGCGTGGGTTCCCGCGTCGACATCCGGGTTGACGCGCAACGTGGCAGGCGCGCTGACCCCCCGTGCGAGCGCGAGCCCGGCGAGGACGACGCCCTCCTCTTCGAGCTCCAGGTTGAACTGGCCGATGCCAGCCCCGTTCTCGACGTCGAGGCCCTTGGCAAGCTCGGCCCGCGTCTTCCCCACCCCCGAGAACACGATATCCCTCGCCGGAATCCCCGCCGCCAGCGCGCGCGCCATCTCGCCGCCCGAGACGACGTCGGCGCCATAGCCCTCGTCGGCCAGGACGCGCAGCACCGCCAGATTGGGGTTCGCCTTGATCGCATAGGCGAGGTGCACCTTCGCCAACCCAGCCAGCCCCTCGCGGAACACGCGCGCGTGGCGTCGCAGGGTCGCGGTCGAATAGACATAGACCGGGGTGCCGACCGCGGCGGCGATCGCGGGTAGCGCAACATCCTCGCAATGAAGGACGCCGTCGCGATAATCGAAACTGTCCATCAGTCGGGCGGCAAGTCGAATTCGTCGCTGCGGCGTTCCTCGGAATTCTTCAGAAGCTCGTCGCTGCGCTGTGGGCGCTGCTGGGTGGTCGGAGTCATCAACTGTGCGGGAGTTGGCACGGCGGTCGCGCCATAGGGCGCGGGCGGTAGCGAACCGCCCTGCCTGACCTCCAGCGGCTTGGCCGCGCCGCACCCGGCGAGCGCGAATCCGATCAGCAGCACGGCCCTCTTCATCACTATTCCTCCCGCGCCGCGCGGATGGCGGCGCGTACATTGGCAGGCGCGGTGCCTCCGAAACTCGTCCGGCTCGCCACCGAGGCATCGACCGACAATACGCCATAGACGCGTTCGTCGATCCGCGCATCGATCGCCTGCAAATCGCCGAGCGACAATGCGTCGAGCGCCACGCCCAGTTCCTCGGCGCGCTTCACCGCGCGCCCCGTGACGTGATGCGCCTCGCGAAACGGCAGGTTCGCCGCGCGTACCAGCCAGTCGGCCAGATCGGTCGCGGTCGCAAAACCGCTCTCCGCAACGCTGCGCATCCGGTCGGTGCGGAACGTCGCGCTCGCGATCATCCCGGTCATCGCCGCGATGCTCAGCGCCAGCAGGTCATGCGCGTCGAACACCGGCGGCTTGTCGTCTTGCATGTCCTTCGAATAGGCGAGCGGCAGGCCCTTCATCGTCACCATCAGGCTGGTCATGCAGCCCATGATCCGCCCGGCATGACCGCGCACCAGTTCGGCGGCATCGGGGTTGCGCTTTTGCGGCATGATCGAACTGCCGGTCGACCATTGGTCCGACAGCGCGACGAACCCGAACGGCTGCGACGCCCAGAGCACGAACTCCTCCGCCAGCCGCGACAAATGGAGCGAACATTGCGTCGCCGCGGACAGGTAATCGAGCGCGAAATCGCGGTCGCTCACCGCGTCCAGGCTGTTGCGCGTCGGCGCATCGAACCCCAGCGCCGCCGCGGTCGCGTCGCGATCGATCGGAAACCCCGTCCCCGCCAGCGCCGCCGATCCCAGCGGGCACCGGTTCATCCGCCGCCGCGCGTCCGCGAACCGCGACAGGTCGCGCGCGATCATTTCGTGATACGCCATCAAATGGTGGCCGAGCGTTACCGGCTGCGCCGACTGGAGGTGGGTAAAGCCCGGCATTACCGCGTCGGCATGCTCGTCCGCGCGCGCCAGCAGCGCCGCCTGGAATTCGCGCAGCGCCGCGATCACCTCGTCGATCGCATCGCGCACCCACAGCCGGAAATCGGTCGCGACCTGGTCGTTGCGGCTGCGCGCGGTGTGGAGCCGCCCCGCGACCGATCCGATCCGCTCGGCCAGCCGCGCCTCGGTCATCATGTGGATGTCTTCGAGGTCGAGATCGACCGGCACCCCGTTCGCGGCATAGTCGGCGGCGACCGCGTCGAGCCCGTCGGCGATCGTCGCGGCATCCACCGCGGTCACGATTCCCCGCGCGCCGAGCATCGCGACATGCGCCTTCGATCCCGCGATGTCCTGACGCCACATCCGCTTGTCGAACGGGATGCTGGCGTTTATCTCGCGCATCACCGCCGCCGGGCCGTCGGCGAACCGGCCGCCCCACATCGCATTGGACCCGCCCATGCCGTTTTTGTCGTCGCGCCTGGCGATCGCCAGTCTCCTCATCACCGCCACCGGGATCGCGGGTTGCGATAGGCAAAGCGATGCCCCCGCACAAGCCAACCGCGCGGACGCCAACCCAGCGGGCGCCAACCCAGCGGGCGCGGTGTCGAGCGACGAGGTGGCGTCCTCCGACGTGGCCTCGCCCGCCGCCCCGCAGACCGGGATCGATCGCAGCCATCACGGCGAGCCAGCGCCCACCGCCGCTTTCAAGGCACCCGACGGCACGACGACCACATTGGCGGCGTTCCGTGGTAAACCCGTCCTCCTCAACCTGTGGGCGACCTGGTGCGGGCCGTGCGTCGCCGAACTGCCGACGCTGAACGCTGCCGCCGCATCGCTCCAAGGCCGGGTCGCGGTGCTCGCGATCAGCCAGGACACGCAGAACGCCGCCAAGGTTCCCCAATTTCTCGCTGACCACGGGGCCACCGCGCTCGCGCCCTATGTCGACGACCAGATGGCGCTAAGCCTGGGTTATGGCGCGAACCTGCCGACGACGATTCTGTTCGATGCGGCGGGGAAAGAAGTATGGCGCTGGCATGGTGGCAACGACTGGACCAGCCGCGGAGCGACCGCGCTGATCGCCGAGGCGAACTAGTTCCGGCGATCGGTCAGTTTGAGCAGCACGAACGCCGCCGCCACGCCGATCGCCACCCGGACCATTCCCGGCGAGCGCATGGGGGGCGCTGGCTCGACCAGAGCCGGATCGGCATCGTCGTTCGGGTGGACCCGCGCGCGATCCAGTGCGGCATTCAATTCGCCGCCAAGCAGGAAGACATAGGCGGTCAGCCATAGCCACGTCAGCAGGACGATCACCGCGCTAAGCGACCCATAGGTCGCGCCGTAGCTGCCGAAATTGCCGACATACACGCCGAACAGCCCGGTCGCGCCGAGCCATAACAACGTCGCCAGTACCGCACCGGGCGATAGCCAAATCCAGCGCGCGTCCTGTCGGTTGGGGGCGAACCGGTACAGCACCGCCGCGCCGGTGATCGCCAGCAGCGCCAGCAACAGATAACCGCCCAGCCTGATCGCGATCAGTACCGCAACGGGGGTCCAGGGCAGCCAACTGGTGAGGAAGGATAGGACCGCGGTCGTCGCCATCGCCGACAGGACGAGGATCACGCCCCCGACGACCATGGCCAGCGCGGCCACGCGCAACATGATGAACCCGCGCTGTTCGTCGACGCCGAACGCGACGTTCAACGCGATCGTCATCGCCGCGGTCGCCTTGGTAGCGCCGTACAGCGCGATCAGCAGCGCGAGCGCCAGCCCCAGCCCCTTGCTGTGCTGCGACGTCGACACCACTCGCTCCAGCTGATCGCCGATGATCCCCGCCGCCGACGGAGGCAACGCGGTCGCAAGTGAGCGGATATCCGCGGCAACGGTATGAGCGTCGGCGATCAGACCATAGGACAGCACCACCGCCGCCAGCATCGGCACGATCGCGGCGAACGCATAAAAGGCCACCCCCGCTGCGATCAGCGAGACATGGTCGTCGCCCGCGCCGCGCCACGTGGCTTTGGCGATTTCGAGCCAACGCCCACGCAGGCGCTGCCAAGGGCCAGACCGAGTTTCGGATTCAGACCACGATTCGGATTGGGGAAAGCGCATTCCCCCTCACTATCCTCCAACGCGTCAATGGTTCCAGCTGAAGCGCATCATCGTGTCGGCGGTAGCTCGTTCGACCCGGTGTGCTGCTGGCAACCGGGCTAGGCCCGAACGCATCGTTTACTCGGCAGAACGGCGCCGGGGGATAGGCCCCGACGCCGTCTTGCGTGGTCGTGTCGGGTCAGCTGCAGACGCGGACTGCGACCGAGCGCCGCGAATAGCGGTCATAGCGGTTCTCGATATGGCAGCCGCCATAGGCGCTCTGCCCGTTGTAGCTGCCATAGCCGCCATAGGTCTGGCCATAATTCTGACCATAGTTCTGGCCGTAGGTCTGACCGTAGGTCTGACCATAGCTACGGCGATACTCGTTGCCGTAGCGGCCATCGTTATAGCGACCGTCGTTATACCCGTAACCATCGCGATAATCGCCGCCCTGGGTGTACCCACGCTGGCGATAGCGATTCTGATTGTTGCTGCTGCTGGCGATCACCGCACCGATCGCGAGGCCGGCAATCCCTGCGATGATCGCGGTACCGGTGTTGTCGTGGTGGCGATAGTCACGATAGCGCTGCGCGTCGGCGGGGGCGGCAACGGTCAACGCAGTGGCACCCATTGCGAGCGCGAGACCGGCCTTTTTGATCAGATGCGTCATGATGTCACTCCTCTTGCCGGGCGACGATGTCAGTGGTGACATGCTCTCGTTCCAGCTTGCCCAGGGTTATGCCGGTCCGCCATTGAACGGACCCGGAACGAACTTTGCAGCCGTGGTTCATCACCGCGCCGCTATCGACCATTGGCGACGCAACGCGGGCGTGCGACCAACACCGTCGTCGCGCGTTGATGACCGCGCGACCATGCGCGTCGAAAGGACGAGGTTGCCCGCTTACCTGAACGCTATCGGTACCGCTGTCCCCGATCACGACATCCACGACGCCTTTGTCGACTGGGCCGACGCGCGAGTCGACATGCGGTCGCGCAAGCTGTTCGCGCGGATGGCGGCGCGCTCCGGGATCGAGCATCGCTGGTCGATCCTGCCGCGCGGCGACGATGGTGGATCGCCGGTCGGCGCGGGGGGTTTCTATGCCGACGCAATGCCCGGCACCGCGGCGCGGATGCAAATCTATGCCAAGGCCGCGCCCGACCTCGGCATTGCTGCGATCGAGGCGCTCGGCGCCAAGACCCCGCTCGGTGCCATCACCCACATCGTCGTCGCGAGCTGCACCGGTTTCGTGGCCCCTGGGGTCGATCAGATCATCGCGGGGCAAATCGGACTGTCGCCCTCGGTCGAGCGACTGCTGGTCGGCTTCATGGGCTGCTACGCCGCGGTCGCCGCGCTGCGCAGCGCGCGGCATATCGTCCGGTCGGAACCCGACGCGCGCGTCTTGGTGCTCGCGGTCGAGCTGTCGACGTTGCATCTCCAGGATACTGCCGAGATCGAACCGCTGCTCGCGATGCTCCAGTTCGCCGATGGCGCGGCGGCGGCGCTAGTGACGGGTGATCCGATCGGGTTCGAACTCGAACGCGGGTTCGCCGCGGCGCTGCCCGACAGCGCGGACCTGATTCGCTGGGATATCACCGACCAAGGATTCGCGATGCATTTGGGCGGCGCGGTACCGAACCGGATTGCGGGCGCGCTCGCAGACCCGGGGTTCGTCGAGGTCGCGACCGGGGGCACCGCGCCTGCCGATATCGTGTGGGCGGTCCATGCGGGCGGGCGATCGATCCTCGATGCGGTGCAAAAGGCGCTCGATCTGCCCACCGACGCGCTCGAGGCGTCACGCGCGGTGCTGCGCGACAACGGCAACATGTCGTCGGCGACGCTGCTGTTCGTGCTCGAAAAACTCCTCGACGGCGACCGCGTCGACGACGGCGTCGCGCTGGCCTTCGGGCCGGGGCTCGCCGCGGAAGGCCTCACCTTCCGCTCGGCCGCATGACGCTGGCGGTCCGCGCCCAGGCGGAGGAGCTGATGGACGCGGACGACCTGTCGGTCGACACCTATGCCGACGTTGTCGCCGAGCTCGCGCAGGTCAACGCGGTGACGATGGCGGCGCGGCCGACGCTGGCGTTTCTCGACCGGGTCGCGCTCAATCGATCCGGCCCAAATGCCGCGCCGCTCCGCATCCTCGACGTCGGCTTCGGCGATGGCGACATGCTCCGCCGGATCGCGCGCTGGGCAGACGCACAGCGACAGGCTGTCAAACTCGTCGGGGTCGACCTCAACCCCCGCAGCGAGGTCGCGGCGACCCGGCACACCCCTGCGGCGCTGGGTATCCGCTACGTCACCGGCGATTACGCCGATCTGACGCACCAGCACTGGGACTGCATCATCAGCAGCCTGGTCGCGCATCACATGAACCACGACCAGCTGATCGCCTTTCTCCGGTTCATGGAGGCGCACGCGACGCGCGGCTGGTTCGTCAACGATCTCCACCGCCACGGCTTCGCGCATCGCGGCTTCCCGCTGCTTGCGCGAATCGCGCGCTGGCACCCGATCGTCCGGCATGACGGCACCCTGTCGATCGCGCGCTCGTACCGCCCCGACGAATGGCCGCCGCTGCTCGCCCAAGCCGGCATTACCGACGCCCGCGTGTTCCGCACCTTTCCGTTCCGGTTATGCGTCGAACGCCTGCGCTGATCGTCGGCGGCGGGCCAGCGGGGGCCGCGACCGCGATCCAGCTCGCGCGCGCGCGTCTCCCACACCTGCTGCTCGAGCGCGACCGAGGCGGCGATGCGCTGTGCGGCGGGTTCATCAGCTGGCGGACGATCCAGTCGCTCGAATCGCTCGGGGTCGACCCCGATACGCTCAACCCCGCGCGGCTGACTCATGTGCGGCTGTTTGCCAAGGACAGCAGGCGCGACGCCGCGCTGCCCTATCCTGCGCTCGCGGTGTCGCGGCGCCGGCTCGACGCGGTGATGCTCGATAGCGCGATCGCGGCGGGCGCGGCAGTCGAGGATGGCGTGACGATCCGCGAGATCGACGGCCTCACCGCGCGCGCCGCCGATGGCGCGATCTTCGAAGCCGAGGCGCTGTTCCTGGCGAGCGGGAAGCACGACATTCGCGGGCTCGCACGGCCCGCCGCAGCGCGCGGCGGCGATCCGACACTGGGGTTGCGGGTGCGGTTGCCGCCGTCTCGCGCGGTGGCGGCAGTGGCGGATTCGATCGAGCTGCATCTGTTCGACCGTGGCTATGCCGGACTGGCGCTGCAGGAAGACGGCAGCGCGAACCTGTGTCTGGCGGTCCACCGATCGCGGCTGCAAGAGGCGGGAACCCCGCGCCAGCTGCTCGACCGGCTCGCCGCCGACGCGCCGATCCTCGCCGCGCGGCTGGTCGATCTGGACGCCGATCTGCCGATCGATGCGATCGCCAACGTACCCTATGGCTGGCGCGAGCGCTCCGGGGTCACAGGGTTGTTCCGGCTTGGCGATCAGGCGGGGGTGATCCCCTCGCTCGCGGGGGAAGGGATGGGGATCGCGATCGCCAGCGGCATCTCCGCTGCGCGCGCCTATCGCAACCACGGCGCGGCGGGGGCCGCCGACTGGCAATTGCGCTTCGCCCGCCGCCTCGCACGCCCGATTATGGTAGCGGGGATCGTTCGCCGCATCGTCGAACACCCCCGCGCCGCGCTGTTGATGCCGCTGCTCCAGCCCGCGCTGATCCAGTTAATGGCGAGCGCGACGCGGGTCGGACACGATCGCCCTTGATTCCCCGCGTCACAGCCCCGAAATTCCATTCCATGGAAACGATCACCCACTCCGAAGCCGAATGGCGCAAGAAGCTCACCCCGGAGCAATATCACGTGCTGCGCGAAGCGGGCACCGAGCGCGCGTTCGCAGGCGCGCTCAACGATAACAAGGCCGACGGCCTCTATCGCTGCGCCGCATGTGCCAACGAGCTGTTCGACAGCACCGACAAGTTCGAATCGGGGTCGGGCTGGCCGAGCTTCACCCAGCCGATCCGCCCCGAGGCGGTGGCCGACTACACCGACACCAGTCACGGCATGGAGCGGACCGAGACCCGGTGTGCCCGATGCGACAGTCATTTGGGGCATCTCTTTCCCGATGGACCGCAACCCACCGGTCTGCGCTATTGCATGAATTCGGTGGCGCTCGAGTTTCGCGCACGCAAGCCGATGTAACGCACCGCGCGCGCGCTTGTAGCGTCCAGCAATAGCGGGTAATCCCAGGCCCGTTTATGGCCCGTGCGCGTACCCCCACATCACCTTGGCGTCGCCGGATCGGGCTGCTGATCAAGCTGCTGATCGGCTTGGCCCTGCTGGGTGCCGCCGCGCTCGCGCTGGCAGTCTATGTTACCCGCTCGCAGTTGCCGAGCTTCGAAGACCTCAAATCCTCCCCCAACGGCCAGATGATCCGCGTCCACGCCGCCGACGGGACGGTGATCGTATCGATGGGGCCGAGTTACGGCCAGTGGCTGTCGTACGACACCATTCCCACCGTGATGCGCGATGCCACCATCGCGGTCGAGGATCGCCGGTTCCGGAGCCACATCGGGGTCGATCCGATCGGGGTCGCACGATCGTTCAAGGTGCGGTTCGACCGCGGACGCTGGGTCCAGGGCGGCTCGACGATCACCCAGCAACTCGCGCGCAACGTCTTTCTCAACAACCAGAAGAAATTCGGCCGCAAATTCCGCGAGGCGATTCTGGCGCTCGCGATCGAGCGCAAATTTTCGAAGGACCAGATCCTCGAACTCTACCTCAACAAGGTCTATTATGGCGGCGGCGCTTATGGGATCGACGCCGCGTCGCGTAAATTCTTCGGCCACGGCGCGGAAACTCTGAGCCTGTCGGAAGCTGCGGTCATCGCGGGTCTCGTCAAGGCACCCTCCAACTATTCGCCGACCGCCGACGCCGAGGCCGCGGTGGGACGTGCGGGGGTAGTGCTCGACACGATGGTCGATACCGGGGTGATCAGTCGCGCCGAGGCCGACAGCGCGGATCCTAAGGGGTTGAAGCTCAGCCCCGAACCCAAGCAGAATTCGGTCCGCTATTTCACCGACTGGGCGCTGCCGCAGCTCGACACGCTGATCGACGAGACCCAGGCCCCGCTCGAGGTGTGGACGACGCTCGACCTCGGCATGCAGAAGGACGCCGACGCCGCGATCCGCGCGAACACGCCCGCCGGGACGCAGGGCGCGCTCGTCAGCCTCGACCGTGACGGCGCGGTGCGCGCGATGGTCGGCGGCAAGGATTACGTGTCGTCGAACTACAACCGCGCGACGCAGGCGGTCCGCCAGCCGGGATCGGCGTTCAAGCTGTTCGTCTATCTCGCCGCGCTGGAGGCAGGGCACCGGCCCGAAGACAATGTCGTCGACGAACCCGTCACGATCGACGGCTGGAGCCCGCGCAACGATTCCCGTCATTTTTCCGGACAGGTGACCTTGCGGACTGCGTTTGCCTATTCGATCAACACGATTGCGGCGAAGCTGGGGCAGGAGGTTGGCTTTTCGACCGTCGCTGACATGGCGCGACGGTTCGGGATCACCACCCCGGTCAACATTCATCCCTCGATGGTGCTCGGCACGTCGGACGTCCGCGTGATCGACATGACCCGCGCCTTCGCCAGCGTCGCGTCGAAGGGGATCGCGGTGACGCCCTATGGGATCACCCGCGTCACCAGCAACGGTGAGACGCTCTACACGCATGAGGTCGACCGCAGCCATGTTCTCGTTGCTCCCTATGTCGCCGCGGAGATGACCGATCTGCTCCAGACCACGGTGAACACCGGCACCGGGCGTCAGGCGCAGATCGGGCGCCCGGTTGCGGGCAAGACCGGCACGACCACCTCGACCAAGGACGGCTGGTTCCTCGGTTTTTCGAGCGGACTGACGACCGGGGTGTGGATGGGTCGCGACGATGCCAAGCCGGTCGCGGGGCTACATGGCGGCACCGCACCCGCCCGCGCGTTTGCCGCATTCATGAAGCCAGCGACTGCAAACCGGCCGATCGAGCAATTCGATACCAAGGTAACGATGCCCGACTGGGCGCTCGACAACACCGAGGAAATGTATTTCGGCGAACCCGACAACGGCTCGTTCGTCGATCCAGACGGCAACCCGCTGCCCGCAGATCGCATTCCTCCCGAAGATTATCGCGGCGAACCGCAGCAAGCGCCCGGGGCCTTGCCCGACCGTCCGCCGGTACAAAGCGGGCCAGCCCAACAACTTGACGACCTAATCGACCGCGTCACCGGACGCGATCGGCGCGATCCGTCCAGGGATGCGCCCAGAGACGCACCACGAGACGCACCACGTGATGCAGCGCGTGACACGCCGCGCGATCCTGGCGTCGCGCCACGCGATCCTTATGCGCCAAACCGCCAGGCGACCCCGCGCGATGCTATGCTAGCCGCGCCGCCCCGCGCCGCACCCCGCGATCCGTATCAGGGGTCGCGCCCATATCCGTGAAGGTCGGTGCCGTTGCGTCTGAGCCACGCACGCGCTGGTGTCGGATCGCTGCCGTAGAGATCGGCGACGAGCGCATGAAACGCGGGACCGTGGTTCATATGCACGCGATGCGCGACCTCATGCGCCACCGTCGCGCGGCGAACCCACCCGGGCGCGAGGATCAGCCGCCAACTGTAGCGGATCGCGCCGCTCGCCGCACAGCTGCCCCATCGCCCACGCGCGTCGCCGATGCCGACCCGCGCCACCGCCACCCCGGCAAGCGCGGCGTAGTCGCGGGTATCTTCGGTAAGCAGCGCCAGCGCCTCTCGCTTCAACCACGCCTCGACGCGCCGCGACACCGTCGCTTCGGGGCCTGACAGCGACAGCGCATCGCCGACGATCTCGACCCGGCGGCGCGTTCCCGGTGCCCAGTCGATCGATAGCGTCCGGTCGGCGACGCAGAGCATCGTGCCCGCCGCGAACGGCCGCCGCAGGATCAGTCCCTCACGCTGCTCGGCCAGCCAGTCACGCTTGGTCTCGGCCCAGGCGAGCGCGGCCTTCAGCCCGGCGCGACGCGGCACCGTCAACCGGGCGCGCCCGCTGACCGGATCGAGCGACAGCCGTACCCGCCGTGCGGTGGGATGACGAACGACATCGATTCCGACGCTGTCCCCGACGCCGCCCCCAACACCGCTGCTGTCGTTCACAGGTCGCGGTCGATCATGTGGTTTTCGAGATCGCCGACATCGTCTTCGCTGACCGTCCATCCGCGCACCGAGATGCCCGCGCTGTGGACCGTCTCTCGATCACCCGAAATCAGATAATGCCAGTCGCGCAGCGGTTCGCCCGCGGCGCGCAACCGATAGGCGCAGGTCGTCGGCAGCCAGTCGATGTCATGCACGTTACCCGTCGTGAGGCGGACGCATTCGGGGACATAGGCGTGCCGGTGGCGATAATCCGAACATTGCCCGCTGCGTCGGTCGAGCAGGCGGCAGGCGACATTGGTCGCAACCAGTTCTCCCGTCTCCTCATCCTCGAGCTTGTGGATGCAGCATTTGCCGCACCCGTCGCACAGCGCCTCCCACTGGGCGCGATCGAGCGTCGCGATCGGCTGTTCCCAGAACTTGGTCATCGTGCCCAGCGCTCGATCTCGGCGGCCACCGCTTTTGCGCCTTGGTCGGTCGGCAGCAGCGCAAGCGGCTTGCCCGCGGGATCCATCAGATAAGCCTGGCTGCTGTGCTGCATCAGATAGCCGCCGCCGGGGGCCGCGTCGCCCTTCTGATAATAGACCGCGAATTCCTTAGCGACCTTGTCGATCGCCGCCGCGCTGCCGGTCAGCCCGACCATCCGGGGGTGGAACGCCGAAACATACTGCTTGAGCATCTCGGGCGTGTCGCGCGCGGGATCGATCGTCACGAAGATCGGGACGACGCGCCGCGCGAGATCGGGATCGTTCTTGTCGAGTTGCGCGAGCGCGGTGCCGATCACTTGCAAATCGGTCGGGCAAACATCGGGGCAGAAGGTATAGCCGAAATACATGATGCGGTATTTCCCCGCGAAGTCGCGGTCGGTGACCGCGCGGCCGTCCTGGTCGGTCAGCGCGAACGCGCCACCGATCGTCGCGCCCGCGAGCGGCGGCGATTGGTCGGGCTGCTTGGCGGGGGGCTGGCAGGCAGCCAGCGCCACGGTCGCCGAGATAGCCACGATCGTCTGGCAAAGGCGGCGAAGGATCACGTTGTTCATGGTTCGGCCAGCCTTGATCTGATAACCGCTACCGCGCAAGCTAGGGCTGTACCGTGCAGCCCGCCCCAGTTGCTCAAGCCGTGAGAAATCTCAATGAAGATCCCGCGTCTCCTGCTCGTTGCCGTCGCGCTGCTCTCGGCTGTTCCGGCGGCGGCCCAGCAGTCGTCGCAAGGGTATAAATTCCTCGAGGCGGTCGAGAAGGAGGACGGCAAGATCGTCACCGACATGCTCGACACCCCGGGCAGCACCGTCGTCGATGCGAAACAGGTGACGTCGGGCAAGGCCGCGCTCCACCTTCTGGTCCCGCATTCGGGGTCGTTGTTCTTCCAGTACCTGCTTCAGCGCGGCGCCGATCCCAACATCCGCGACGGCAAGGGGGACACCCCGATGGTGCTCGCCGCGATGGCGGGTCGGGAGGATCTGGTTCGACTGCTGCTGACCTATAAGGCGAAGCCCAATCTGGCCAACGCGGGCGGGCAAACCCCACTGATCCTCGCAGTGGCGAACCGCGACGTGGCATTGGTACGGCTGTTGCTCAGCGAAGGGGCCGATCCCGATCAGACCGATAATCTGGCGGGGATGTCCGCGCGCGATTACGCCAAGCGCGATGCGCGCAACCCTGTGCTTGCGCACTTGCTGGCGGATGCACCCAAGGCCACGCGCCGCGCGGCGGTCGCCGGACCCAAATTCTAATTCAGCCTAGGCTCGGGGTAGCGCCAGCGCGTCGGGATCCGTCAGCGCGGTAACCCGCCGCGCCGCGCGCCGCGCGAACGCCAGCGTACAGCGCTTGCGGACCGCGGCGGGGAGCGGATGGGTGTACGCCTGGCGAACGATCTCGGCATCGTAGCGATCAGCGACGATGACGCCGGTCCGTTCGGGCAGAAACGCGGGTAAATCGAGCGGCGACAGATCGAACCCCGCAGGCACCGCCCAGAAATAGCGATCGGCATGCCCCAGATAATCAGGCCATTTGCCGTCGCCCATCAAGTCCGCGCGCGATACCTTGATCTCGACGATCACGATGCCACCGCGCGGGTCGATCGCCATCATGTCCGCGCGGCGGCCGTTGTCGAGCGGCACCTCCGGGATCGCGACCAGATCGTGGCGCAGCAGCATCCGGGTCACCCCGCGCGCGACATCGGCGGCGCACAGCGCGGGGTCGTCACTATCGACGCACGAGGCCGGAGCGGTATCTAACATCGCACCGACCTAGAACGTTTGGGGAACGAGAGGCAAGCCCCCGAACCCCTCGAACGCTTCCCTCGCGGGATCAGCGATAGAAGACGTGGTTGCCGATCATCGCGATCCGGGTCAGCCGCCCACCGGGACGACGGTCGGACGTGTTGAAATATAGCGCTTTGGCGGCCGGGCTGTCCCACGCCGCGGTGATCGCGACCTTGGCAACCGCGATCGCGGTGCGATACGCGGCGACGTTGCGGATGGTCGGGATTTCGCCACCGCGAACGAAGCTGAACTGCCCGCGCTGCTTGACGACCCCGCACACGTCGGTCGGGAAGCGCCCCGACTTCGAACGGTTGAGAATAACGTTGGCGACCGCGAGCTGACCGCTCAGCGATTCGCCGCGCGCCTCGAAATAGATCGCGCCGGCCAGACATTTCTGCCTGCCATCGACATCATCGATATCCTGCGCTGCGACCGCATCTGCGAGGCTATCGTAATCGCCGTCGGCGACCGCGACGGACGCAGGCTTAATCGGCTCGACCGGCACCTGTTGGATGAACGTCAGCGACGTATCGACCGAGGTCGGCGCATCATGTGCGGGAACCGACGCGATGGTTGCGGTGTTAGAGATCAGGACACCGGGAGAAGGAATCGCGGTACGATCCAGGTCGTTCGCGCGACTGGCGGTGCTATGGACCAGCGTGCCGGCGAGGGTCAAAGTCATCACCGCGAAGGTCGCGGCGCGCTGCAATATCGTCATTCACATCGGTCAATATGCGGTGAACCCTCGGTACGACCCATCATGAGCATCGGCGCTCGGATCGTCCGGGAGCCCCCCGACTGCGTCACTGATCCGGATCGCACCCGGCGGTCAGCACAACGCTTCCATTACTGAGTCGGCGCAATATGGTGCAGTGCACCAAAGTCAATCGTCGAGGATCGTTTCAGCGGCGAACCGTTCAGCATCCGGGCTCGTCAGTTCGATGACCCACAGATCGGGATCGGATAATCGGCGGCGTCGCCAATAACCGGTGACGTCGTCCGGCGGAGTCGAATCGATGAGCGCGATCCGCCCGTCGCGGCCGATCCCGCGCTCGAGCACGCGATAATCCACCCCGAATTCGCTTACCACCAGCAGGATGGCGCCCGCCTGAGGGTGACCCTTGGCCAGCACCACGCCGAACCCACCCGAATCATTCGCGCGCCGGATCATTGCACTCACCAGGATGCCGCTCGGCAGCGTCATGAACCGATCGGTCCTCTGCCGCCGGGCCGATAGCCGGGCAATCCCGATAGCGGGATCCGTGATTGCATGAAGGTGCCGGTTCCGCGCGCCGCCTCCTCGCCCTGCGCATCGACGAGCCGCGCATCGGCGACATAGACCCGTCGCTTGCCGCTGACCCAACGCCCCTCCGCGACGACACGTCCCGGACCGAGCGGGCGCGTGAACAAAAGATTGAACGCGGTGGTCAGCAAAAACCGGTCGGTGACCAGGCTGTTGGCGGCATAAAAGGCGGCGTCGTCGAGCATCTTGAAATAGCTGGTGCCGTGGACCGCGCCCGCGGCGTGGAAATGCCGTTCATCCAGATCGAATTCGATCCGCGCGACCCCGGGTTCGACGATCGTCAGTCGCGATTCGAACAGCCGATTGATCGGCGCTGCGGCATAGAGCGATTCGAGCGCACGGAAATGCGCGGTGGCGCCGGCGCCGGAGCGGACTTCGGCGTCGAGATCGGATTCAGGCGGCGTCACGCGCCGCGTCCGCCGAGAACAGCGCGACCAACGCGTCACGCGATGCCGCACCACGCAGCTTCGCCAGGAACCCGCGGTCGCGCAGCAGCCTGGAGACACGCGCCAGCGCCTTCAAATGGTTCGCCCCCGCATCGGGTGGCGACAGGAGTGCGAAGATCAGGTCGACGGGCAGGTCGTCGACCGCATCGAACGCGATCGGGTGCGCTAGCCGAACGAATACGCCCGCGACATGGTCGAGCCCACCGATCCGTGCATGCGGAATCCCAACCCCGCCGCCAAACCCGGTCGATCCAATCCGCTCCCGCGCGCCGAGTCGATCCGCAACGTCGCGCGGATCGATCCCGAAGCTAAGACCGGCGAGCGTACCGAGCTGCTGAAACACCTGTTTCTTGTTGGCGGCGACCACGTCGATGAGGACGCCGTCGGGCGGCAATAGATCGCTGAAATCGTGCATACGCAAAAATCACTCGTTTTCCAGTCGCGCGGCGTCGGCGCTTCGCTCCGCGCATCCGCCGTCACGCCGTCAGTCGTGCTGTGGCTCGACCCAGCCGATCGTGCCGTCGCCGCGGCGATAGACCATGTTGTGCGCGCCGGTCTTCGAATTCTTGAACAACAGCGCGCCGGTGTTGCGCAGATCGAGCATCATCACCGCGTCGGACACGCTGGCATCGGGGATATTGGCGCGGGTTTCGGCGACGATCAGCGGTGCATCGCCGACGTCGTCCTCTTCGGGGGCATCCTGGAACACGGTATAGCCCGCATTGTCGAACGCGACGCTGTCCGCGGCCTCGGTGGCGAGATCGGCGTGGCGCGCCTTCAGCCGGCGCATGTAGCGGCGCAACTGAGTCTCGATTTTGGCGGCAGCACCATCGAACGACGGGTGCGCTTCCTGCGCCTCGTTATGCCCCTTGAGCACCAGCCCCTTCATGACATGCGCGACGATGTCGCACGTGAAGCCATTGTCGTGCGGCCCCTTGCCGAACGTCACCTCCGCCGAGATCGCGCGCGAGAAATATTTGTCAGCAATGCCTTGAAGCCGGTCGGTCACATGGTCCTTCAGCGCTTCGCCCGTTTCGACCTGATGACCTGAAATCCGGATATCCATTGCATTCTCCATTCATTGATTCTTGGCGATAAGCCCTTCGACACCGACACTAGGACGTCAATGCGGCGCAGCGATGCCCCATTGCGGGACGTCGATGGCATCTAGAAACGCGGCGTGCGCCGCAAGTTCCGCAGGGGTGGCACGAAACACCCGCGCAGGTCGCCCCACCACGTCGGACCGATCCCGCGCTGCGACCGACGGTGCGACTGCGGCGACATCGGCGACGAGCCCCAGCCCGATCTGTCGCCCGCCCAGCAGCTCGACATAGACTTGCGCGAGCAACTGCGCGTCGAGCAGCGCGCCATGCAGAATGCGATGCGACCGGTCGATCCCGAACCGCGAACACAGCGCGTCGAGCGAGTGCTTGGCTCCCGGATGGCGGCTCCGCGCCAGCTGGAGTGTGTCGACCATCCGCGTCGTGCACACCAGTGGCCGCCCGCACCGGCGAATCTCGCCGTTCAGGAAGGAAAAATCGAACCCCGCATTATGTGCGACCAACGGCGCATCGCCGATGAAATCGAGCAACTCCTCGACCGCGGCGGCGAACAGCGGCTTGTCGCCAAGGAACACCGACGACAGCCCGTGGACCGCGAACGCCTCGGCAGGCATGTCGCGTTCGGGGTGGTAATAGGCGTGGAAGGTGCGCCCGGTCTCGACCCGATTGACCAGTTCGACGCACCCGATCTCGACCATCCGGTCGCCGCCCTGAAAGCTTAATCCGGTGGTTTCGGTGTCGAAGACGATTTCACGCATCGATCCTCTATCCGCCTGTCGACGCGTTCAAGCAAGCGATGACCCGGCGCACCGCGGCGCGGGTGTTCTCGATCGGCACGTCGGTCGCGATGACATGATCGGCGCGCGCGCGCTTGACGTCATCGGGGGTCTGACGCGCGACGATCGCGTCGAATTTCGCCGCGGTCATGCCGACGCGCGCAAGCACACGGGCGCGCTGGATCGCGGGCGCGGCGGACACCACGACCACGCGGTCGACCGCGGCGTCGCCGCCGGTTTCGAGCAACAGCGGGATATCGAACACGACGATCGGCGCGTCGGCATGATCGGCGAGGAAGCGCGCGCGCTCCTCTCCCACCGCGGGATGGACGACCGCCTCGAGCCGCTTCATCGCAGCGTCGTCGCCGAGCACCGCGGCGCCGAGGGTCGCCCGGTCGACGCCGTCGGCACCGGTCGTTCCCGGAAACGCGGCCTCGATCGCGGCGACCAGGCGCCCGCCCGGCCCCTGCAACCGATGCACGACGGCATCGGCATCGAACACCGGCACGCCGTCTGCGGCGAACATCGCGGCGACGGTGGATTTGCCCATCCCGATCGATCCGGTGAGCCCGACCTTCAGCATGCCGGTCTTGATCATACGGTCAGCAACTCGCGCAGCGCGTCGTCGCGGTCGCGCGGCGGAGCCTGGCCGAAGAACAGCTCGAACGCGACCGCGGCCTGCCCGACCAGCATCTCAAGCCCGTCGATCGTGTCGAGCCCACGCGCGCGCGCCGCACGGAGCAGCGGGGTATCGAGCGGGGCATAGACGATGTCGTAGACCAGCGCGGTGGCGGGCAGCGCGGACAGATCGAGATCGAGCGGGGGTTGCCCGGTCATGCCGAGCGTCGTCGCGTTGACGAGCAGCGCTGAAGCGGGCGCAATCCCAGGAATCGGCACCGCCGCGCCCTTCAACCCGAACGTCGCGAGCAATCCCGCCGCCTTCAGGGGATTGCGCGCGCAGATCGTCACCGGTCCCGTCGCCATCCGCGACAGCGCGAACAGCACCGCGCGCGCTGCGCCGCCGGTACCGACGACGGTCACTGGCGCACCGGCCAGATCGACCTCAGCGAGCGGCGCGTAGAAGCCCGCCGCATCGGTATTGGTCCCGATCAGTGCGCCGTCCTCGGCCCGGATGATCGTGTTGATCGCGCCGATCGTTCCGCGCACCCCGCCGCGATCCTCGATCAGGTCGAGCGCGGCGATCTTGTGCGGGACGGTGATATTGCACCCGCGCCAGTCGGGGTCGTCGCGGCGCGTCGCGACAAACTCGGCGAGTCCCGCGGCGGTAACGTGGGTCTTGCGGTAATCGGCCTCGATCCCGAGCGCCTTCAGCCAGAAACCGTGAATCAGCGGTGATTTCGACTGCGCGATCGGGTCGCCGATCACCTCCGCATAGGGCGTCGTGATCATCGCAAAGGCCTCTTCGACGTTGACGACATTGACACGGAATCGGTGTTTTGCGCGAGCGTCGCCGTCATGCCGCCAGCACCCCGCGAACGCGCAGATAGTCGAGCACCGGCAGCAACGGCAGCCCGAGCACGGTGAAGTGGCTGCCATCGATCTTGGCAAAGAGTTGCACGCCCGGTCCCTCGATCCTGAAACAGCCGACACAGCCCGCGATCGCGGGCCATTCCTGGTCCAGATACGCGTCGATGAAGCGGTAGGACAGCGGCCGGACGTGGAGCGTGGCGCCATCGACATGCCGCCAGACCGGCGCGCCGTTTTCCGCGATCACCGCGGCGCTCCACAATTTGTGGCGACCATCGCTCATCCGCGCGAGGTGGTCGGCGGCCTGATCGCGGGTGTCGGGCTTGTCGAGGCGGGTGCCGTCGGCGAGTTCGACGATGCTGTCGCTGCCGAGCACGAGCGCACCCGGCACTCGGCTCGACACCTTGAGCGCCTTCAATTCGGCGAGCGCGTCGGCGAGGTTGCGCGCGGGGAGATACGCGAGCGCGGCCTTCGCCGCATCCTCGTCGACCCCCGCGGCCATCGCGTCGAACGGAACCCCCGCATCGGTCAGCATCGTGCGCCGCGAGGCGCTCTGCGACGCGAGGATCAGCCCCGCCCGGGGTTCACTCCCGGCGATCATGCCGCGATCCGTTCGCTGACCAGCGCGATGATCGCAGCGGCGGTTTCCTCGATCGATCGACGCGTCACGTCGATCACAGGCCAGCCATTATCGGCAAACATCCTGCGCGCGAACTGGAGTTCGCGCGCGACCGCCTCGGCCTCGACATAGGCGGTATCGGGCTGCTGGTTCAGCGTCAGCAGCCGATTGCGGCGGATCTGGATCAACCGGTCGGGGCTGGTGGTCAGCCCGACGACGAGCGGGTGTTTCAACGCGTAGAGCGACGCGGGCGGCGGACTTTCGATCACGATCGGGATGTTGGCGGTCTTGTACCCGCGGTTGGCGAGATAGATCGAGGTCGGGGTTTTCGACGAGCGCGAGACCCCGGCGAGGACGATGTCGGCGTCCTCCCACTCCTCCGCGGCAATGCCGTCGTCGTGCGCAATCGTGTAATGGATCGCATCGACCCGCGCGAAATAGGCGGCGTCGAGCATATGCTGGCGGCCGGGGCGCGCCTTGGCCTGCTGGCCGAGCAGGTGCGAGAGCGCATCGTTGACCGGATCGAGCGGCGCGACCGCGGGCAAGCCCAGCGCGCGGCATCGCGCTTCCAGAATGCGTCGGGTCGCGACATTGACCAGCGTGAAGATGACGAGCCCGG
>JALYTW010000056.1 GCA_030854075.1 Pseudomonadota bacterium
GTTACGCCGCTGGCGATTCTGTCGTTGTTTCTCGGGGCGAGCGCCGTTGCTCAGCTCGAAGGCGGTGGCGGGGTCGCACCGATCGACAGTTCGGGGAGCTATGAAGTGCCGGGCATCGACGTCGATGTCGCGGCCAAGACCGCCGAAGAGGCGCGCTATGGCGGCTGGCGCGTCGCGCAGCGCAAGGCGTGGGTGCAGCTGTCAAGACGCCTGGGCGGGGGTGGGGCGATGGTATCCGACGGCACGCTTGATCAAATCGTGTCGGGTATCGTGATCGACAACGAACAGATCGGGCCGACCCGCTACATCGCGCGGCTCGGCGTGTTGTTTGATCGCAACCGAGCCGGGTCGCTGCTGGGGATCTCGGCGTATAGCAGTCGGTCGCGCCCGATGCTCCTGGTTCCGCTGCACGTATCGGGCGGGATCGAGACCGTCTTCGAACGTCGCAATCCCTGGCAGGAGGCGTGGGCGCGCTACCGCACCGGCAACAGCAGCATCGATTATATCCGGCCCGCCGGAAACGGCGCCGATTCGCTGTTGCTCAACGCGGGTCAGATCGGCCGGCCCGGACGGGGGTGGTGGCGGACGATCATCGATCAATATGGCGCGCAGGACATTCTGATCCCGGTCGTAAAACTCTCTCGGTCCTACCCCGGTGGCCCGATCGTCGGCCAGTTCCAGGCCCGCCACGGCCCCGACAACCAGCTGATCGGCAGCTTCGCGCTGCGCGTCGGCAGCGCTGCCGGGCTTCCAGCGTTGCTCGATGCGGGGGTTAAGCGGCTCGACGACCTCTATCAAAAGGCGCTGGCACAGGGAGCGCTCGGCTATGATCCGACCTTGAGCCCGCCGCCGACACCGCAGCCTGAAATCGTCGATCAACCCGCCGAATCTGACACCACCACGCTGGCGCAGATCGTCGGTGACACCGCACCAACGACCGCGGGTATCCAGGTCACGCTGCAGTATGAGTCGCCCAGTCCGACGTCGGTCGCCAATACCGAATCGCTCCTACGATCGATTCCCGGAGTCCGTTCGGCATCGACCAGCAGCCTTGCGCTAGGGGGCGAATCGCTGATGCGGGTGGTCTATGACGGGGATCCCGACGCGCTCCGCGCCGCGCTTCAGGTACGCGGTTATCAGGTTACCGGATCGAGTAGCTCGATTCGTATTCGCCGCGCCCCCCAGTTGCTGCCACCCAATCTTCCTGCCGATGCCGAGCCCAACGGGTGAGCCAGATGGCGCTGCCGCTTGGTTGGCCGGCGGCACCGCGCGACGATGCGTTCATCGTCACCCCGTCGAACGCGCGCGCGGCCCATCTGCTCGAACATTGGGGGGCATGGCCGGTGCTGTCGGCGGTGCTGACCGGCCCGCGCAAATCGGGCCGCAGCCTGCTCGCCCGCATTTTCGCGGCCAAGAGCGGGGGCATCATCGTCGACGATGCCGAACGAATGCCCGAAGCGCAGATTTTTCACGCCTGGAACGCTGCGCAGGAAAGCCGGCGGCCGTTGGTGATCGTCGCGGATTCTCTTCCTCCCGCCTGGCCGGTCAAGTTGCCAGATCTGCGCTCGCGCCTCGCCGCGAGCACCCATGTCGTAATCGGGGCACCGGATGACGCGCTGATGCGGTTGCTGTTTACCGAACTGTTTCGTCGCCGCGGGCTCGACGCGCGCCCCGATCTGATCGACTGGCTCGCGACCCGGGTCGAGCGCAGCCACATCACGGTCCAGCGGGTCGTCGACGCGCTCGACCAGGAGGCGCTCGAACGCCGCAAGCGGCTGACGATCCCGCTGGCGCGGACGGTGTTGGCCGCCGCGGGGATCGTCACGGCTTCGCCATCGTTGTTCGATAGACCCGCATCATGACCCGACCCGCCCATCTTACCCGTCTGGCCGATGCCGATGACGATGCCTTCGTGCCCGAGGTCAACGACCGCTATTTCAACCGCGAACTGTCGTGGCTCGCATTCAACCGCCGCGTGCTCGAAGAAGCCTGCAATTCGGCGCATCCCTTGCTCGAACGGCTGCGGTTCCTGTCGATCTCGGGATCCAACCTCGATGAATTCTTCATGGTTCGGGTCGCGGGGCTCAAGGGACAGCAGCTCAAGGACGTCGATCGCCGTTCCGCCGACGGGCTGACCGCGGGGCAACAGCTCGTGCGCATCGTGAAGGAGGCCGACGCGCTGATGGCCAGCCAGCAGGCGGTTTGGGGCGACCTGCGCGAGCAGCTCGACGAAGCGGGGCTTCATGTCCTGCGCCGCGACGAGGTCGACGACGACATCGCCGTGTGGCTCGACACCCATTTCCGCGAACAGATCTTCCCGATCCTGACGCCCCAGGCGCTCGATCCGTCGCATCCCTTTCCGTTCATTCCCAACAAGGGGCTGGCGGTGATGTTCGATCTCGTCCGCCAGTCGGACAAGGAAGCGGTCCGCGAACTCGTGATGGTGCCGGGGTCGAGCCCGCGGTTCGTGCGTATTCCCGGCGAGCCGATCCGCTACATCTCGATCGAAGCGATGCTGAAGCGGTTCGCGCCGCTGCTCTTCCCGGGCTACGACATCATCGCCGCCGCCGCGTTCCGCGTGCTGCGCGACAGTGATATCGAGATCGACGAGGAGGCGGAGGACCTAGTCCGTTATTTCGCCAATGCGATCAAGCGGCGCAGGCGCGGCCGGGTGATCCGGTTGGAGCTGGAAAGCGGCATTGCGGACACGCTGTCGGCGATCCTCAAGGACGAATTGGGCGGTGCCAACTCGATCATCACCGAAAGCGGCAATCTGCTCGGCATCTGTGACCTCGATGCAGTGATCGACGAGGATCGCCCCGACCTCAAATTCCCGCCCTATGTGCCGCGCTTCCCCGAACGCATCCGCGAATTCGGTGGCGATTGTTTCGCGGCGATCAAGGCCAAGGACATCGTCGTCCACCACCCGTACGAAACATTCGACGTCGTTATCGAATTCCTCAAACAGGCCGCCGCCGATCCCGATGTCATCGCGATCAAGCAGACGCTGTATCGCGCGGGCAAGCAACCCGCGGTCATCAACGCGCTGATCGCCGCGGCGGAGGCGGGCAAGTCGGTGACCGCGGTCGTCGAACTGCGCGCGCGGTTCGACGAGGAACAGAACATCTACTGGGCGACTTCGCTCGAACGCGCTGGCGTTCAGGTCGTCTATGGCTTCTTGGAATGGAAGACCCACGCCAAGGTCAGCATGGTGGTCCGCCGCGAAAGCGGGCAGTTCCGAACCTATTGCCACTTCGGCACCGGCAATTATCACCCCGTCACCGCGCGGATCTATACCGATCTCAGCTTCTTCACCGCCGATCCGCGGCTGGGCCGCGACGCGGCGCAGATGTTCAATTACGTTACCGGCTATGTCGAGCCGAGCGACATCGCCAAGATCGCGCTGTCCCCGCGTGACCTGCGCAAGGAATTGATGACGCGGATCGATACCGAGATCGCGAACGTGAAGGCAGGCAAGCCGGGGTCGGTATGGGCGAAGATGAATTCGCTGGTCGACCCGACGATCATCGAAAAGCTGTACGAGGCGAGCCAGGCGGGGGTCGAGATCGAGCTGATCATCCGCGGCATCTGCTGCCTGCGCCCCGGTGTCCCCGGCCTGTCCGAAAACATCCGCGTCAAATCGGTGATCGGGCGCTTCCTCGAACACAGCCGGATCTTCTGTTTCGGCAATGGCAAGGCGCTGCCCAACGACGGCGCGATCGTGTTCATCTCGTCGGCGGATTGGATGCAGCGCAATTTCGATCGCCGCGTCGAATATATGCTCCCGATCGAGAATCCGACCGTCCACGACCAGATTCTCGACCAGGTCATGGTCGCCAATTTGCTCGACAACGAACAGAGTTGGGAGTGCGAGCCCGACGGCAGCTACGTCCGCGAACAGCCGGGTGACCGTCCGTTCAATCTCCATCGCTATTTCATGAACAACCCTTCGCTGTCCGGACGTGGGGCGGCGATGCGCGCGAACGACACGGTGCCCAAATTGTCGCTGCGACGCCGCCGGTAGATGGCTACCGCGCTTCTCCGCCGCGTGCTGCCCCGCGGCGAGCCGGGGCCTGCGGACACCCGCACCGCGATCATCGACATCGGGTCGAATTCGATCCGCCTCGTCGTCTATCAGGGGCATCCCAGGTTGCCCGCGATCCTGTTCAACGAAAAGGTAATGGCGGGGCTCGGGCGCAAGCTCGCCGAAACCGGTGCGATCGACGCCGCGGCGCTCGCCAGCGCCAAGGTGGCGCTCGCGCGTTTCGCCGCGGTCGCGCACGAGATGGAGGCGCGGGTCCGGACCGTGGCAACCGCCGCGGTGCGCGATGCCTCGAACGGCCAAGCGCTGATCGACGAGGCGCATCGCCATGGGCTGTCGGTCGAGCTGCTCTCGGGGGAGCAGGAAGCGGTCGCGGCGGGGCAGGGCGTGCTGTCCGCGATCCCCGAGGCGGACGGGATCGTCGGCGACCTGGGCGGGGGGAGCCTCGAACTCGTGCGCGTCGTCGCGGGGACGATCACCGATCGCGTGTCTTTCCCGCTCGGCGTGCTGCGGATCGCGGCGTTGCGCAAGGATCGCGGTCGTGTCTTCGAACGCAAGGTCACCCGCATGATTCGCGAGGCCGGCTGGCAGGGGCGGGGGCGCGGGCTGCCGATGTACCTCGTCGGCGGATCATGGCGTGCGCTGGCGCGGCTCGATATCGGCCTGACCGATTATCCGCTCGCGATCATCCACGGCTATGCGCTCGACGCGACGACCGTGGCGCGGCTGGGGCGGACGATCGCGCATCTATCGAAACCGCGGCTGCGATCGATCCCCGGGCTGTCCTCGTCACGCGCGGCGACGCTCGGCGACGCGAATGCACTGCTCGGGCTCGTCATGCGCGCGCTCGGCAGCGAGCGCGCGATCGTCTCGTCGTTCGGGCTGCGCGAAGGGCTGTTGTACGGCACGCTCGACGATGAGACGCGGCGGTTGGACCCACTGATCGTCGGCGCGCGCGAGGAGGGGCGGCTACTCGGCCGGTTTCCCGAACATGGTGACCTGCTCGACCACTGGATCGCGCCGCTGTTCGCCGACGAATCGGCGGAGGAGGCGCGAATTCGCCACGCCGCCTGCCTGCTTGCCGATGTCGGCTGGCACGCGAACCCCGAATTCCGCGCCGAACGCGGTGCCGAGATCGCGCTGCACGGCAATTGGGTCGGCATCACCGCCGCCGAGCGCGCGGTGATGGCGCAGGCGCTGTTTACTTCGCTGGGCGGCGGCGCGGCGATCATGGCGGCGGTGTCGCGGCTGGCGGACGCTCCGGGGCTCGACCGTGCGGTTCGGTGGGGGCTCGCGATCCGACTCGGTCAGCGGCTGAGCGCGGGGCTGGCGGGGCCACTCCAGCGCAGCCGGATCGCGATCGACGGCAATCGTCTCGTGCTCCACCTCGCGGAGGACGATGCCGCGCTCTACAGCGAGGCAAGCGAGAAGCGTCACGCCGCACTCGCCAACGCGATGGGGCTGCGCGCCGGGCGCGCTGCCTGATCGCGGCTAGACCGCGTCTTCGGTCCGCGTCATCTTGAGCTTGCCACCATTGACCGCAAACGCCAGACGCCCCTCGACGAGGTCAAGCGCGTCGCTGCCGAACTGGTCAAATCGCCAGCCCTCGAGCATCGGCAACCCTTCGCGCACCCCGGCCGCGAGCATTTCGAGTTCGTCGGTGCGCGCGAGCAGCTTGGCGGCGACATCGATGTCGCGCGAGCGGATCTTGAGTAGCAGCTTGAGCAGGTCGGCGACCAGCGAACCATCCTTGCCAAGCCCCGGCTTCCGATCGTCGCGCGCGGGCAACTCGTCGGCATCGAGCGGCGTCGCGCCCTCCAGCGCCCCCATCAGCCGCGCGCCAATGTCGTTTTGCGCCCACGTCGCCGAGAGGCCGCGGACCTTGGCGAGATCGGCCTGCTTCTTCGGCGGATGCCCCGCGATGTCGCCAAGCGTCTCATCCTTGACGATCCGTCCGCGCGGCAGGTCCTTGCCCTGTGCCTCGCGTTCGCGCCATCGCGCAAGCGCCTTCAACCGCCCGAGCACCTCGGGCTTGCGCCCTGATATCCGCACGCGCTTCCACGCCAGTTCGGGATCGTTTGCGTAATTGGCGGGATCGGCGAGCCGCGCCATTTCCTGGTCGAGCCACAGCCCGCGCCCGGTCTTGCGCAATTGCTCGAGCATCTTAGGGAAGATCGCGGCGAGATGAGTGACGTCGCCGATCGCATATTCGATCTGCCGCGCATCCAGCGGCCGCCGCGACCAGTCGGTGAACCGCGCGCCCTTGTCGACGACGATCCCCAGCCAGCTGTCGACCAGGTTCGAATAGCCGATCTGTTCGCCTTGCCCCAACGCCATCGCCGCGACCTGGGTGTCGAACAGCGGGTAGGGAGTCTTGCCCGTCAGATTGTAGACGATCTCGATGTCCTGCCCGCCGGCGTGAAAAACCTTCAGCACGTCGTCGTTTTCGGTCAGCAAATCGAGCAACGGCTTCATGTCGAGCCCGGGCGCCATCGGATCGATCGCTGCCGCCTCGTTCACGTCGGCGATCTGAATAAGGCACAGTTCGGGGTAGTAGGTACTCTCGCGCATGAACTCCGTATCGACCGTTACGAAGTCGGCCTCGGCGAGACGGGTACACAGATTGGCGAGCGTGGCGCTCTCGGTAATCAGGGGATGAATATGCATAAGCGTGCCGCCATAGCCGCGCGCGCGCGGGTTGACAAAGAGGGTATGGAAGGGGAGGGCGCGGCCATCCTAACCACCGTCGCCCCGGCCTCACGCTGAGCCCTGCTTGTTATCTGTCGATATGGGAAAAAGCGGAACCCCGGATCAAGTCCGGAGCGACGAAGAAAGAAGAACCAACATGCACGCCTACCGCTCTCACACCTGCGCCGCGTTGACCGCGGCGAACGTCGGTGAGACCGTCCGCCTGTCGGGCTGGATCCACCGCAAGCGCGATCATGGCGGCGTGCTCTTCGTCGACCTGCGCGACCATTACGGCATCACCCAGATCGTTGCGAAGTCGGGCAGCCCGATGCTCGACCTGCTGGAAAATTCGCGGGTCGAATCGGTCATCACGGTCACGGGCGAGGTAGTCTCACGCGGCCCCGAGGCGACCAACCCTAACCTCGCCACCGGGGCAATCGAGGTCGTCGCGGTCGAGATCACGATCCAGTCCACCGCACAGGAACTGCCGATGCCGGTCGCTGGCGAGGCCGATTATCCCGAGGACATCCGGCTGCGCTACCGCTTCCTCGATTTGCGCCGCGAAAAGCTCCACGCCAATATCATGCTGCGGTCGAGCGTCATTTCCTCGATCCGCCGCCGCATGGTCGACCAGGGCTTTACCGAATTCCAGACCCCGATCCTGACCGCGTCGAGCCCCGAAGGTGCGCGCGATTATCTCGTGCCCTCGCGCGTCCATCCGGGTAAATTTTACGCGCTCCCGCAGGCACCGCAGATGTTCAAGCAGCTGCTGATGGTCGCGGGCTTCGATCGCTATTTCCAGATCGCGCCGTGCTTCCGCGACGAGGACGCGCGCGCGGATCGGTCGCCGGGCGAATTCTACCAGCTCGATTTCGAGATGAGCTACGTCACGCAGGAGGACGTGTTCCAGGCGATCGAGCCCGTGCTCCACGGTGTGTTCGAGGAATTTGCCAACTGGCAGGGCAAGGGCCGCACCGTTTCCGCGCTGCCGTTCCAGCGCATCCCGTACCGCGAATCGATGCTGAAATACGGCAACGACAAGCCCGATTTGCGCAACCCGATCCTGATCAGCGACGTCAGCGATCATTTCAACGGGTCGGGCTTCGGCCGCTTCGCCTCGATCGTCGAGGCGGGCGATGTCGTCCGCGCGATCCCCGCGCCCGGCACCGCGGAGAAGAGCCGCAAGTTCTTCGACGAGATGAACAACTGGGCGCAGTCCGAGGGGTTCGCCGGGCTCGGCTATGCGACCCGCAAGGCTGGCGAATGGGGCGGCCCGATCGCCAAGAACCACGGCGAGGACAAGATGACCGCGATGGCCGACGCGCTCGGCCTCGGCCCCGATGACGGCCTGTTCTTCGCCGCGGGCCCCGCCGCGCAGGCCACCAAGCTCGCCGGGCTCGCGCGCACCCGCGCCGCCGAGCAACTCGCGCTGATCGACGAGACCCGGTTCGAGTTTTGCTGGATCGTCGATTTCCCGATGTTCGAATACGACGATGACACCAAGAAGGTCGATTTCAGCCACAACCCGTTCAGCATGCCGCAGGGCGAGATGGCGGCGCTCGAAACCAAGGATCCGCTCGATATCCTCGCCTATCAGTACGACATCGTCTGCAACGGCATCGAGCTGTCGTCGGGCGCGATCCGGAACCACCGGCCCGAGATCATGTACAAGGCGTTCGAGATTGCGGGCTATTCGCAGGCCGATGTTGACACCAATTTCGCGGGCATGATCAACGCGTTCAAGTTCGGTGCCCCCCCGCATGGCGGCTCCGCGCCGGGGATCGACCGGATCGTGATGCTGCTCGCCGACGAACCCAATATCCGCGAGGTCATTGTGTTCCCGATGACGCAGAAGGCGGAGGACCTGATGATGGGTGCCCCCAATTTCGCCACTCCGCGGCAGTTGAAGGAACTGAACCTTCGATCGACCGCAGTTGCGACGGACGTCGATCAGGCGGTCGCCCCCGCCGCAGGCTGACCACCCACGCTCGCATCAGCGCCGGAAGGGTGAGGCCGATCGGCTGGCGCTTCCCCCGCTCGATTAACCATGCCATCACTCGCATCGCGTTAAGGGGGATCGATGCTAGACGACCAGTTGCTGCCGGCCGCTCCCCCACCGCTCGTCCGCAGCCTTGGCGTCACCGGTGTGCTATTCCTCACCCTGTCGGTCACGACCCCCGCGTCGTCGGTGTTCGTGATCGTTCCCGGCATGCTCCAGGTCGCGGGAACCGGCGCGGTGTGGGCGATGGTGCTCGCCGGGATCGTCTGCGTCGCGACCGCCTTCGTCTATGCCGAACTGTCGAGCGCGTGGCCGGTCGCGGGCGGTGAATATGTCGCGGTAACGCGGACGTTGGGGCCGCTCGCGGGGTTCGTGATGCTCGGCGTCAATGTCTTCAACAACCTGTTCTTCCCACCCGTCGCGGGCCTCGGAATCAGCGCGGTGCTCGCGACGATCTATCCGGGATTGCCGACCATCCCGATCGCGGTCGCGGTGGTGGGATTGTCGATGCTCGTCGCGATCCTCCAGGTTCGGGTCAACGCGTGGCTGACCGGAATCTTCCTGCTGGTCGAGGTGCTGGCGCTGGTCGCGATCGTCGGGCTCGGCTTCGGCGATGTCGTGCGCCCGTTCGGCGCGTTCCTGCTCCACCCGGTGATGCCCGATCTGGGGGTCCTCGTTCCCGCCAGCGCGGCCTCGATCGGGCTGGCCACCTCGATCGGCATCTTCGCGATGAACGGCTATGGCGCGGCGGTCTATTTCGGCGAGGAGATGCACGAACCCTCGCGGCTGATCGCGCGCACGATCCTGCTGGCGCTGGTGTTCACGCTGTTGTTCGAGATGGTGCCGATGATCGCCGCGTTGATGGGCGCGCCGGACCTGAACGCGCTCGTGGTCGCCGACGACCCCTTTGGTCTGCTCGCCCGGGTGCGCGGTAACGACACGATCGCCGCCGCCATCGCGATCGGGGTCGTCGTCGCGATCATCAATGCGGTGATCGCGTGCATCCTCGCCTGCGCGCGGTTCTTCTACGGCACCGCGCGCGACGGCAGCTGGGGCCGCCCGCTCGACCGGTGGATGGCGCAGATTCATCCGCGGTTCGGCTCACCCTGGGTCGGCACGCTGATCGTTGGCGGGGTAGGGGTCGCGTGCTGTTT
>JALYTW010000127.1 GCA_030854075.1 Pseudomonadota bacterium
CGGTGGAATCCGGCGGTGTTCGCGGGCGCGGGTTTTGGTCTGGTCGCGGTCGATTTCCATGGAAGTACCGGCTACGGCCAGGCGTTCCAGGACGCGATCCGCAACAATTGGGGCGGCTGGCCGCTCGAGGATCTGCAGAAGGGCCTCAAGGCCGCGACCGACCAATATGCGTGGCTCGATGCGGACAACGCCTGCGCGCTCGGCGCCAGCTATGGCGGCTATATGATGAACTGGTTCGAGGGGAAATGGCCCGATCGGTTCAAATGCATCGTCCAGCACGACGGCGTCTTCGACGCGCGCGCGATGGCGTACGAGACCGAGGAACTGTGGTTCGACGAATGGGAACATGGTGGCAAAGCCTATTACGAGGACCCGCAGGCGTTCGAGAAATGGAACCCGGTCAATTACGTCGACAAGTGGAAGACCCCGATGCTGGTCATCACCGGCGAAAAGGATTTCCGAATCCCCTACACCCAGGGGATCGCCGCGTTCACGGCGCTCCAGAGGCGCGACGTCCCCTCGCGGCTGATCGTCAATCCGAACGAGAGCCATTGGGTGCTGAAACCCAGCAACTCGCGGCAATGGTATCGCGAGGTACTCGGCTGGATGGATAAGTGGACGGGGAAGACGCCTAACTGACGGGGTGACGCGGGGGCAGATGCGCGGCTAAAGCTCGCGCCATGACCGAACTCGCCAAGACCTTCGACCCCGCCGCGATCGAGACACGCTGGTACGCGCATTGGGAGGACCAGGGGCTGTTTCACCCCGACCGCCCCGGTGCGGAGCCGTGGACGATCGTCAACCCGCCGCCCAACGTCACCGGCAGCCTGCATATCGGCCACGCGCTCGACAACACGTTGCAGGATATCCTGACGCGTCATGCGCGGTTGCAGGGCAGGGATGCGCTGTGGGTGGTCGGCACCGATCACGCGGGGATCGCGACGCAGATGGTCGTCGAGCGCCAGATGGCTGCGAAGGGCGAGAAGCGCACGGACCTGTCGCGCGAGGCTTTCGTCGAGAAGGTGTGGGACTGGAAGGCGGAGAGCGGCGGCGAGATCACCCGCCAGCTCCGCCGCCTGGGCTGTTCGATGGATTGGGCGAACGAACGCTTCACGATGGACGAGGGCTTTTCGAAGGCGGTCATCAAGGTCTTCGTCGATCTTCATAACGAGGGCTTGCTCTACCGCGACAAGCGGCTGGTAAATTGGGACCCGGGCCTCGGCACCGCGATCAGCGATCTCGAGGTCGAGACCCGCGAGATCAAGGGGCAGTTCTGGCGATTGCGCTATCCGCTCGAGGATGGATCGGGCTTCATCGAGGTTGCGACGACGCGCCCCGAAACGATGCTCGCGGACATGGCGGTCGCGGTGCATCCCACCGACGAACGCTACACCGCACTGATTGGCAAGAAGGTGCGGCTGCCGATCACCGGCAGGTTGATCCCGATCGTCGCCGACGAGCACGCCGATCCCGAACTCGGATCGGGCGCGGTGAAGATCACACCGGGGCACGACTTCAACGATTTCGAGGTCGGCAAGCGCGCCGGGTTTGCGGCGGGTGCGATGCTCAACATGCTCGATGCGAAGGCGCGGGTGGTGCAGGTGGCGGACGGGTTGATTCCGGCCGAGCTGATCGGACTGACCACCGCCGAGGCGCGCGCGGCGGTGGTCGCGCGGTTGAAGGCCGATGGTTGCTTGATTCCGCATGTCGACAAGGACGGTGAGGAACACGACGCCGAACCGCGCACGATCCAGACTCCCTATGGCGATCGCTCCGGTGTGGTGATCGAGCCATGGCTGACCGACCAATGGTATGTCGACGCCAAGGCGCTCGCGCAGCCCGCGATTCAAGCGGTGCGATCGGGGGCGATCCGGATCGTGCCGAAGACGTGGGAGAAGACGTTCTTCAACTGGATGGAGAATATCCGGCCGTGGTGCGTGTCGCGGCAATTGTGGTGGGGGCACCGGATCCCGGCTTGGTTTGGGCCAAGCTGGGGCGCGGATCAAACGTTGCTTTACGGCTCGCAAACGCCAGCCATTTTCGTTGCGGATAATGAGGCGGACGCTCTCAGAAAAGCCTCGGACTATTATGGCAATCGCCGAGTTGGAATTGCCGTTGACCCAGTCGAGGCAATTAATCGCGCCGTACTGGGAGACGAAATGGACGCGGCGCTGATCTGGCAGGATCCCGACGTCCTCGACACATGGTTCTCCTCTGCGCTGTGGCCGTTTGCGACATTGGGTTGGCCAATCGAGATGCCGAAGCATCCAATTTTTGCGCTGGCGAAAGGTGAAGCGGCTATCGGTTACCTCTCGTCAGAATCATACACGATGCCTCACGAGGCAGAAGTTGCGGCTCAGCAAATTCTCAATCCAAAAATTAAGGGCCGCTACCCCAACGACGTCCTTATTTCCGGCTTCGACATCCTGTTCTTCTGGAACGCGCGGATGATGATGCAGGGATTGCATTTCATGGGAGATGTGCCGTTCAAGACGCTGTATCTCCACGGGCTCGTCCGCGCGGCGGATGGCGCGAAGATGTCGAAGTCGAAGGGAAACACGGTCGATCCGCTCGGGTTGATCGACAAATATGGTGCGGACGCGCTGCGGTTCTTCATGGCGGCTATGGAGAGCCAGGGCCGCGACATCAAGATGGATGAGAAGCGCGTCGAGGGGTATCGCAACTTCGCGACCAAGCTGTGGAATGCTGCGCGGTTCTGCCAGTCGAACGGGATCGGCGCGAGCGCGACGCTGGAGGCGCCGGACGCGGCGCTGGCAGTCAACAAATGGGTGATCGCGGAGACGATCAAGACGGTGCAGGCGGTCGACCTGGCGCTCGCCGACTATCGGTTCGATGGTGCGGCGAACGCGGTGTACCAGTTCGTGTGGAGCCGGTTCTGCGACTGGTATCTCGAACTGATCAAGCCCGCCTTCGTCGAGGGCGAACGCGGCGAGATCGACGCCGAAAGCAAGACGGTGTGCGGCTGGGTGCTCGACCAGATATTGGTGCTGCTCCATCCGTTCATGCCGTTCATCACCGAGGAACTGTGGCACGCGATGGGGAAGCGCCCCTATGATCTGATCGTCGCGCAATGGCCGATGCCGGACGCGCTAAGTCTCGATCCCGAGGCCGAGCAGGAAATCGACTGGCTAATCCGGCTGGTGAGCGAGATCCGCGCGGCGCGGACCGAGTTGAACGTGCCGCCGGGCGCGCGGACTGACCTGATGGTTTTAACAACGGTTTACGGTGGAATTTCAGCAAATAATCCACCGCCTGTGCCGACGGAATTAATCGGACGGATCGATCGTCAGAGGTTAGCGATCCGCCGATTGGCGCGAGTTGACCATGCCATCTTTTTAAACACAGGTACAGAGATCGCATTAGAAACTGGAGATCGGATAGATCGAACCCTACCGTCGGCAGGGCCTGAGAAGTCCATGGGGCCACAAATCGCCGTGGACAATGTGACATACATTCTTCCGATCGAAGGCGTTATCGATCTCGACGCCGAGCGAATCCGCCTGACGAAGGCGATCGCCGCCGCTCAGAAGGAACGCGATGCGCTCGCCGGTCGCCTCGGTAATCCTAGCTTCGTCGAACGTGCCAAGCCCGAGGCGGTCGAGAAGGCGAAGGCGGATCATGCCGACAAGGCGGCGGAGGCCGAGCGGCTGTCGGCGGCGCTGGCGCGATTGGGGTGACAATCCCCCTCCCGCTGGCGGGAGGGGCTAGGCGTGGGAAGACGACAGACCGTGAGCGATACCACTGAGACAAGCCCATCCCCGACCTCCGCAAGCGGGAGGGGAGGGCCGCAACGCGACCTGACGTCGGGGCCGATCGCGGCGACGTTGCTCGTGTTCGCGCTGCCGACCTTGGGGTCGAGCGTGCTCCAATCGCTCAACGGGTCGATCAACGCGGTGTGGATCGGGCAATTCCTCGGCGAAACCGCGCTGGCGGCGACGACCAACGCCAATATCATCATGTTCCTGCTGGTCGCGGCGGTGTTCGGGTTCGGGATGGCGGCGACGATCCTGATCGGGCAGCAGATGGGGCGCCGCGATATCGACGCGGTGCGGCGCGTGCTGGGGACCGCGCTGGGGTTGTTCACCGTCATTTCGATCCTGACCGTGGGCGTCGGGTGGATCGTCGCGCCCGCGATCCTGCGGCTGCTCGCCACCCCGGCGGAGGTCTATCCGCTCGCGCTTGCCTATCTGCGCGTGATCTTCCTTGCGATGCCGCCGGGGTTCCTGTCCGTGCTGCTGACGATGGCACTGCGCGGCACCGGCGATTCGATGACGCCGCTGAAATTCATGGCGCTGGGCTCGCTCGTCGATGTCGGGTTGAACCCGGTCTTCATCCGCGGGTGGGGGCCGATCCCCGCGATGGGGATCGAGGGATCGGGGCTCGCCACGCTGATCGCCAACAGCGTCGCACTGATCGCGCTGGTGGTGTTCATCTATCGCCGCGACCTGGTCATCCGGCTGCGTGGCGGGGAGCTGCGGTATCTGCTCCCCGCGCGCGACCTGTTGAAGACGATCGTCGTCAAGGGTTTCCCGATGGGGTTGCAGATGCTCGTGGTATCGACATCGGCGCTGGCGATGATCGGGCTGGTCAATCGCCACGGCACGTCGACGACCGCGGCCTATGGCGCGGCGAACCAGCTGTGGACCTATGTCCAGATGCCCGCGATGGCGGTGGGCGCGGCGGTGAGTGCGATGGCGGCGCAGAATATCGGGGCGGGGCGGTGGGACCGGGTCGACCGGATCACCCGCGCGGGGCTGGTGATGAACCTGGCGCTGACCGGCGGGCTGCTCGCGGTGCTGACGTTGGTCGACCGGCATGTGCTGTGGCTGTTTTTGGGTCAGGACCCCGCGTCGATCGGGATCGCGGTGCGGATCAACCTGATCGCGGGGTGGAGCTTCATCCTGTTCGGGGTGTCGATGGTACTTGCCGCGACGGTCCGCGCGAATGGTGCGGTGGTGGGGCCGCTGGTGATCCTGGCAATCGCGATGTTCCCGATCCGCTTCGGCATCGCGGCGGTGTTCGATCCCCGCATCGGCGCGGACGCGATCTGGTGGAGTTTCCCCGCGGGATCGCTCGCGTCGATGATCCTGACGATCGGCTATTACCGGTTCGGCGGTTGGCGGCGCGTAAAGCTGGTCGACACGCCCGTGGCCGAAGATGGCGCCGCGCGGGTGAGGGCGGGAAGCCAGCCAACGGGCAAGCAGATGCCCATCGGCTGAAGCTAGGTCGGGGCCATCACCTCGATGATGCCGGCGGCGATGCGCGCGGTGACCGGGGTTTCGGCGAGCACCTCGCCGTCGATCGAGATGGGCATCGGCGGATCGGTGTCGATCCGTAGCGACGTACCGCGAAAGCTTCTGGTGTCGTCGTGGCGTGCCTGGTTGCCGACGAAGCTCGCCAGCCAATTCTTGACCAGTCGGCCCTTGGTCGTGCCGACCACCGCCTGGACGACGATGTCGCCCGAATCGACCGCCGCTTCGTCGACTAGCAACGTCCCGCCGTGGAAGCGACCGTTCGAGATCCGCACCTCGACGACGCACAGGCGCTCCGCCGCATCGCCGCCACCGACGATGAGCGTGAAGGGTTTGAATCGCGTGTATTGATATGAGGCCCAGCCGAGATAGCCGATCCGGCCAAACAGTTTCTTGAGCCCATGCGGCACCGTCTCGGCGATCTGCGGGCTCATCCCAATCGCCGCGCAATTGGCGAAATAATCGTCGTCGATCATGCCAAGGTCGATCCGCCGCGGCACGCCGTTGCGGATGACATCGACCGCGCCCGGGATATCGAGCGGGATGCCGAGCGTGCGCGCGAAGCTGTTGGCGGTGCCGAGCGGCAGAATGCCGAGGATCACGTCCCTGCCGACGAGCTGGTCGACCAGCCCGCTGATCGTGCCGTCGCCGCCGCCGAGGACGACGAGATCGGGCTTCTTGGCGAGCGCGCGCTCGACGGTCGCATCGAGATCGGCGGGGTCTTCGACCGCATGCGCGTCGACCGGGAAGGGCAGGCCTTGCATCGCGGCGCAGGCGGCCTTGAACGAGCGGCGCCCCGATCGCGACATCGCGTTGACGATCAGCGCCGCAGAGGTGATCGGCGTCATGGTCACCGTCCGTAGCGCTTGCCTGTAGAAAGCGCATCAAGCAAAGCTGTGTGCATGTCCGCATCCTATCCCGCCCTTCGCCTCCGTCGGTCGCGTGCGAGCGCGTGGAGCCGCCGTCTCCACGCCGAAACCGTGCTGACCCCCGCCGATCTGATTTGGCCGTTGTTCATCGCCGAGGGCGAGGGGGTCGAGGAGCCGATCGCCAGCCTGCCCGGCGTCTCGCGCTGGTCGGTCGACGGCATCGTCGCGCGCGCGAAGGAGGCCCGCGACCTCGGCATCGCGTGCATCGCGCTGTTTCCGAACACGCCCGCGCACCTGCGTAGCGACGATGGGCGCGAGGCGCTGAACCCCGACAACCTGATGTGCCGTGCGATCCGCGCGTTGAAGGATGCGGTGCCCGAGGTCGGCGTGCTGACCGATGTCGCGCTCGATCCCTATACCAGCCACGGGCACGATGGGCTGGTCGATACGGCGGGCTATGTCGTCAACGACACGACCGCGAGCGTGCTGGTCGAACAGGCGCTCAACCAGGCACGCGCGGGGGCTGACATCATCGCGCCATCGGACATGATGGACGGGCGGATCGGCATGATCCGCGACGCGCTCGAGCGCGAGGGCGCGCATAACGTCCAGATCATGAGCTATGCCGCCAAATACGCGAGCGGCTTCTACGGGCCGTTCCGCGATGCGGTCGGTTCGCGCGGCCTGCTCAAGGGCGACAAGAAGACGTATCAGATGGATTCGGCCAACGCCGAGGAGGCGCTGCGCGAGGTCGCGCTCGACCTCGCCGAGGGTGCCGACAGCGTGATGGTAAAGCCCGGGCTACCCTATCTCGACATCATCCTGCGCGTGAAGACCGCGTTCGAAGTCCCTGTATTCGCGTATCAGGTGTCGGGCGAATATGCGATGATCGAGGCCTCGGTCGCGGCGGGGGCGGGCGAGCGCGACGTGCTGGTGCTCGAAACGCTGATGGCGTTCAAGCGCGCTGGGGTTTCGGGAGTGCTGACCTATCACGCCGCGCACGCCGCGCGGCTGCTCAACGGGTGACGCATGATCGAGACTGATCGCCTGGTGCTGCGCCCGTGGCGCGAGGCGGACAAGCCGCGGTTCCGCGCGATCATCAACACGCCCGCGATGATGACGCATTTCGGCGGACCGACCACCGACGACGCGCTCGATGCGCTCATCGATGCGCAGATCGCGGGGCAGCGCGACGACGGATTTTCGATGTGGGCGGTCGATTGGCGCAGCAGTGGCGAACTGATCGGCATCTGCGGGCTGCGCCGCGCGCACCACCCCGGATCGCCGGTGTTCGGGATGCTCGAGGCGGGGTGGCGGATCGCCGAGGCGTACTGGCGGCGCGGCGTCGCGCGCGAGGCGGCGATGGCGAGCATCAATTGGGGCTGGGTAAACACCGACGCTGCCGAGATCATCGCTTATACCACTCCCGGCAACGAACCGTCGTGGCGGCTGATGCTGACGCTGGGGATGCGGCGGCGCGCCGATCGCGATTTCGGGCATCCGCGTTTTGCCGCCGACGACCCGCTGGGCGAGATGATCGTCTATGCGGTGGAGCGCAGCGCGGCGTGA
This sequence comes from Pseudomonadota bacterium, assembly GCA_030854075.1. GTDB lineage: Bacteria > Pseudomonadota > Alphaproteobacteria > Sphingomonadales > Sphingomonadaceae > Sphingomonas. The sequence continues at coordinate 7,712 of JALYTW010000127.1, forward strand.
TCGAGACCGAGCGGCTGATCCTGCGTGCATGGCGGGACGAGGATGTGCCGCATCATCATGCGATGAGTACCGACCCCGGGTTCATGGCGTATCTCGGCCCGCCGCTCACACTGGCCGGCGCTGCAGCGGCGGCGGCGCGGCAGAACGCGCATCTGGCGGCGACCGGAAGCTGTTTCTGGGCGATCGAGCACCGCGCGAGCGGGCGGTTTGTTGGTTACTGCGGGATCAAGCCCGGTCCTGACGACACGCCGATCGAGGGACTGCCCGAAATCGGTTGGGGGATCATGCCCAGTCAGCAGCGCCGCGGGTTCGCCGTCGGGGCCGCGATGGCGTGCCTGATCGATGGCTGGGCGCGGTTCGACTGGCCGACGATCTATGCGACCACGGTATCTGCGAACGTGGCAAGTTGGCGGTTAATGGAGCGGCTGGGCATGCGCCGGGTCGTCGATTTCGCGTTCGATCATCCGGCGCTGGCGGCAGGTGATCCGCTGCGCCGCCACATCACCTACGCGATCAGCCGCCCGCAGTGACGGAAAGCGTGTCTGACGCGGCGCGCGACGTCCGCCATCCCGCCAACACCGCTTAGCTCAGGAAAGGACCAGCATCGCTTCGATCCGGTCGATCGACTCGCCCTGGCTTTTAGCCTCCTCGACCGCGTCGCTGCGCATTGTGGCGAGCGGCGGATAGACCGGGAGCAGCGTGGCGGCGCGTTCGGCGATCAATTGGTCGAAATCGGTGACGAGCGAGGATGTCTGCGCGCGCCAATCGTCGAGCTGAGCGAGCCCGGATTGCGCGTCCAGCCACGCGTCGGTGCCAACTGCCTTTCCCTTTGCGCGGCGCGCCGCGCCATCGGCGATGACCGCGGCGTCAGCGAAGCCCTTTGCGATCCGGGCGAGCGCCTGGCGCTGGTCGGCAATCTTGGCATCGAGCGCGGGATCGGGACGCACGTCGGGTTGGTTGGTCTCGGGTTCGGCAAACCCCAGCGTCTCGACCGGGCGCGGCGCGAGCGAGGGATAGGCGCGATCGTCGCGGGCACAACCCGATACAAGGATCACCGGTGCGAGGAGGAGGCCGATCGTCGGCGCAAGCGGGAAGGGACAGCGGG
>JALYTW010000084.1 GCA_030854075.1 Pseudomonadota bacterium
CCGCGCCGGTCGCGGGCAGATCGACGCGCACGAGGTCGGTCTTGAAGTGGCGAACCGCGCCGCGATACAGCGGCAGCGAACCGAACGGCACCGGTTCGAGGAATTCGCCATCGTCGTTCTGCGCCGCAACGCTGAGATGCGCGAAGGCCGAAATCACGCCATTCTCGTCGCAGCCGATCTTGATATGCTGGACGGTGTCCGACCGGTGGTGGACCAGATACGCGGTTTGCCGTCGCGGTAGCGCCACCTTCACCGGGCGACCGATCCGCTCTGCCGCGATCGCCGCAAAAATAACCTCGGGTCCGACCCCGGTTTTGCCCCCAAACCCGCCGCCGACATAGGGCGCGAGCACGCGAACCTTGTCCTTGTCGATCCCCAGCGCCTGCGCGATCGTGCCGCGCGCCGCGCCGATCACCTGGTTGCTCGATCGCACGGTGAGCTTGTCGCCCTCCCACCACGCGGTCGACGCATGTGGTTCCATCGCCGCGGGAAAGTGGATCGGGGTGGTGTAGGTCTGGTCGAACACCACCGCCGCCTCGGCGAGCGCGGCGTCGAGGTCGCCCTTCGCGATCGGTGGCAGGAAGCCGATTTTTGGCGCGGTATCGATCGGCTCCGCGCGCGGGTCGAACCGGTCCTGGCCCGGAGTCATCTCGACGACGACCAGCGCCGCGGCTTCGCGTGCGACCGCCTGGTTTTCGGCGACGACGATTGCGACGGGCTGGCCATAATGGAACACGGTGTCGCTCGCGAAGCTCGGCATCGCACGGCTGTTGGCCTCGCCCGCGGGCATCCGCGGGTCGCCATGAATGACCGCGATGACGCCGGGCAGCGCCTCGGCGGCGCTCGCGTCGATCCGCTCGATTGTGCCCGATCCGCGCGGGGCACCGACGATCGCGGCGTAGGCGATGCCGGCAGGCGTGCCTTCGTATGCATAAGTCGCCTGGCCGGTGACCTTCGCGGCGCCCTCGATCCGCGGCAGCGGTTGGCCGAGCACGCCCTGTTCACCGTTCGTCAGCCCCTGGGGACGATACGGCGCATCCATCATCTGTTCGGTCATCGGTCGGTTCGCGCCCCTGCAACGGTAATCTCCAACCTACGCGGCGTACCCGCCCACGTCGAGGTCGCGACGGCGCTCAATCCGCGGGCATCTCACCGATCAGCTTGTCGAGCGTGATCGGAAAATCGCGGACCCTGACCCCGCAGGCGTTGTAGATCGCGTTGGCGACCGCGGCGCCCGCGCCCGAAATGCCGAGTTCGCCGATCCCCTTGGCGTGAATCGGGTTGGCGTGGATGTCGCGTTCGTCGAGGAACATGACTTCCAATTGCGGCACGTCGGCGTTCACCGGCACGTGATATTCGGCGAGGTCGCGATTGACGATCTTGCCGTTGCGGGGGTCGTGGACCAGTTCTTCGGTCAACGCCGCGCCGATCCCGAAGGTCATGCCGCCAAGACATTGCGACCGCGCGGTTTTTTCGTTGAGGATCCGCCCGGCGGCGAACACGCCGAGCATGCGTTCGACGCGCACCTCGCCGGTCACCGCGTTGACCTTCACCGCGCAGAAATGCGCGCCGAACGAGGATTGGGTGAACGCCTTCTCCTGCTTGCCGGGGCTGATGTCGCCGGTGACCGCGATGCCGTCGCCAACCAGGTCGCCCAGCGGCACACTGCGGTTGTCGGCGATCGCGCGGCCATCCTTCAGCGTCAGCGTGGTGGCATCGACCCCCATCGCCGCGGCGATCTTGTCGCGGAGCAGTTCGCAGGCGAGATACACCGACGATCCGCTCGATCCCGCGCCCCACGATCCGCCCGATCCCGCGCCCGGGGGGGAATCGGTATCGCCGAGATGGACGGCCACGTCCTCGATCGGCAGGCCGAGGATTTCCGCGGCGATCTGCGCCAGAATGGTATAGGTGCCGGTGCCGATATCGGTCATGTCGGTTTCGACGCTCGCCTTGCCTTGGCCGTCGATCGACACCCTGGCGGCGGACGGCTGGAGCATGTTGCTGCGACACGCCGATGCCATCCCCATGCCGTGATACCATTCGCCGCGACGGTCGCTGGCGGGTTTGGCGTGGCGTTCGTCCCAGCCGAACGTCGCGGCGCCTTCGTCGAGGCAGCGCGCCAGCTGGCGCGATGAATAGGGGATGTCCTTTTCGGGATCGCGCGCGGGATCGTTGCGCTTGCGCAGGTCGACCGGATCGATTCCGACTTTTTCGGCAAGCTCGTCCATCGCACCCTCGAGCGCCAGCATGCCCACCGCCTCGCCCGGCGCGCGCATCGAGCCGCTCAGCGTTCGAGCGAGCCGAACGATGTCGTGCGTCACCAGCCGGTGTTCGCCGCCGTACAGGAAATGCGTCCCGATCCCGGCGGGCTCGAAAAACGCTTCGTCGGGCAGGTTCGAACACAGCGTTTCGTGGCCGATCGCGCTGAGCTTGCCGTTCTCGTCGGCGCCGAGGCGGATGCGCTGTTCGGTGTTGGAGCGCCGAACGGTGGCATCGAACACCTGCTGGCGCGCCATTACCGCCTTGACCGGACGGCCGAGTTGCTTCGCGGCGACCGCGGCGGCGACGCTTTCGGGCGCGATGCCCAGCTTCGATCCGAACCCGCCACCGACGAAGCGCGCGATGATCCGAACCTTGTCGGGCTCGACCCCCAGCGCCTTGGCAAGCTGGAGCTTGTCCGACGAGGGCATCTGATACGCACCATACAGCGTCAACGCGCCGTCATCGTCCCATACCGCGATTGACGCGTGCGGCTCCATCGCCGCGGAATTCTGGCTCGGGGTCGTGAAGGTGACGTCGACCGTCACCGCCGCATCGCGCATCGCCTGGTCGATATCGCCCTGTTCGCCATAGGCCGGGATCACGCCTTCGGGTGGTTTTTCGGCTTCGTCCTTGAGCGCCTCGAAGTCGTAGCGACCCTCGCGTTCCTCATACTCGACCTCGATCCGCTGCGCGGCGTCGCGCGCGGCTTCGAACGTCTCGGCGACGACGATCGCGATGATTTCGCCGTAATAGGCGATGGTCTCGACGCCCTGGACGGGCGCTTCGGTCTCGCCGCCCTGTTGCGAATTGCGTATGAAAGTCTTGTAGTCGGTGACGACGTCGATCACCCCGGGGACAGCCTTTGCGCCCGCGGCGTCGATGTGCTTGATTTTGCCCGCGCCGATCGTGGCGCGGACCAGATGCCCGAACGCCATATTAGGGATGTCGTATTCGGCGGTATAGGTCGCAGTGCCCGACACCTTGAACTTGCCGTCGATCCGATCGAGCGGCTTGCCGATCACCCCCTGGACGCCGCTGTCGAGCAGGCTGTCGGGATGGGGCTTGTCCATCGTCAGGCTGTTGGTGTCGCCAGTGCCGGGACCCGCCATCATCCGTTCTCCGTCAGTTCGCGCAGGCACGCGATCAGCGTGCGGCGCGCGAGCGGGATTTTGAAATCGTTCGAGCCGAAACCCTGTGCGCCCTTCAACAGCGCATCCGCCGCCGCGGCGAACGCGTCATCCGAGGGCACTTGACCGACGAGCGCAGCCTCGACCGCAGCGTCGCGCCACGGCATCGGCCCGAGTCCGCCGAACGCCAGCGCCGCGCTGGCGATCTTGCCATTCTCGACGGCGACTACGCCCGCGACCGATACCAGCGCGAACGCATAGGACGCGCGGTCGCGGACCTTGCGGTATAGTTGCCTGGCGCGCTGCGGCGGGGCGGGAAGCTCGACATGGGTGATGAGTTCGCCCGGTTCGAGCACGGTTTCGATATCGGGCGTGTCCCCCGGCAACCGGTAGAAATCGTGGATCGACAGGCGGCGCTTGTCGCCGTCGTGCTTCAGCGTGACGATCGTCGCGTCGAGCGCGCGCATCGCGACCGCCATGTCGCTGGGATGCGTCGCGATACACTGGTCGCTGGTGCCGAGCACCGCGAGGATCCGGTTGAACCCGCCGATCGCCGAACAGCCGGTCCCGCGCTCGCGCTTGTTGCATGGCATCGAGGTATCGTAGAAATAATAGCAACGCGTCCGCTGGAGCAGATTGCCCCCGGTGGTCGCCTTGTTGCGCAACTGCCCCGACGCGCCCGCGAGCAGCCCACGGCTGAGCACTTCGTAGCGGTCGATGACGCGGGGATCGGCGGCGAGATCGCTGTTGGGGACGAGCGCCCCGATGCGCAGCCCACCGTCGTCCATGTCCTCGATCTCGGCGAGCGGCAGGCGGCTGATGTCGACGAGTTTTTCGGGGGTTTCGACCTGAAGCTTCATCAGGTCGAGCAGATTGGTGCCGCCCGCGATGAACCGCGTGGTCGCCGCGGTATCCGCCACCGCGGCTTCGGCGCTCGTCGCTTTTTTGTACGTGAAGGTCTTCATGCGTCGGCTCCCGCGACGTCGCGACCAGCGGGCGCTCGCCCGGCAACCTCCCGAATCGCATCGACGATATTGGGATAGGCGGCGCAGCGGCAGATGTTGCCGCTCATCCGTTCGGAGATTTCGGCGTCCGACAGGTCGCTATGTTCCAGATCGGCCGACACATGGCTCGGCCAGCCCTTCTTCGCCTCGTCGAGCATGCCGACCGCCGAACAAATCTGGCCAGGTGTGCAATAGCCGCATTGATAGCCGTCGTGCGCGACGAACGCCGCCTGCAATGGATGGAGATCGTCGGGGGTGCCGAGCCCCTCGATCGTCGTGATCTCGTCATCCTGGTGCATCACCGCCAGCGTCAGGCAGCTGTTGACGCGGCGCCCATTGATCAGGACGGTGCACGCGCCGCACTGGCCGTGGTCGCAGCCTTTCTTGCTTCCCGTGAGGCCGACATGTTCGCGTAACAGATCGAGTACCGAGGTGCGGATGTCCGCCTCCGCGTCATAGGATTGGCCATTGATAGTGAATTTCATGCGTCTCGCCCCAGCTGGTCTGATAAGGTAACCCCGTATGGCATACATGGTTTCCACGGTCTGCCGCATGCTAGGTATTTTGGCGGCCATGGCGGTTGCGGGATGCTTGCCGAGGGACGCGCCGATGTCTTCATCAACTTTAGTCCGCGCCGCGCCGATCGTGATCGCACATCGCGGCGCGAGCGGGCTCCGTCCTGAACATACGCTCGCGGCCTACGAAGTCGCGATTCAACAGGGGGCCGATTTCATTGAGCCGGATCTGGTCCCGACCAGCGACGACGTCCTCGTCGCGCGGCACGAAAATGAGATTTCCGAGACCACCGATGTTGCTGATCATCCCGAATTTGCGGCACGGCGAACGACCAAGACGATCGACGGCAAGGCGCAGACCGGCTGGTTCGTCGAGGATTTCACGCTGCGCGAGTTGAAGACGCTACGCGCCAAGGAACGTCTGCCGCAGCTGCGTCCCGACAACACCGCGTATGATGGCCGCTACGAGATCCCGACGCTTGCCGAGATCATCGCGCTGGCAAAGGCGCATCATGTCGGCATCTATCCCGAAACCAAGCATCCGACCTATTTCGGGAGCATCGGCCACCCAACCGACGCGCTGCTCGTGCACCAGTTGCGCGCTGCGGGATGGGCTGGCGCGGGCGCCCCGGTTTTCATCCAGTCGTTCGAAGTCGCAAATCTCCGCCGGATCCGCGCTATGACCCGCGTCCGCCTGATTCAGCTGGTGGCAGGGGAGGGCGCGCCGGCAGATGGCGGCGCGCCAAGCTATGCCGCAATGCTGACCCCCACAGGATTGCGTAATATCGCGACCTATGCTGATGGGATCGGACCCGACAAGGCGCAGCTTTGGGACGGGGCGGCCCCGACAACGCTGGTCGCCGACGCGCACGAGGCGGGGCTGCGCGTCCATCCGTGGACCTATCGCGCCGAGAATTATTTTCTCCCCGCCCGCTTCCGCCGCGGTGCCGATCCACGCGCGCACGGCGACTTGCGTGGCGAGATCGGATCGGCGATCGACCAGGGCGTGGATGGATTCTTCACCGATTTTCCGCTAGTTGGTGCGGCGGCGCGTGATGCCGCCGGAGGGATGAAATGATGCGCCGTTGGATACCGATCCTGTTGCTGCCGCTCGCGACCGGGGGCTGCGTCAGCACCGCTGCGAGCATCGTCAAGGCACCGTTCCAGGTCGCGGGCAAGGCGATCGACTGGACGACGACGAGCCAGGAGGAATCCGACCGCAACTACGGCCGCAAGATGCGCAAGCAGGAGGCCAAGGAAGGCAAGGCGCGCCGCGAGGCCGCCAAGCGTTGCCGCCAGGATCCGAACGATCGCGAGGCCTGCCAATATCAGGGGTATCGTGCGGGGTATGGCGGCTAGCGCCGAGAGTCATAAGGCCTCCGGTCGTGCTGAGCTTGTCGAAGCACGGTGAGACTCAGGCCCTTCGACAAGCTCAGGGCGAACGGTTCGATGTTGATCGGGTCTCACGCGCGACCGTCGACCCCACCATGCGCGCGCCTTACCCCGGAAACCACCCCATCACCGTCACCGCGAACGGGGTCCAGGCGCCGATCCTTACCCCAGCATACCGTAGCGCATCGCCAGTCCAGTCGTTGCATGTCCTGACCGCGTCGTAGCGCCCGCGCGCCGCGTAGAAGGCGTCATTGTCGAAATAGCCGGGAAAGCGCTTCCCGCTCGGCTCCAAACTGCTGCGGATAAAGGCGGCAAGTCGCGCATATTCATCAGCAGACAGAACAAGTCGCCGCACGTCACCGTCGAGCACGGCGGGGGCGGGAATGTGCTCGACATGGAGCAGTGTCTCGTCGCTTCCGATCGAAGCGGCGATGATCGTCGCCGGACGCACATCCCACCAGGTCGGGGTGGCGAGGAAGAAGCGCCGTTCGCCCCAGCCGATCGCGACATGGTCATACCCCGCATAGCGCGGATCGCGCAGGTCGCGCGGGTCGGCGAGCCCGCGCC
>JALYTW010000085.1 GCA_030854075.1 Pseudomonadota bacterium
TCGACCTGGTGCAGGCGGACGCGGCGGATTGGGTCGAGGCAAGGCTCGAAGAACCTCAGGCCGAGGGCGTATCGCGGGTGCTGATGCATTCGGTGGTGTGGCAATATCTGCCCGAGCCGATCGCGGATCGCATTCGCGCGGCGATGAAAGCGGCGGGCGCGCACGCGACCGCGGCGCGACCGCTGGCGTGGGTGATGATGGAACCCGACCGGGCGCTTGGCTATCAAGTGATCCGGGTGCGGCACTGGCCCGATGGCGAAGACTGGCGGGTGGTCGGCACGAGCCATGCGCACGGTCGATGGATCAAGCCGGGTACGCCCGAGAAAGCGGGCGGTATCGACCTGCCCGATTCAGCGAAATTGTCGCCCGGGTGACGGCTTGGCTGGCCGCAGAAGATCGGCCCGGGGCGGGAACCCCGGGCCGGCGCCTCAATAGAAGAAACGGTTATAGACGCGGATCGTGCGCCCGTTGCGGGTATCGATCAGGACGACGTCATTGCCGTACCGAACCCAGCGCTGATAGCCATAGCCCGGCCGCGGCAGGCGATAGCGCGCGTAGTCGGTGATCCAGTAGTTGCGACCGTAATAGGCGGGCGCAAAGCGATGGCCGACGGTTACCGAGCGATAGCGATAGCCGCGTGGGCCACGATAAGCGCCGCGGGTGTAGACGGCACGGTTGCTCTGGCGATAATCGCGCCAATCCTCGCGGCGTTCCTGGCGATCTTTGCGCAATTCCTGGCGCGCATTGCGCACGTCTCCGCGGTCGCCGCGGGCGCGCGCGTGCTGGATATCCCTACGGTCCTGACGGATTTCACGGGTGTCGCGGCGGACTTCGCCGCGGCTCTGGGCAGTGGCGACGGCCGGGATCGCCATCGGACTCAAGACGGTGGCGGCGAGCGCCGCGATGATCAATGTACGCATCGATACTCTCCTCATATTCGACCGCCGCTAGGTGGCGGCTAGAGGATCGTTCTGAGCCAGCGTTGCTGAATGATGCGGGAACGCACCGGTCAGCCAACAGACAGGGTGTTGCGACGCTTCTATTTTTCCCAACCCTGGATCGCATCGATCACCGCCGTCGGATTTTCCCATGGCACGAAATGGCCAGCATCGACCTCGATCAGGGTAAGCTGAGGCACGTAGTCGCCAAGCCTATCGATCTGACTTGGAAGCAGCGCGGCGTCGTTCATGCCCCAGACGACCAGCGTCGGCTGGGTAATTGGCGGGAACGGGCCATCGAGATACGCGGGGCGTTCGGATAGCTGGTCCATCGCAGGCACGACGATGGCGCTGGCGCGATACCAGTTGAGCATCGCGGTCATCGCGCCGGGCTGGCCCCATTGATCGAGATAGACCGGCTTTTCGTCGGCGATCTTGTCGAAATCGGTGTGCTTCATGAAGCTGCCGTCGAAAAACGAACTAAGCCCGATCTTGGCGATATGCGCTTCGAGATCGGGGTTGCGGAACGCAGTGATATATTGGCTGGCCGCACGTTGCTCAGGGTCGTCGAACAGCGTCTTCTGCATGATGAACGGATGCGGGGCGTTGACGATGACAAGCCGCGCGATGCGATCGGGATGCCGCAGCGCCGCCATCCACGATACCGCGCCGCCCCAGTCGTGGCCGACGAGGGTGAAGGTCGCGAGCCCGAAATGATCGGCGAGCGCGATCAGGTCAGCGACGATCTTGTCGGGGGTGTATTCCTCGACGCCCGCAGGCTTCGACGAGCGCGCATAGCCGCGCTGGTCGGGGGCGAGGATGAAATGGTCGCGCGCGAGATCGGGGACGATGTCGCGCCAGGTGCGGTGCGATTCGGGAAAGCCGTGGAGCAGGATCATCGGCGGATTGGCGGGGTCGCCCGCGACCTGGACGTCGAGGGTGACGCCGGTGGAGAGAGGGATGCGTTGTAAGTCGTCCATTGGTCTCTCCTACGTCACTCCGGATTTAGTCCGGCGTCCATCGTGGTATTTCATCATGGCCAGTCTGGTTTGCGGCACGATGGAATCCGGAACAAGTCCGGGGCGACGGAGAAGCTCAAGGATAGCTCACCGTCAGGGGCACGTCGGGGATCGGGATATAGTCCTGGTCGTCGCCGGGCACGGTGGGAAATGCGCCGGCGCGCCAGTCGCGCTTGGCTTGTTCGATGCGGTCGCGGCGCGAACTGACGAAATTCCACCAGACGTGGCGCGGGGTCGGGAAGGCGTCGCCGCCGCACAGCATCGCGCGGCCACCCTTGGCCGAGCGCAGCGTCGCGACGATGCCGGGGCGGAGCACGTAGAGCGTCTGGGGTTCGAGCGGGATTCCCTCCAGCGTCGCTTCGCCGATCGCGAGATAGATCGCGCGTTCCTCGGCGCAGTCGTCGATCGGTACGCTGGCGCCGGGATCGAGCAACAGGTCTGCGTAGATCGTGCCTGAGTGGGTCGTGGTCGGCGCGGTCTGGCCCCAGAGCGAGCCCATGATCACCCGCGCGCAGGAATCATGCGTCTCGATGAAGGGCAGCTGGTCGCGGGTGATATGTTCGAACGCGGGGTCCATCTCTTCGGCGGCTTCGGGCAGTGCGAGCCAGGTCTGGATGCCGGAGAGCATCGGGCCGTCGGCGCGCTCGTCGCCCGGCGAGCGTTCGGAATGGACGATGCCGCGCCCTGCGGTCATCAGGTTGACCGCGCCGGGTTCGATCCGCGCCTGGGTGCCGAGCGAATCGCGGTGGTCGATCGCGCCGTCGAACAGATAGGTGACGGTCGACAGGTTGATGTGCGGATGCGGGCGGACATCGATGCCCTGGCCCTGGGGCAGGTGCGCCGGACCCATCTGGTCGAAGAACAGGAACGGGCCGACCATCGTGCGTTGCTTGTTGGGCAAGGTGCGGTGGACCTTGAACCCGCCCAGATCATGGGTCGAGGGCAGGATCGTCTGGAGGATGAAATCATCGAGCATCGGCAGGCTCCGTGGCGGCAAGCAATTCGAGGATATCGGCAGGGTAGATCGGGTCGGGATCGGTGGCGAGATCGGCGCGGGTGAACCAGCGCCACGTCTGCATGACGCGGCGTTCGAGCGCGGTGTGGCCCGCGGGGTCGACGTCGCATGCGTCGATATCGACACGGAACCAGCGTTCGTCGGCGGTCACCTCGACGCGTTCGATGGTAAGGAAATCGACGGTGCGCTGCGCGAGTTCGGGGCCGCAGTCGCGATCGATCCCGACCTCTTCGCGCAGTTCGCGGCGTGCCGCCTGCGGATAGGTCTCACCGGGGTCGAGCGCACCGCCGGGGGTGCACCAGAACGGCGCGCGGCCATCGCCTGGGGTGAAGCGGAACAGCAGGACGCACCCCGCGCCATCGACGAGCAGGATGCGCGCGGCGGGGCGGGGCGTCCTCATTCGCCGTCGAGTTCCGGATAGTGGCGGAAGATACCGTCTTCGTTGAACGGCAGACGGCGGTCGCTCTTGAGATAGGCGGCGATGCCGGGGAGTTCGGCGACGCAGCCGTGGAGGCGGACGAGCCCCGGGTAATCGGGTTCGAGCGTCTTCATCCGCTGCGGGAACATGTAGCGCAGTCCATCGACGAGCTGGAACAGCGAGCAATCGGCATAGGTCCAGCGGTGGCCGATCAGGTAATTGCCGGCGTTGGCGTTGGCGGCCTGTTCAAAATGGCCGAGATATTTGGGCATACGCGTGTCGCGGAATTGCGCGGCGGCGCGCGCCGCCTCGGGCTTCTGGTCGTCGTAATA
>JALYTW010000112.1 GCA_030854075.1 Pseudomonadota bacterium
TGAACAAATCGCCGACCAGCCCGAGGTCCGCGACCTGGAAGATCGGCGCGTCCTCGTCCTTGTTGATCGCGATGATCGTCTTGGAATCCTTCATGCCGGCGAGATGCTGGATCGCGCCAGAAATGCCAACCGCGACATAGACTTCGGGTGCGACGATCTTGCCGGTCTGCCCGACCTGGTAATCATTGGGCGCATAGCCCGCATCCACCGCCGCGCGGCTCGCGCCGACCCCCGCGCCGAGCTTGTCGGCGAGCGGATCGATCAGCGCGTGGAACTGCTCCGACGATCCCAGCGCGCGCCCGCCCGAAACGATGATCTTCGCGCTGGTCAGTTCGGGGCGTTCGGACTTGGCGATTTCCTGGCCCTTGAACACTGACAGGCCCCCATCCGCGTTGGCTCCGCCGGTGCTCGCGACGGCTTCGATCGCGCCCGAGCCGCCCTCGGTCGCCGCCTTCTCGAACGCGGTGCCGCGAACGGTGATGACCTTTTTGGCGTCCTTCGACTGGACCGTCGCGATCGCGTTGCCCGCGTAGATCGGGCGGGTGAACGTATCCTCGCTCTCGACCGACAGGATATCGCTGATCTGCATCACGTCGAGCAGCGCGGCGACCCGCGGCGCGATGTTCTTGCCGTTGGTGGTCGCGGGCGCGAGGAACGCGTCGTGATGCCCCATCAACTCGACGACGAGCGGCGCGACATTCTCGGCCAGCGCGTGCGCGAACGCCGCATCGTCGGCGACATGGACCTTGTCGACGCCCGCGATCTTGGCGGCTTCGGCGGCGACCGCGTCGACGCCCTCGCCTGCGACGAGCAAATGCACTTCGCCCAATTGCGACGCGGCAGTCACCACCGCGAGCGTGGCATCCTTGACGGTCTTCCCGTCATGTTCGACCCAAACCAGAGTCTTCATCGTTTCAAACCTTCCCGGGGGTGTCCCCGAACCGTTCGCCCTGAGCTTGTCGAAGGGCGGTGAGTCTCAAACGGGCTTCGACAGGCTCAGCCCGAACGGTGATTGGTTACTTCGCGACGCCCATCGCCTTCAGCTTGGCGACCAGTTCGTCGACATCGGTGACCTTGACCCCGCCGGTGCGCTTGGGCGGCTCGACGACCTTCAGCGTCGTCAGCCGCGGCGCCACGTCGACCCCGTAATCGGCGGGCGTCTTCTGAGCCATCGGCTTCGATTTCGCCTTCATGATGTTGGGCAGCGAGGCATAGCGCGGCTCGTTGAGGCGCAGATCGACGGTGATCACCGCGGGCAGCGACAGCTCCTCGGTCTCCGACCCGCCATCGACTTCGCGCGTCACCGTGACGCTGGTCGCGGTCAGATCGACCTTCGACGCGAACGTTGCCTGGCCGACGCCCAGCAACCCGGCGAGCATCTGCCCGGTCTGGTTGTTGTCGTCGTCGATCGCCTGTTTGCCGAGGATGACGAGGTCGGGCTTCTCTTCGTCGACGATCGCCTTCAGCAATTTGGCGACACCGAGCGGCTCGACCTTCTCTTCCGCCACGATCAGGATCGCGCGATCCGCGCCCATCGCCAGCGCGGTGCGCAGCGTCTCCTGCGATTTCTGCTCGCCGATCGAGACGACGACGATCTCCGTCACGCCTTTGTCCTTCAGGCGAATCGCCTCTTCGACCGCGATCTCGTCGAACGGGTTCATGCTCATCTTGACGTTGGCCAGATCGACCCCCGTCCCGTCCGCCTTCACGCGGGGCTTCACGTTGTAATCAAGCACGCGCTTGACCGGGACCAATACCTTCATGCGACTTCTCTCCGTAGCTCGATCCTGTTCCTGGGGAGGAGGTCAGGCGGCCTTCTTGACCTCGGCGACGATCTTGCGGGCGGCATCACCCAGGTCGTTAGCAGGCACGATGGCGAGGCCGGAATTGGACAGAATGTCCTTGCCCGCCGCGACGTTCGTGCCCTCCAACCGAACCACCAGCGGCACCGAAAGGTTCACTTCCTTCGCCGCCGCGACGATCCCGTCGGCGATGATGTCGCACTTCATGATCCCGCCGAAGATATTGACCAGGATGCCCTTTACATTGGGATCAGCCAGGATGATCTTGAACGCCGCGGTCACTTTCTCGGTCGTGGCACCGCCGCCGACGTCGAGGAAGTTGGCGGGGAACATGCCGTTCAGCTTGATGATATCCATCGTCGCCATCGCGAGGCCCGCGCCATTGACCATGCAGCCGATGTCGCCATCGAGCTTGATGTACGCGAGGTCGTACTTGCTCGCCTCGAGTTCGGACGCGTCCTCCTCGCTCTCGTCGCGCAGTTCCATCAGGTCCTTGTGGCGGAACATCGCGTTGCCGTCGAACGCCATCTTGGCGTCGAGCACCATCAGCTTGCCGTCATCGGTCACCGCGAGCGGGTTGATCTCGATCTGCTCGGCGTCGGTGCCGATGAAGGCGTCGTACAGTTTCGACGCGGTGTTGGTCGCCTGCTTGGCGAGGTCGCCGGTCAACTCGAGCGCGGCGGCGACCGCGCGGCCGTGATGCGGCATGAAGCCGGTCGCGGGATCGATGTCGATGCTGTGGATCTTGTCCGGCGTGTCATGCGCGACGGTCTCGATGTCCATCCCGCCCTCGGTCGACGCGACCATCGAAATCCGCCCGGTGGCGCGGTTGACCAGCAACGCGAGGTAGAATTCCTTGGCGATGTCGACCCCGTCAGTGACGTAGAGACGGTTGACCTGCTTGCCCGCGTCGCCGGTCTGGATCGTGACCAGCGTGTTGCCGAGCATGTCGGTCGCCGCCGCGCGCACCTCGTCCGCGGTCTTGGCGAGGCGGACGCCGCCCTTGGCGTCGGGGCCGAGTTCCTTGAACTTGCCCTTGCCGCGGCCGCCCGCATGGATCTGCGCCTTGACGACATAGAGCGGTCCGGGCAGCTTCTTGCTCGCCTCGACGGCCTCTTCGACGGTCAGCGCCGCGAAGCCTGCCGGAACGGGGACACCGAATTTGGCGAGTAGTTCCTTCGCCTGATATTCATGGATGTTCATGGGGCGCGTCCTCGGCTTTTCGAAAATCAGGAATGTACCGGCCTAAAGCATAAGGCGCAGGGCGAATCCACCCCCGGCTCAGCCGCTCGGCTCTGCGCCCGATCCACGCTGGCGCGCGCAGGCGCTCGCCTTGTCGTTGTGAATCTCCTATATGATGGGCATGTCCTGGCCGATCGGATTGCTGCTCTTTGTCGCCACCGTGATCGGGATGGAGGGATTCGCCTATGTCATGCACCGCTGGGTGATGCATGGCCCCGGCTGGTTTCTCCACGCCAGCCACCATCGTCAGCGAGAGGGGAACTGGGAACTCAACGATCTGTATGCGGTGATCTTCGCGGTCCCCTCGATCGTGCTGTTGCTCGGCGGGGTGCAGCTCGGCTGGTGGCCGGGGTTTGCGTGGATCGGCGCTGGCATCGCGGCCTATGGCGCGATCTATTTCGGCTTTCACGACATCATCGTCCACAAGCGGATTCCGACTCGGTATCTGCCCCGATCGGCGTATATGAAGCGGATTATCCAGGCTCACCGCTTGCATCATGTCGTCGAGACCAAGAATGGCACCGTCAGTTTCGGCTTTCTGATCGCGCCCGATCCGTCAGCATTGAAGGCGGAGCTCAAGCGGCGCAATCGACAGGGAATTCGCCCACCCGCATCGGCACCTGCACCCGTCCGGGCGTTAGCCGAAAAGTAACCACTGGCATGGCACAAGACCTGCCATGGAACATCCGAGTTTCAATCCGCCCTTCGAGGCCATTTCCGACGAAGATTCGCGGCGTGCGCTGCGCAAGTCCGTCAAGATGCGTGCGCATCTGCGCGACCGGGGTCAGACCCGGTTCGAGATCGAGGTCACCGACCTGTCGATGTCGGGCTTCCGCGCCGAGACGAGCTTTACGCTGTGGCCGGGAACGATCGTCTGGCTGACGCTACCCGGACTCGCGGGGCTCGAGGCAGTGGTCGCGTGGCGCGACAAGTTCAAATATGGCTGCGCCTTTGCCAAGCCGCTTCATCCCGCGGTGTTCGACCACATCGTCGCGCTCAGCAATCGCTAAGCGCGGCGGCGTCCGCGCCGATGCGCGGTACGCGCAAGCGGGAGCGCGGGCGGCGGGTCGCATGCGCGAACCCGTCCGACGGCGGCTTTGCCGTCGTCGAGTCGTAGTCGTAATGGCCTAATCGAACAGCGACGACACGCTCGTTTCCTCCGCGATCCGCTTGATCGCCTCGCCGAGCAGCGGCGCGATGTGCAGATGGCGAATCTTGCCCGAACTGCCGATCGAATCATGGTTGCCGATCGAATCGGTGATGACCAGCTCACGCAGCTCGGATCCCTCGACCCGCGCCACCGCGCCCCCCGACAGCACGCCGTGGGTGACATAGGCGACGACGTCCTCCGCCCCCGCCGCCTTCAGCGCCGCCGCAGCGTTGCACAGCGTCCCCGCCGAATCGACGATGTCGTCGATCAGGATGCAGAACCGCCCTTCGACCTCGCCGATGATGTTCATCACCTCCGATTCGCCCGCGCGCTCGCGGCGCTTGTCGACGATCGCGAGCGGGGCGTTGTCGAGTCGTTTGGCCAGTTGCCGCGCGCGCACCACCCCGCCGACGTCGGGCGAGACGATCATCATGTTCTTGCCCTTGAACCGCGCATTGATGTCCGCGGACATGACCGGCGCGGCATACAGATTGTCGGTCGGGATATCGAAGAACCCCTGGATTTGCCCTGCATGCAAGTCGACCGACAACACCCGGTCCGCGCCTGCGACGGTGATCAGATTGGCGACCAGCTTTGCCGAAATCGGGGTCCGCGGCCCCGGTTTCCGGTCCTGCCGTGCATAGCCCATATACGGGATCACCGCGGTGATCCGTTTCGCCGACGCGCGCTTCAGCGCATCGATCATGATCAGCAATTCCATCAGATTGTCGTTGGCGGGAAACCCGGTCGACTGGAGCACGAACACGTCTTCGCCGCGAACGTTCTCCTGGATTTCGACGAAGATCTCCTCGTCGGCGAAACGGCGCACCAACGCATCGGTCAGCGGAATTTCCATATATCCGGCGATCTCGCGCGCCAGTGGCAGGTTCGAATTGCCGGTCATCAGTTTCATGCGTGTCGTCTCCCCGGATGGGTCGCCTTAATCGCGCGGTTAGCGGATCGGAAGGGCTTTGCCGGTCCCGTCGCCCCGCCTAAAGCCGGGGTCATGACCATCACCACCCGTTTCGCGCCATCGCCGACCGGCGCCCTGCACATCGGCAACATCCGCGCCGCGCTCCAGAACTGGCTGTTCGCGCGCCAGCAGCACGGGCGCTTCATCCTCCGGATCGACGATACCGATGCGGAGCGCAGTGAAGAGCGGTTCGTCGACGCGATTCGCGCCGATCTCGCGTGGCTCGGGCTCTATCCCGACGAGATGGTCCGCCAGTCGGATCGCTTCGCGCTGTATCAGGCGCGGTTCGACGACCTCGTCGCGGCGGGGCGGATCTATCCCGCGTATGAAACCGCGCAGGAACTTGATCTGAAACGCAAGATCCAGCTCGGACGCGGATTGCCCCCGATCTACGATCGCGCCGCGTTGGCGCTGAGCGACGCGGATCGCGCGACGCGCGAGGCTAATGGCGTCACGCCGCACTGGCGGTTCCGGCTTGATCACGGCACCGCGATCGAATGGAACGACCTGGTCCGTGGCCCTCAGCAGTTCGACGCAGCGACGATGAGCGATCCCGTCGTCCGCCGCGCCGACGGTTCGTGGCTTTATATGCTGCCCAGCGCGATCGACGACGCCGATCTCGGGATCAGCCATGTCGTTCGCGGCGAGGATCATGTCTCGAACACCGCGCTCCAGCTTCAGATGTTCGTCGCGATGGGGGTCGAGCCCCCGCGCTTCGCGCATGCCGCGTTGTTGACCGGCGCGGAAGGGAAGCTGTCGAAGCGACTCGGCTCGCTCGGGGTCGATCATTTCCGCGGCATCGGGATCGAGCCGCAGGCGATCGTCGCGCTGCTCGCGCGAATCGGGACGAGCGATCCGGTCGAGCCGATCGTCGATGTCCAGACCCTGGTCGAGACATTCGATTTTGCGCGTTTCGGTCGCGCGCCCGCACGGTTCGACGAAGCCGAACTGGCGCAGCTCAACGCGCGGATTCTCCATCAATTGCCGTTTGCCGCGGTCGCCGATCGCGTGCCCGCAGGGGTCGACGAGGCGGCGTGGCTCGCGATCCGCCCGAACCTGGTGACGTTCGGCGACGTCGCCGATTGGTGGCACGTGGTCGAGGGGCCGATCGACCCAGCCGCGGTCGACGCCGACACCCGCGGGTTTCTGGACCGCGCCGCCGCACTAGCCACGACGATCGACTGGTCCACCGATCCCTGGCACGCGCTGACCGCGGCGCTGAAGGAGGAAACGGGGCGCAAGGGCAAGTCGCTGTTCCTGCCGCTCCGCCGCGCGCTGACCGCGCGTGATTCGGGGCCTGATATGGCGGCGCTGCTGCCGCTGATCGGGCGGACCCGCGCAATCGAACGGCTCGAGGCCGGATGACCAATGCCTAGACTTGACCGACAAATGTAATGATGTAACATTTCTTCTTATCGGCCAGAGTGTCGGGCACGAAAAGGAGAGAGGGACATGTATGCCAACCGCTATGCCAAGCCCAACCGCATCGATCCAGCCGGGCTCACCGCCGCGATCGCGATCAACGCGGCGGTCGTTGCCGCGCTGATCTTCTCCGCGCCGACGGTCTTCCCGAAAAGTCCCAAGCCCCCGCTGACGATGATCGACGTCTTTGTCCCCGAACCGCCGCCCCCCGAGCCCGTTCCTCCGACGGCCACGCAGCCCCCCGAGGCGCAGCCGATCGAGCGGTTCGATGCGCCGGTACCGCCACTGCCGCGGACTCCAACCGACGCCTTCACGGTCCCGGCACTGCCCCCGCTGCCCGCCGCTGGACCGGTCATACCAACCGATCCAGGCCCGCTCGTCCGCGCCGACCCACTCCCGCCGACGCCGCTCCCGGCGCTGATCGATCCCGCGTTCGACCCGCGCTACGCGGGAGAGGTCCAGCCGATCTATCCGGCCGCCGAACGCCGCGCGGGGCATGAAGGGCGGGTGACCGTCCGCGTCCTGGTCGGGGTCGACGGGAGAGTGAAGCGGATCGAGCGCGTCGGCGCGACCAGCGACGCGTTTTGGCAAGTGACGCGGGATCGCGCGCTGGCGAGATGGCGGTTCAAGCCGGGTACCCGCGGCGGCATCCCGGTCGAGGCGTGGCGCACGCTGTCGCTGACCTTTGTCCTGGAGAATTAGGTTAGCCGGTGGCGGGGCTGGCATCATCGGCCCCGCCCACTTATCTTCGCGCCATGTCTCTCGGCCGCCCTTCGTTCTTCGCCCGCCTCTCCCCGATCCGCGCGATCCAGGATCTTCGCTCGTATCTCGCCACCCGCCCGCCCTACGAGATCGTGTTTCTGATGCTCGCGATGGGCGCCACCGGCTTCCTGATCTATCTGTTCGCGCGCAACGACATCGCGCCGCCGCCGTATCGGCCCGACATCATCTACGTCGAACAATGGCCGCTCAGCCGGACTGACTCTGAAATCCGCGCGGCGCAGGTCGTTGATCAGAAGGTGAAAGCAAAACGCCTCGCGGACGAAGCGGCGGAACGGCAGCAGCGCCAGGCGAAATTCAAGCACCTCGACGATACGTTGAGCAAATGGGGAATCTGACTTTCCCCGACGACACGCGGTGGATGGGGGTCGCGCTCGCGCTTGGTGAACGGGGCCGCGGCCGCACCGCGCCCAACCCCAATGTCGGCTGCGTGATCGTCACTGCCGGCCGCGTCGTCGGGCGCGGCTGGACCCAGCCCGGCGGGCGTCCACACGCCGAGGCGATGGCGCTTGCCCAGGCGGGCGCGAAGTCGCGCGGCGCAACTTGCTATGCGACACTGGAGCCGTGCGCGCACCAATCGTCGCGCGGCCCTGCCTGTTCGGATGAGCTGGTCGCGGCGGGAGTCGCGCGGGTCGTCGTCGCGCTGCGCGACGA
>JALYTW010000117.1 GCA_030854075.1 Pseudomonadota bacterium
CCATGTCCTCCGTCCCCGCCGACCTTGCCGAATGGGAGCTGTCGCTCGCCGACGATGGCAGGCGGCTCCGCTACGTCTTCGACGCGACCGAGGAACGCACCGGCATTCCCTCGCTGCTCCGCAAGCTTGCAGACCTCGGCATCGGGTTCAAGGATCTCGAGACGAGCAAATCGAGCCTTGAAGACATTTTCGTCGACCTCGTCGGCGAAAAGGCCGCGGCGTGAAAATCCTCCCCGGCACGCTCGGTGCAAAATCGCGATTCCGTGTCAATATCGTCAATGTCGCATCGTACTTTTCCGCATGAATACCCACGGCGTCTGGGCGATCTATCGGTTCGAAATGGCGCGCGCGCTGCGCACCTTGTGGCAGAGCCTCGTCACCCCCGTGCTCACCACCAGCCTGTATTTCATCGTCTTCGGCGGCGCGATAGGCAGCCGGATGCAGAATGTCGGCGGGGTCGATTACGGCAGCTTCATCGTGCCGGGGCTCGTCATGCTCTCGCTCCTGACCCAGAGCATCAGCAACGCCGCGATCGGCATCTACTTCCCCAAATTTACCGGCACGATCTACGAACTCCTGTCGGCGCCGATCACCGCGATGGAGATGGTGTTGGGCTATGTCGGCGCGGCAACGACCAAGTCGGTGCTGCTCGGCCTGATCATCCTGGTCACCGCGTCATTCTTCGTGCCGCTCCATATCGAGCATCCCGCCGCGATGATCGCGTTCCTGCTCCTCACCGCGGTCGCGTTCAGCTTGTTCGGCTTCATCATCGGGGTCTGGGCGGGGAATTTCGAACAGCTCAACTTTGTCCCCGCGCTGCTGATCACCCCGCTCACCTTTCTCGGCGGGGCGTTTTATTCGATCGACATGCTCCCCGCACCCTGGCGGACGGTCAGCTTGTTCAACCCCGTGGTGTATCTCATCAGCGGGTTCCGCTGGAGCTTCTTCGGCAAGGGCGATGTCGCAGTCGGCGTCAGCCTCGCGGTTACCGCGGGGTTCCTCGCGCTGTGCCTTGCGATCATCACGCTGATCTTCCGGACCGGTTGGCGGCTGAAGAACTGATGCCGAGCACGCCCGCCATGATCGGCCGCAGCACCAGCCCGTTCAGGTCGATCACGACATGGACAAGCATCGCGGCCCCGATCGCGCCGGTCATCAGATAGAGGATCGTCAGCAAGCCCCCGACGACCGCGGTCGCGCCCACCCCCAGCCATCCCTGATAGCGATGCGCCGCCGCAAACAACGCGATCGAGATGCCGAAGCCGAGCAACGCCTGGCCGGTCAGCAGCGCGACGAGCAACGGAACGAGCAGCCGGAAGAACAGCTCCTCGGTCACGCCCGCGACGACCGACAGCGCGACCCCCCAGCCCACCTCACCGCGATGCCGCGGCATCAACCGGCTGATGTCGCCGAACATCAACAGCCTGCGGCGTCGCCTGAAGCGGTCGACCACGCCCCCGATCACACCGCCGCCGAACAGCGCCAGGATCATCCACCCGAGCGGAAACCCGCGCCCGTCGCCGACCAGCTCGATCACGAGCGCTTGGGCGCGCGCGAAGTCGGACGGCATCGTCACGAGCGTCCCAACTCGCCCGAGCAACGCCAGCCCGAGCAGCCCAACCCCGCCGAAGAGCGTCATTGCGCGCACGCACCAGAAGGCGAAGAACCGCCCGCGCGTGCCCGCATACAGCCATCGCGCTATCGCCGGCCGCGCCTGGATGTCGCCGCGCAGGAAATACCAATAGGACGCCAGCGCCCCCGCCAGCAGGATCAGTGGCAGAACGACGCCGGGGATCACCCCAGCCGGTGCTCGCCCTTGACCCAGCGCACCGTCCCCGACGACGACCGCATCACCACGCTCTCCGTGGTCATGATCCCGCCGCGCTTACGCTTGACGCCGTCGAGCAGCGATCCGTCGGTAACCCCGGTCGCGGCAAAGATGCAGTCGCCCTTGGCGAGCTCGGACAGGTCGTATTGCTTATCGAGGTCGGTCACGCCCCATTTGGCAGCACGCGCGCGCTCATCGTCGTTGCGGAACAACAGCCGCCCCTTGAACTGGCCTCCGATGCAACGCAGCGCCGCCGCCGCGAGCACGCCCTCGGGTGCGCCGCCTGAGCCCATATAGACGTCAACCGTGGTGTCGGGATCGGAGGTTGCGATCACCCCTGCGACGTCGCCATCGCCGATCAACATGACCCCGCAGCCGAGCGCGCGCAGTTCCGCGATCAGCTTCTCGTGGCGCGGCCGATCGAGCACGCACACGATCAGTTCGCCGGGCTTGACGCCCTTGGCAGCGGCGACTGCGGTGATGTTCTCGGTCGCCGATTTGTCGAGATCGATGATATCGTCGGGATAGCCCGGTCCTACCGCGATCTTGTCCATATAGACGTCGGGGGCATTCAGCAGGCCGCCTTTTTCGGCGATCGCGAGCACGGCTAGGCTGTTTGGCCCGGCCTTGGCGCAAATCGTCGTGCCCTCGAGCGGATCGAGCGCGATATCGATCGCTGGGCCGTTGCCGGTGCCGACCTTCTCGCCGATGAAAAGCATCGGCGCCTCGTCGCGTTCACCTTCGCCGATCACGACGGTGCCGTCCATGTCCAGCGTGTTGAGCGCAGCGCGCATTGCCTCGACCGCGGCAGCGTCGGCCGCCTTCTCGTCACCCCGCCCGACCAACGTCGACGCGGCGATTGCCGCCGCCTCGGTGACGCGCACCATTTCGAGGACGAGGACGCGATCGAGAACCTTACTGGCGGACGTCATGGCATATTCTCCGATTTACTTTGTCCGGGCGATAGGTGGCGCGGTTGACGCTGTCGAGGCGGTCAGTCGCGCAGCAGTTCGTTGACGCTGGTCTTCGATCGGGTCTGTGCATCCACGCGTTTGACGATCACCGCGCAATAGAGCGCTAGGTCGCCGCCCGCCCCTCCCGATCCTGGGCTCGATCCGGGTACCACCACGGCATAAGGCGGCACCTCGCCGCGGAACACTTCGCCGGTCGCGCGATCGATGATCTTGGTCGACGCGCCGAGATACACCCCCATCGACAGCACCGCGCCCTCGCGGACGATCACGCCCTCTGCGACTTCGGAACGCGCGCCGATGAACGCGCCGTCCTCGATCACGACGGGTCCCGCCTGCAGCGGCTCGAGCACGCCGCCGATCCCCGCGCCGCCGGAGATGTGGACGTTCCGGCCGATCTGCGCGCAGCTGCCGACAGTCGCCCAGGTGTCGACCATCGTTCCCTCGCCGACGTGAGCGCCGATGTTGACGAAGCTCGGCATCAGGATTGCGCCCTTGCCGATGAACGCGCCGCGCCGCGCGACCGCTCCAGGCACCACGCGGAAGCCCGCGGCACGGAACTCAGGTTCGCCCCAGCCCGCGAATTTCGACGGCACCTTGTCGAACGCAGGCGCGCCCGCTGCGCCGCCGTCGACCAGCGCATTGTCGTTGAGGCGAAAACTCAGCAGCACCGCTTTCTTGAGCCACTGGTTCACCCGCCACCCGCCGTGGCCGTCAGGTTCGGCGACCCGCGCGGTCCCCGCGTCGAGCAATGCCAACGCCGCGTCGACCGCATCGCGCGTCGTGCCACCCGTATCGAGCCTGATCGACGCGCGGTCTTCCCACGCCTGGTCGATTGTCGCTTCAAGCTGTTCGGTCATGCGTCCTCCAGAATCTCGTTCAGCCACGATGACAGGTCGTGAACGGTGAAGTCGATGAAATCACGCGCCTCGCCCGGCCCCTGTTCCGATCCGTTGTCGACCCACAGCGTCATCATCCCGATTGCCTTGGCGGGAGCTAGATTGCGCGCCATGTCTTCGGCGAACAGGCTCTCGGCGGGATTGATATCGAATGCCCGGCATAGCCCTGCATAGGCCGACGGATCGGGTTTGGGCACCAGCCCCATCGCGTGGATGTCGTGGATACCTTCAAAACTGTCGCGCAACCCCAGCCGGTCGAGCACCTTGAGCGCATAGGGCGTGTCGCCATTGGTAAAGACCAGTTTGCGCCCCGGCAGCCGCGCGATCGCGGCCACCAGCGGCGCGTCATGCTCAAGCACGTCCATCTCGATGTTGTGAACGTCGTCGAGAAAGTCATGCGGATTGACGCCATGATCCGCCATCAGCCCGGCAAGCGTCGTGCCGTGACGATGAAAATAGTCCTTCTGGACCCGGAACGCCTCGCCCACCGCGATGCCCAGCGTCCGCGCGACATAGGCGGTCATCTTCGCGTCGATCGCGGCAAACAAGTTCGCGCGCGCCGGATACAGCGTATTGTCGAGATCGAAGATCCAGTTGCGGACATGGTCGAGGCGCGCGAGCATCGCGGGCGCTCTAGAGGGCAGGGTCGAACCCGACAAGTCGCGGCTGCATCCTGGGACCGATGCGTTCCGTATTAACAGCCTATAAATGCGCGAAAACTAGTCCATGCTGGGGTGACGGCGAACAGGGTGGCATGATCATGGCGATGCAGTGGCTCTATCGTTCGACCGCGTTGGTTCCGGCGCTGATGCTGGCGGCATGCGGCGGCGGCGGAGGGGTCAGCAGCACGCCCGCGCCCCCGATCGCCACCATTCCTACCCCGGCCCCCACGCCAGTGCCGGCCCCCGCTCCCACCCCGCCGCCCCCGCCGGCCACCAGCTTCGACACGAGCGAATATCGCGCGACGGTCGGTGCGGTCTCGATGAACGCGCTCGCCGCCTATCAAAAGGGCGCGACCGGAGCGGGCGTGAATCTTGCGATCATCGACAGCGGTATCGACCTGCAGAGTACCGAATTCGGCAGTCGGATCTCGACCGCGTCTCAGGACGTGGCCGGGAATACCACGATCGACGATCAGGACGGTCACGGCACCGCGGTGGCGTTCACCGCCGCTGGGCGCCGCAACGATGAAGGCAGCCACGGGGTTGCGTTCGACGCGACGCTCGTGATCCTGCGGGCGGACAAGCCGGGCAGCTGTATGCCCGCGGCCGCCGGTGGCAATGATTCGGGATGCACTTTCAACACCGATGCGATCGCGCACGGCGTCGATGCCGCGCGCGTGGCGGGGGCGCGGGTCATCAACATGTCGCTCGGGGGTTCGGCGGTGCCGACCGCGCTGGCCGATGCAATCGGCCGCGCGACCGCGGCGGGGATAATCGTCGTGATCGCGGCGGGGAACGACGGCAGCGCCAACATCGATCCGTTCGCCGGGATCGCGACCAACGACGCGGTCGCACGCAACCTGGTGATCGTGGCAGGCTCGGTCGGTGATGCTGACGCGATCTCGTCGTTCAGCGACCGCGCGGGCGATGCTGCCACGCACTATCTCGCCGCGGTGGGCGAGCGGGTCCGTGCACCCGATGCCAGCAACACCGCCTATCTCTGGTCCGGCACATCGTTTGCCGCTCCGCAGATCTCGGGTGCGATCGCGCTGCTGGCGCAGGCCTTCCCCAACCTGTCCGGCGCGCAGATCGTCGACTTGCTGTATCGCACCGCGCGGGA
This sequence comes from Pseudomonadota bacterium, assembly GCA_030854075.1. Classification (GTDB taxonomy): domain Bacteria; phylum Pseudomonadota; class Alphaproteobacteria; order Sphingomonadales; family Sphingomonadaceae; genus Sphingomonas. Next base: position 5,481 of record JALYTW010000117.1, read on the forward strand.
CGTCGGTGCGCCCGGAGTCGATCCGATCTACGGCAACGGGGTGATCGATCTTACCAGGGCGTTCCAGCCGGTCGGCACCGCATCGCTTGCGGGAACGGCGACCGCGGTATCGCTCACGACCAACGCGACGTTGTCGGCACCGATGGGCGATGCGGCGACCGGGCAGCTCGGCGCGGTGATCCTCGATCGGTACGCGCGCGCCTTTGCGATCGACTTGGCGACGACGGTCCGACGAGCCGCGCCCGATCGCGTACTGCTCGGCGCGCTCCAATCGCGGGTGCGCACCGTCGCGATGGCGCGCGGCGGCATGACGATGGCGATTACGCTCGCGCCGCGCGCCGACGGCGACATCGCGCTCGAACGCACGATGCTGACCGGAGCGCAAGCCAACGGCGCGCGCGCGATCGCTGGGCTGCTCACCCAGCGAGTTGATGCGAAGACGAGCATCGCGTTCGGCGTGTCTCAGGGTAGCGGTACGCTCACCGCGCAACTGGTCGGCCAGACCGAACCCGCCTTCCTGGTCGCCAGTGCCGATCTGACCGGATTTCGAAACGAGTCCCGCTCGGCAGGGGCAGTCCGGCATCAGATCGGCGGCGTCGGGATAACCGCGGCGATCGAGCGTGGCGACGTGATCACGCGCGGATACGATCTTGTCGATACCCTCGCGGCTCGGCAGCGCTCGCCCTATGACAAGGCAATCGTCACCCTCGACAAGCGGATTGGTGCGGTCGCCGCGACGGTCGCCGCCACCACCCTGGTCGAACAGAATAGTTTGCTCGGCGCGCGCTTCGAGGGCGGGCTCGGCGCACCGCGTACCACCACGCGCTTTCTCGACGCCAGCGCGCGTTGGGGATTCGGGGCGGGCTGGTCGCTGGGTGCCACCGCACGCCACGGCTGGACGGTCGCGCGGCTTCGCCGCGGCGGCAGCGGCGGCGGCCAAGGCTTGCTGGTAACCGAAGCGTACGCTGCCGATGTCGGCAAGGAAGGCATCTTCGGCAGCGACAGCATCGGCCTCCGCATCACCCAACCCCTGCGCGTTGCGCGCGGCGGGATCGATTATCTGCTCCCCACCAACTATGATTACGCGTCGCAAACGGTCGACGCCTATACCTCGCAATTCCTCAACCTCGCTCCGACCGGGCGCGAAATCGATGCCGAGGCCCGCTACCGCATCGCGACGCTCGGCGGCGATCTCCAAACCAATTTGTTCTGGCGCCGTGATCCCGGCAATGTCGCCGCGCTACCCAACGATTTCGGCATGGCGATTCGCTACGGCATCGGGTTTTAGGCGTTACGCTCCTCGCGAAGATAATGTCCCAGGTCATCCGCGTGATGCTGCTCTTCCTTGGCATCTCGCGCACCATCCCCACATGACGGCGATGACCCGGCTTTCCCTCCTCGATCTCGTCCCCGTCGTCGAAGGCGGCACCGTCGCCCAGGCGCTCGCCAACGCCGCCGATCTGGCGCGACACGCCGAAGCGCTCGGCTTTGCGCGCTATTGGTGCGCCGAGCATCACGGCATGCGCGGCATCGCCAGCGCCGCGACGTCGGTCGTGCTTGGCCATGTCGCCGCCGCGACCGACCGTATCCGCGTCGGTGCAGGAGGGATCATGCTGCCCAACCACGCCCCGCTCGTCATCGCCGAACAGTTCGGCACACTTGACGCGCTGTTCCCCGGTCGCATCGACTTGGGGTTGGGCCGCGCCCCGGGCTCCGACCAGCGCGTCGCGCGGGCGATGCGCCGCACGCTCGAAACCGATGCCAACGCCTTCCCGCAGGATGTGCTCGAACTGCAAAGTTATTTCGCTGACGACGGCCAAACGGGCATTGTCGCGACGCCCGGCGCGGGCGCGAATGTCGAGATGTGGATTCTCGGCTCAAGCCTGTTCGGCGCGCAACTCGCTGCCGCGCTCGGCCTGCCCTACGCCTTCGCCTCGCATTTCGCCCCCGACGCGCTCGATCAGGCATTGGCGATCTACCGCCGCGATTTTCGCCCCTCCGCGCGACTGTCGACGCCCTATGTTATGGCCGGGTTCAACGTCTTCGCCGCGGACACCGACGCCGAGGCCGAGTTGCTCGCCAGCTCGCAACAGCAATCCTTCGTTGCGTTGCGCACGGGCAACCCCCGCCAGCTACCCGCGCCGGTCGACGGCTACCGCGCCAGCCTGGGCGCGCAGGGCTCCGCCATCCTCGATCAGGTCCTCCAATGCTCGGCAGTCGGCAGCCCCGCGACGGTCGCCCGCAGTCTTGCCGCGTTCGTCGAGCGGACCGGCGTCGATGAGATCATGGTCGCCAGCGCGATTTATGATCATGACGCCCGCAAGCAGAGCTTGACGCTGACCGCAGAGGCGATGGCGGAATTGAAGCTCGCCGCCTAGTTCGCCGCGGGCAAGCGCAGCCGCACCATCAGCCCGCCCAGATCTTCGCTCTCCTCCAGGCTCACTGTGCCTTCATAGATTTCGGCGACATCCCGGACGATCGCTAGCCCCAGCCCCGTGCCAGGCTTGCCCGAATCGAGCCGTACGCCGCGGTCGAAAATGCGGACGCGCTCTTCCTCCGGGATGCCCAGGCCGTCGTCCTCGATCAGGAACTCGACGAACCCCGCTTGCGCGCCGACCGTCACGAACACGCTGCCACCGCCGTATTTCGCGGCATTCTCGATCAAATTGCCGAGCATTTCATCGAGATCCTGCCGCTCGACATGGACCGATAGCGTCCTGGGGCCGTCGACGTCGATCCGGATGTGGCGATAGAGCCGCGCCACCGCACGCTCGACCGATTCGAGACTCGGCCATACCGCCGCGCGGCTGTGTGCCGACCCGCGTCGCCCTACCGCGCGGGCGCGCGCCAGATGGTGGTCGACCTGCCGCCGCATCGTTCGCGCCTCGCGGATCACGGTGTCGCCCAGATCGTCGGCGTTGGCGGTCGCGGCGTTCATGATGACGGTCAGCGGGGTCTTGAGCGCATGCGCCAGATTGCCCGCATGCCGCCGCGCCTCTTCGGCCTGGCGCTCGTTGTGCGCGACCAGCGCGTTGAGTTCCTCGACCATCGGCGCGACCTCGTCGGGCATCGCACGCGTCAGCCGGTTCGACTCGCCCGCGCGCATCCGCGCGATCTCCTCGCGCACCTTCCTCAGCGGCCATAGTCCGTAGA
>JALYTW010000145.1 GCA_030854075.1 Pseudomonadota bacterium
GCCACTTGCTTAGGCGATTGATGGTGATTTTTCGGAATGACATTCACGGGCGGTATCAAATTAAGATCAACTCAGCTCCGAACTACGCCGGTGACGAATTGATATCTCTCGGTGTCGACGACCCACAATTGGACGTTCCGAGCCCTCTACTCGTTTCTCAATTTCGGACATCCGTTCAGCCATCGCACGAGGGCAGGTAGTAGGACCGGAACCTCATTGCGCCAGAGCTCGGAAGAACTCTGATGCTGCACGACGCCGTTCGGAGATCGGTTGGCTTGCAGTCAAGATACCCCGCGCGCCGGATCGTCGACACTCCAAAGGAAATTTGGCTTCAGTCGAAAGCCGCCTCTACACTATCCTGATTGTGAGAAGGACTATACTGCATTGATACGTTGATATCACTGTATTGATACGTTGATATCACAGCGAACTCGCCGGAACGCCACCGCAGCACCAGAACATGCTGATTGGGCTGAGCGCCCTGATTCCCTCCCTTCCCTCGAATTGTCGGGGCACGTCGCCGGCGCCGATCTGAGAGCGCAATATTGTATAATCTTCGGCTTCGCTGCGCACTCGGCGGGCGATCACCGCAGGGCCGACGCCGGACCGTTTGGCATCACGATTCATAATCTTTTCGGTCCGTGTGAACCGCGATACCGCGCGATTCCGCTGTCGAAGGGGCATCCAGTTCGCCGACCAACCGCGCAACCGTAACACCACCTGGTCGCGCCAGATGCGCTTCGACATGATCTGCGAGGCAAACGACATCGAGCACCGGCTCACCAAACCGAACCACCCGTGGACCAACGGTCAGAGCCTGCCCCGGCGCAGGCCGGGGTCGAGCGGATGAATCGCACCATCAAAGAGGCGACCGTCAAGCGCTTCCACTATGAGAGCCACGACCAGCTCCGGACGCATCTCGCCGACTTCATCGCGGCCTATAACTTCGCCCGTCGGCTCAAGACTTTCAGTGGTCTCACACCCTACGAATACATCGCCAAAATCTGGACTTCAGAGCCAGACCGGTTCATCGTCGACCCGGTCCACCAGATGCCGGGACTAAACACCTAGCACCGCGCACGCCCAAAAAGCCAAGCACCCGTTTTCGCAGTCAATTATCTAGACATTTGCAAGAAACTGCCAGTTATTCGCAATTCATTAGCTTGATTAACATCTGTCTCACACATCCAGATTGGCGACGTTGAGCGCATTGTCCTGGATGAATTCGCGGCGCGGCTCGACGACTTCGCCCATCAGCTGGGTAAAGATCATGTCGGCGGCCGAGCTGTCCTCGGTCGTCACGCGCAACATCGTACGGTTCGACGGATCGAGCGTCGTTTCCCACAATTGCTCGGCGTTCATCTCGCCGAGCCCCTTGTAGCGCTGGATCGACAGGCCCTTGCGCCCCGACGCGAGCACCGCCTCGAGCAACTGGCTCGGGCGCGATACGATCGTCTCGCCCCGCGCGGCGGTCACCGTCTCGCTCTCAGTGTCGGCCCCACCGCCGCCACCGCTGTCGCGATCGGCGTTCTCGTCGTCGGTCTCCGCCTCGATCGCCGCGGCGGCTGCCTTCGCGGGGATCAGCTTGCCGGGCTTCGCATAGGTCTCCGCCTGCTCGCCCGACAGCGAGTGAAGCTTGCGCGCCTCAGCCGATGCCAGGAACGTCGCCTCGACGATGTGGTGGTCGGTCACCCCGCGCCACAGCCGCTCGAAATGGATGCCGCCTTCTTCGGTGAGCGTCGCGCTCCACCGCGAATCCTGATCGCCTGCATCGAGCTGCCCGACGACGCTGGCAAGCCGCGTCGCCCGCGCGTCGCGATCGATCGCCGGATCGAGCACCCCGCCCAGCGCCAGCGCCTCGATGATCCCGTAATCATAGCGCCGCGGGACGTACCGCGCGAGGCTGCGCATCCGCCGGGCATGATCAACGACGCTACGCAGGTCCGCACCCGTCCGCGGCCCCGCGACGGTCTCGTAGATCAACGCACCGACCCCCGCCTCGACCAGATACTCGTCGAGCGCGGCATCGTCCTTCAGATAGACTTCCGACCGCCCCTTGGTCGCCTTGTAGAGCGGCGGTTGCGCGATGAAGAGATGCCCGCGCTCGATCAATTCGGGCATCTGGCGATAGAAGAAGGTGAGCAGCAGCGTTCGGATATGTGCGCCGTCGACATCGGCGTCGGTCATGATCACGATCTTGTGATAGCGCAGCTTGTCGGCGTTGAAATCGTCGCGCCCGATCCCGGTCCCCATCGCCTGGATCAGCGTCCCGATCTCGCGGCTCGCGATCATCCGGTCGAACCGCGCGCGCTCGGTGTTGAGGATCTTGCCCCGCAGCGGCAGGATCGCCTGGAAATGGCGGTCGCGGCCCTGTTTCGCCGAACCGCCCGCCGAATCGCCCTCGACCAGGAACAGTTCGCTTTTGGCGGGGTCGCGCTCCTGGCAATCGGCGAGCTTACCGGGCAGCGAAGCGATATCCATCACGCCCTTGCGCCGGGTCAGTTCGCGCGCGCGCTTGGCGGCCTCGCGCGCGGCGGCGGCATCGATGATCTTGCCGACGATCGACTTGCCGTGCGCCGGATTTTCCTCGAGCCATTCGGCCAGCTTGTCCGCCATCAGGCTTTCGAGCGGCTGGCGCACTTCTGAGGAAACCAATTTGTCCTTGGTCTGCGACGAGAATTTGGGATCGGGCAGCTTGACCGAGACAATCGCGGTCAGCCCCTCGCGCATGTCGTCGCCGGTCAGCGTCACCTTCTCCTTCTTCAACATGCCCGATTTCTCGGCGTAGTTGTTGAGCGTCCGGGTCAGCGCCGCGCGGAACGCCGCCAGATGGGTGCCACCGTCGCGCTGGGGGATGTTGTTGGTGAAGGCGAGGACGTTCTCGTAATAGCTGTCGTTCCACTCCAGCGCGACGTCGATCGTCACCTCGTCGCGGGCGCCGTGGATCGCGATGGGCTCGGGCATCAGCGGCGTCTTGGCGCGGTCGAGATACTTCACGAACGCCGCGATCCCGCCTTCGTAATACAGCTCGACGGTCTTGGTTTCCTCATGCCGCGCATCGCTGAGGAACAGCCGCACGCCCGAATTGAGGAACGCCAGTTCACGATAGCGGTGTTCGAGCTTGTCGAAGTCGAAATCGGTGATCTTGAACGTCGCGGGTGACGGGAAGAAGGTGACGCGCGTCCCCTTCTGCCCCGGCGCGGCGGAACCGACGATCTTGAGCGGCGCGACCGCATCACCGAACGCGAAGCGCATGTAATGCTCCTCGCCATCGCGCCAGATCGTGAGATCGAGCCATTCGCTGAGCGCGTTGACCACCGAGACGCCAACGCCGTGCAGCCCGCCCGAGACCTTGTAGGCGTTGTCGTCCGACGTGTTCTCGAATTTACCGCCGGCGTGGAGCTGGGTCATGATGACCTCGGCGGCGGACACGCCCTCTTCGGTGTGAATGCCGGTCGGAATGCCGCGACCGTTGTCGGTCACCGACACCGATCCGTCGGCGTTCAACACGATGTCGATCCGGTCGCAATGCCCAGCGAGCGCCTCGTCGATCGCGTTGTCGCTGACCTCGAACACCATGTGGTGGAGGCCCGATCCGTCGTCGGTGTCGCCGATGTACATGCCGGGGCGTTTGCGCACCGCGTCGAGGCCCTTGAGAACCTTGATCGAATCGGCGCCGTAATCGCCCTGATTGGGCAGGTTGGGATTGTTGCTGTCGGGGGTGGTTGCCATGCCGAGCATATAGGGATTCACCCCTCGAAACGGAAGCGAAATGCCGCGATCAGACTGGCATCGCGGATCGGGCGGCCTGCGCCGCCACGGGCAGCAGCTTATCCTTGAGGCTGAGGAACAACCCTGCCGCGCCCAGCAGCCCGAGCGAGGCGATACCAAGCGCGACGCCATAACCCTGATAGATGTCATACAGCCGCCCGAACCCGACGATTCCGGTCGCGGTGCCGATCAACGCGATCGCGAGCAGCGAACCGTATACCTCGCCATAGGCGCGCAGGCCGAACAGGCGGGCGGCGAGATACGGCAGGAGGTCGTGCTCCGCCCCGTTCATCAACCCTGCGCCGAAGATCAGGGCCATCATCAGCGGGAAACCCGGCTGATCGATCTGCAACCCGACAAAGGCGACCGCGGAGACCACCGCGATGCCCGCCGCCATCGTCTGCGCCCGGTAACGATCGACCAGAAACCCCATCAGCAGACGTCCGGCGACCTGCGACGCGCCGTAGCTCGCGAGCAGCAACGCCGCCTCACCCGCGGTCAGCCCATGATCGAGCCCGAACGGCACCAACTGCGTGACGAGCCCGATCGTGCCGATGTTGATAAGCGCAATCGCTATACCCAGTCGCCAGAACCGCCCGTCACGCCGTGCCTCAGCGCCGGTAAAGCCCGCGACCGGCGTGCCCGCCGCCGCGCTGTCGGGATCAGGCCGGGTCGGCTCCCGCGTCCGCCCCCGGATCGCGACGAGCACCAGCGGCAAGGCAATCAGCGCGGTCAGGATGGCGAGCATCACGAACCCGCCGCGCCAACCGAACCGCGCGATGCCCACCCCGACGATCGGCGGCATCACCAGCGTCGTGATCGAAAGCCCCAGCGTCGCGACGCCGAGCGCGATCCCGCGATGCACGACGAACCGCGACGAGACGAGTTTGCCATAGACCAGCGCGCTTGTCCCCGGCACGCTCAGCGCCAGCGCCAGCACGAGCAGGCGGTATTCCCACAACTGCCCGCTCATCGCGGCGAGCCCGACATAGGCCAGGCCCAGCAACAGCATGCACCCGGCGATCATCGGGCGCACCCCGATTCGATCCGTCAGCCTGCCCAACAACGGCGCGGCGAATCCACCGAGGAGTCCGATCCCCGCCGCAGTCGCGACATCGCCGCGCGTCCAACCGAAATCGGCGATCATCCCCGGGATGAAGAGGCTGGAGAGGTTCTGGAACAGTCCCGGCCCGGTGCCGATGCCGATCATCCCCGCCGCTACCAACGGCCAGCCCCGGCGCCATTCGCCGGCGCCCTCCGACCGAGATGTTACACTCTCCACTATTGGGGAGCCTAGGCGGCGGGAGCACCCCACGGCAAGGTATAGCGCGTCGCCTCGCCGACGTCCGCGAACAGCGCCGCCTCGGTCCCGGTCATCCACACCTGTCCGCGCCCCGCAAGCCGGTCGAACAGCGCCGCGCGCCGCGCAGGATCGAGATGCGCCGCGACCTCGTCGAGCAGCAGGATCGGCGCCGCGCCGGTCCGCTCGGCAACCAGATCGGCGTGCGCGAGCACGATGCCGAGTAACAGCGCCTTCTGTTCGCCGGTCGAGGCCAGCGCCGCGGGCTGGTCTTTGCCGAGGTGGGTGACCGCGAGGTCAACGCGATGCGGCCCCGCCAGCGCACGCCCCGCCGCGGCATCGCGCGCGCGCGCCTGCCGCAAGGTCGAACGCAAGTCATCGCCCTCGCCGCGCCAC
>JALYTW010000035.1 GCA_030854075.1 Pseudomonadota bacterium
ACCCACGCGAGCGTGCGCACGGGCGGACCAGCGGCAGGCCGCGCCATTTCAGCCCCGCCGACCCCGCGACGAACCCGACCGAGGGCTGGAACCCGCTCGATGCGACGGCGGGGCCCAGCGCTTTCACGGACCCGATCGAGTCCGCGCGCGCCGCGGGCTATGCCGAAGGGCTTGCCGATGCCGCGCTCGCTGCCGGTGCGGGCGAATCGCGCGATCAACAGCTATTGTCCGAACTCGCCGCCGCGCTGCGGGCGGGGAGCCAGCTCGACCGCGAACGCATGGCGCGAAAATTGCGCCAGACGGTGTTGTTCCTGGTGACAAAATTGGTCGGCGAGACCGGGATTTCCCCCGACCTGCTTGCCGATCGCGTCGAAACCGCCGCCGAACTGCTCGCGGACGCTGCCGAATCGGCGTTGCTCCGGCTCCACCCCGATGACGTCGCGCTGGTCGAAGGCAAGCTTCCCAAGACCGTGTTCGCTGCGGGTGACGCCAGCATCGCGCGCGGCAGCTTCGTCCTCGAAAGCGCCTCGACCGTCGTCGAGGACGGCCCCGAATTGTGGCTCGAACAGCTCGCGCAGGCGATCGACCGCGTGCCCGTGCCGCCGCTATGCTGAACCGCTTCACCACCGATTATCTCGACACCCTGGGGCTCGCCGATTTCCGGCCCGTCGCCAGGGTCGCGGGTCGCCTCGCCTCCTATGACGGGCTGCTGATGGAGGCGGTCGGGCTGTCGCTGCCCGTCGGCACCGTATGCCAGGTCGGCGAAGCGCATGGCCGAACGGTCGAGGCCGAGGTCATCGGCTTTCGTAATGGGCGGACGCTGATGATGAATCTCGGCGGCCCCGCCGCGCTCCTGCCGCAGGCGCCGGTTCGGCCGATCGGTGCACCGGGGCAGGCGGAGGTCGGTGCTGCGCTGCTCGGGCGTGTCGTCGATGGCGCGGGCAAGCCGATCGACGGACTCGGCCCAATCCGCGGCGCAGGCCACTGGCCGCTGGCGGGTCATATCCAGTCGCCGCTCGATCGCGGGCGCGTCCGTGAACCGATGGATGTCGGGGTGCGCGCGATCAACGGACTCCTGACCGTCGGCCAGGGCCAACGCGTCGGGATCATGGCGGGATCGGGGGTCGGCAAGTCGGTGCTGCTCGGCATGATCGTCCGCGCGGCGCAAGCCGACGTCGTCGTCATCGGGCTGATCGGCGAACGCTCCAGGGAAGTCGCCGACTTCCTCGAAACCAAGGTCGCGGGCGAAGCGCGCGCGCGCTCGGTCGTCGTCGCGGTCCCCGCCAATCATTCCCCCGTCCTGCGCATCCGCGGCGCGCTGCGCGCGACCGCGATCGCCGAAGCCTTTCGCGCCGAGGGCAAGAAAGTCCTGCTGATCATGGATTCGCTGACCCGCGTCGCCCATGCCGGACGCGAAATCGGTCTGGCGCTCGGCGAACCCGCCAGCGCGCGCGGCTATCCGCCGTCGGCGATCGCGATGCTGCCCAATCTCATCGAGCGCGCGGGCACCTGCGTGTCGAGCGGTGGGTCGATCACCGCGATCTATACAGTGCTCGCCGATGGCGACGACGGCAACGACCCCGTCGTCGATTCGGCGCGGTCGATCCTCGACGGCCATATCGTCCTCAACCGCGCGCTCGCCGAACGCGGCGTCTATCCCGCGATCGACATTGGCCCCTCAGTCAGCCGGGTGATGACCGATATCGTTGGCCCCGACCATATCGCCGCGTCGCGGGTGCTGCGCCGCCATCTGGCGACCTACGAAGAAAATCGCGACCTCGTGCTGATGGGCGCATATCGCCCCGGCGCGGACCCCGCGATCGATACCGCGATCGCGTGCCACGACGCGATCATGGCCTACATCCGACAGGACGCCGACGAGACCGTCAGCCTGACCGACGCGGTCGCCGAGCTCACCGGCGTCTTCGGCGAGGGCTGAGGGTGGCGCGCAACCGCGAGACGCTCGACCGGATCCACCGCGTCCGCACGATTCAGCTGAACCTCACCCGCGCCGACGAGGCACAAGCGCGCGACCGCGCCGCGAGCGAGGCTGCGCTCAGCGCGCGGATCACCGCACTGGCAGAGGCGATCGCACCGACGCCGACCGCGGCGGCGGGCTTCTCGCTCACCGCGGCGGCGCATTATCGTGATCGGCTCCACCAGTCCGCCAGCGCCGCGCAAGCCCGCCTCGAAGCCGCAGATTATCGGGCGACCGCCGCGGGCGAAGCGACCCGCGCGGCCCGCCGCGACCAGAGCGCGGTCGAAAAGCTGCTCGAGCGGGTGGAGGCCGACGAAGTGCTAAAGGCGGTTCGCGCGCTCGAGGCCGCGCCGACATTTCGGAGAAACCGGCACGATCCTTGCTGATCGATCGGTGAACCATTCACCGAGATCGACCCCGATGATGCTTTCGACCAGTTTCGCCACCATGTCCGCCAGCCCGCTTGCGATCGCCAGCGGCACGGGTTCGACCGACGCGCCGCCCGTGTTCGACGCGCTGTTGGTCGAAGCGGGGGGCGGGGTTGCGGTCGATCCTGGCCTACCACCTGCGGTGGAGGGTACCCCGCGCGGCGTGCCGCTAACCGTGGACCGGCAAATCGACGCCCCATCCGGCATCGGCTTGCCGCTCCTGGCCGGTCGCCAACCGCTTCAGCTGCCAATCACATCGCGCTTGCCCGTCATTACCGTCGTTCCGACGGCAGCGCCGGGCCAACCAGCGCTCCCCACCCCGACGCCGCCATCAAGCTCGACCAAGGTCATCGCGCAACCCAGCTCGCCGTGGGCAGATCGGCAGGTACCCGTGGCTGTAACGGCATCGACGATCGGTCGCGGCGATACCGCAGAAGAGACTGGGACCGATGCTGAATCCGGGAACCACCCCAGCGCCGATGATCCCGCCGACCGCGGCCCTGACGGTGCGACTCCGGCTCCAGCAGCCATGCTCGTTGCGCGACCGCTCGATCCCAGCGCGGGTATCGCCATTCCCCCCGCATCGACCGCCACGCCGCCGATCTCGACGATCGCCGAAACCTCGCCCACACCACAGCCGATTTCCCAGACCGCCCCGCAGCCCACTACGGCAATCGTCCTGCCGCCTGCGGAGCAATCCGCGACGCCGCGTGCGGCGGGTGCCATCGCGCTGCCGACCGGCCTCCCCGCAACTTCCCCGGCAAGCCCGGGGTCTGCGGCCGCTGCCGTTGCCCAGTCCCACATCGCAGCAGCAGACGCCCCCGCGGCGCCCATTGTGCAGCCAGGCTCTCCCTCTCGCGCGGGGGTCACCACGCAGGCGGTCGCGCCGGACGCCCGGCCCGCGGTCGTCGTGATGACTACCCGCGACCCCGCGATCCCCGTCACGGCGGCGGTCGTTAATCACAGCGGCGGCCGTGCCGAAGCGCCCGCGCCGATCGCCAGTATCCCGAACGAACAGCTCGCTGCTGCCCCGCAACGTGAAACCGCCGCGCCGATCACCCAGGGTTCCGCGATCCAGGTGTTCGGTGCCGCAATCGCCGCCGCACGCCATAGCGAGCGCGCAGCGAGCGACGATCGCGCGATCGACCCCGCCACGCTGCGTCCGATTGCCGACGCCGCGCACCCCATAATCGCCGCGACCGGCGGCGCGCAGCAGGCACCGCTCGACATGCGTCAGGACCGCTGGCCGCACGCGATGATCGATCGAATCGAATATCTCCGCGACACCGCCGCTGCCGCCACCGCCAGCGCCGCCGACACCAGGATACGCCTCGTCCCCGACGCGCTCGGCGCGATCGACGTGTCGATCACGCGCGATGGGGACACCGTCGCGGTCCGGTTTCAGGCCGAACACGCGGCGACGCGCGCACTGCTCCAGGATTCGCAAGCGCGACTCGCCGACATCGCCGAATCACGCGGCCTGCGCCTGTCGGGCAGCAGCGTCGATGCGGGCAGCACGCTCGGCTCGGGCAGTAGCGGAGCCGGTCAGCAACAGCGCACGCCCCAGCCGCAACCCCTTCCCAGCGCGCCGCGGCGCGCCTCCACCGGCAGTTCCGCTGCGGCCGACGCCGCCGATGCGGACCGGGTCGCTTAACCCAATAAGGAAACGATGATGAGCGAAGTGATCGAGACGACCCCGCCCAAGAAAAAGGGCAAGATGAAGAAGTTGTTGCTCGGCGGCGTCGCGCTGTTGGTGCTCGTCGGCGGGGGCGTTGGCGCGGGCGTCTACGCCTCAAGCGCGGGGTTGATCGGCGCGCACGCCACCCCCGCCGACACCGGCCCCAAACTGGTCCCCAAGAGCAAACAGAAGCGCGCGGGCGCAGGCGGCGAAAGCGGCCATGGCGGCGAGGAAGCGCAAGCGGCCCACGGCGGCGCGACCACGCCGGCGGGTTCAGGCGGCGAGAAGTTTGCGTCCAACTATTACGCGATGGACAAGGACTTTACCGCGAACCTGCAGGAATCGGCGCACTTCATCCAGGTCGGTGTCGCGGTATCGACGCCCTATGACGAGACCGTCATCGAACATCTGAAGACCAACGATATCGCGGTGCGATCCGCGATCCTGATGGCGCTCGGCGACACCACCGAGGACCAGGTTTTCACCAGCGCGGGCAAGCACCAATTACAGGCTCGGCTCGCCAAGGCGATCAATGCGACGCTCAAGGAAAAAGAGGGCTTCGGGGGCGTTAGTAACGTCTACTTTACCAATTTCGTTGTTCAGTGACGCCATGGTTAACACCGAGGCAACCACGAACGACGATCGCCGGGCGCGCAATCGTAGCCCTGCGTCGCATGCTGGCGGCCTCGGCACGACGAAACTGAATCCGTTCGGCGACCTTCATACCCTGCAGCATTTGTCCGCGCGGCTCGCGCGCAGCTTGCGCGGCGCGTTCGAGCCGCTGCTCCGCCAGGAGGTGCGCGCCTGGGCCGAGCCGCTCGTCGTCCAGCGCTTCAGCGATTATCGCGCCGAACGCCCCGACGGGTTGACCGCGTGGTTGCCGCTGATGATGGCCGCACCCGACAGTGTCGCCGCGCCTGCGACCGCACTGTGCGTGCTCGATGGGCGGTTCGTGCTCGAAATGCTCGACATTTTTTTTGGCGGGACTGGCGCGCCGCCGGCCGTAATGCCCACCGAGTTTTCGGCTGCTGCAGAAGCGATGGTCGTTCGCGTCGGCGGCACGATCGCGGCCCAGCTCAAGACTGCGTGGGAGCCGCTGACCCGGATCGACTTCGCGCCGACCCGCGTCGAGATCAACGCCGCGATGCTACCCGTCGACGTCGAAGATGCGATAGTCGTCACTCGCTTCGGGCTTGCCGCCGGGAACGCCAAGCCCGTCTTCCTCGACCTCCTGTATCCGGTCCCTGCGCTCAAGCCGCACGGCGCGACGCTGATGGGCAAGGTGCTCGACAAGGCCGAGGCCGATCCGGTCTGGCGCACCGGGCTCACCCGCTCGGTCATGACCGTAAAATTCCCGGTTCGCTCGGTCCTCGCCGAGCCGGTGGTGCCATTGCAGATGCTGATCGACCTCAAGCCGGGTGACGTCATCCCGATCACGATCGCCGCCGATGTCCCGGTCGTCGTCGGCAACCATCGTCTGGGGTGCGGCACCGTCGGCACGTCGAACGGCTTCGCAGCGATCCGCCTCACCTCTCTCGCGCATCTCGACCAAGGATTCCTAGCATGAACGACATGACCAGCGGGTTCCCGCCCGCGCCGGCGACCGACCATGCGGTCGCTGGCAATTTCCGATTGCTGCAGGATGTCGACGTCAAGCTCACCGTCGAGATCGGGTCGACCCAGCTCTCGCTGCGCGAACTTCTCGCGCTCGGCGAAAGCTCGGTGATCGAGCTCGACCGCCAAGCCAACGAACTGCTCGACGTGTTCGTCAATGGCACGCTGATCGGGCGCGGCGAGGTGGTGACCGTCGGCGACCGGTTCGGGGTGCGCATGACCGAGCTCGTCAATCCCGACAAGCGCGCGGGCTGATCCATGCTCTGGACCTATATCCTCAAGCTCGTCGTCCTGCTCCCGCTCGTCTGCGGGTTGATGATCGGCAGTCTCTATCTCTGGCGTCGTCTCGAATCACGGATGCCGGGCAAGCCCTCGTCGCGGCTGATCACGGTCAAGGAAACGATGATGATCTCGCCCGGCCTGCGCCTCGCGGTGATCGATTTTGAGGGTAAGCGGCTGCTCGTGTCGGTCGGTCGCGGCGGCGTCAATCTGATCGACAAGACCGAGCAGGGATCGATCCAGTGACCGTATCGGTAACGCGCAAGGGCTCGGGCCCCGCGCTCTTCAAATCCCAGTCAGAATCGACCCGCCAACGCGGCTTGAGCATTTACACGATCGTGTTGATTGTGCTGGCGATCATCATCGCGTTGCTGATCGCAGCTCCTGCCTTTGCGCAGGTCGCCCCGATCACGCCGTCCGCCCCCGGCGTCGGCGACGCGGTCGACCGCGCGCTCGGCCAACTCGGCGGGCAGACGCAGGGTCAGTCGGCACCGTTGTCGCTGTCGCTCCAGGTCCTCATCATCATGGGGCTGCTGACGATCCTGCCGGGCATCCTGCTGATGATGACCAGTTTCACCCGGATCATCATCGTCCTCGCGGTGCTCCGCCAGGCGCTGGGTCTCCAGCAGACCCCCCCCAACCAGGTGCTGATCGGGCTCGCGTTGTTCCTGTCGCTGTTCGTGATGGCGCCGACGATCAACCAGATGAACACCCAGGCGATCCAGCCCTATGCCGCGGGCCAGATCGCGGGGACGCAGATGATCCAGGCCGCGGGCGCGCCGCTCCACGATTTCATGACCAAGCAGACCCGCAAGAAAGACCTAACGATGTTCGCGCAGCTCGCGAAGTCGGGGCCGTACCAGAGCGCCAAGGAGATCCCCTTTTCGGTGCTGCTGCCCGCCTTCGTCACGAGCGAACTCAAAACCGCGTTCCAGATCGGTTTCCTCGTCTTCCTGCCGTTCATCGTCATCGACCTGGTCGTCGCGACGGTGCTGATGAGCCTGGGCATGATGATGCTGTCGCCGACGATCATCTCGCTCCCGTTCAAGCTCCTGCTGTTCGTCCTGGTCGACGGCTGGGCGCTGACGATGGGCAGCCTCGCCAACAGCTTCGCGACATAACAGTGACCACACCCTGCTCCGTTCGTCCTCAGCTCGTTGAAGGACGTGTCCCCCATGTTTCGCTTGGTTGCAGGTGCTTCGACAAGCTCAGCACGAACGGGTTCGGGAATCATATCTGACATGGACGCCGATTATTTCCTCACCATCGCCAACCAGACGATGTGGGTGCTCGCGCTCGCCGCAGCGCCGATCCTGATCCCGGCGCTGCTCGCGGGGTTGATCCTGGGCATGGTCCAGGCCGCGACCTCGATCAACGAACAGACGCTCAGCTTCGTCCCCAAGCTGATCGTCGTCGCGGTCGCGCTGATGATCTTCGGCGGGCTGATCATGGGCTTGCTCACCGATTTCACGATCGGCATGTTCGAACGCATTCCCGATCTGGTGAAATAATGCTGGGCTTCGGCCTCGCGATCGAGCCGCAGCTGTGGGCGCTGGTCTTCGTCATGGTGCGGATCGGCGCGGCGTTCGTGGTCGCGCCGGTGTTCGGCGCGGTGTCGATCCCACTGCCGGTGCGGGTATCGCTGTCAGGCGCGATCGGCCTCCTCGTGCTCGCCGCGCATCCGATCACCCCCCCGGCGCAGATCTTCGCGGTTGCGACCTTTCTGTCGGTCGCCGCCGAAGCGCTGGTCGGGCTCGCGATGGGCTTCATCCTCCAGGTCGCGTTTTCCGCGCCGCTGATCGCATCCGAGATTATCGGGGGATCGATGGGGATCGGGTTCGCCTCGTCGATCGACCCGCAGAACGGCAAATCGAGCCCCGCGCTCGGCCAGTTCATGTCGATCATGCTCACCCTGCTGTTCCTGTCGGTCGACGGTCATCTGGTGCTCGTCGAGATGCTCGTCAAAAGCTATGACGTCATGCCCCCGGGAACATGGCTAGACGCCAGCCGACTGCGCGATATCGCGTTCTTCGGCGGTTACGCCTTCCTGGCCGGGCTGTTGCTCGCGTTGCCGGTCGGCTTTCTGCTGCTCTGCCTCAACCTCATCGTCGGGATGCTGAGCCGCGCCGCTCCCGCGCTCAACCTGTTCGCGATCGGCCTTCCCGCCAGCCTCGCGGTGGGCGTCGTCGCGCTCGCGATCGCCTTCCCCGCGATGGGCGATTATATGCTCGTCATCATCCGCGAGAGCCTTGCCGCGGTGCAATCGCTGGTGTTCGGCTGATGGCGGACGAGTTCGGCGAAAAGACCGAAGCCCCAACCGCCAAGCGCAAGCAAAAGGCGAGCGACGACGGCCAGGTCCTTCGCTCCAAGGATTTCGCGACCGCGCTGGTCGTCCTCGCAGGCGTCGGGTGGCTGATGGTGTTCGGGCCCGCGCTGCTCGCCGCGTGCAAGGCGCTGATGGCGTCGAGCTTCACCTTCGGGCGCGGCGATGTCGAGGATTTCTCGCCATGGCGCGCGCTCGCCGAGGGGGGGTGGAAATTGCTGCCCTCGCTCGCCAGTCTGTTCGCGATCAGCGTGATTGCGACCGTCGGGAGCTCGGCGGGGCTCGGCAATCTGGGGTTCAACGGGTCACTGCTCGCCCCCAAGGCGAACCGCATCAACCCCGCGTCCGGTCTCAAGCGCATCTTCGGCTCGCATGGCTGGATCGAGCTCGGCAAGTCGCTGCTTAAGGTCATCCTGCTCGGGACGATCGGCGCGTATATGCTCTGGCAGGCATCGCATGTGACGATCGGGCTCAGTTCGACCGATCTCGGCGGTGCGCTCGGGACCCTAGACGGCACCTTCTTCGGCATCATGATGGCGATGGCGTTGGGGCTGGTCGCGATCGCGATGATCGACGTGCCGCTCCAGATCATCCAGTTGCTCGCGAAACTGCGGATGTCGAAGCAGGAGATCAAGGACGAGCATAAAGAGACCGAGGGTTCGCCCGAGGCCAAGGGTCATCAACGCCAGATGCAACGCGCGATGGCGAACCGTGGCCTGCGCAAGGCGGTCACCGAGGCGCATGTCGTCCTTACCAATCCCACCCATTTCGCGGTCGCTCTGCGCTATGATCGCGGGCGCGATCAGGTGCCGGTCGTGGTCGCACGGGGACGGGGCGCGGTCGCGATGGCTATCCGCGAACTGGCCGGGGGGGCGAGCGTTCCGATGCTCGAATACCCCCTGCTCGCCCGCGCGGTCTATTTCACCAGTCGCGAGGGGCAGGAGGTGCGCGACGATCTGTATCTCGCGATCGCAACCGTGCTCGCGTTCGTCTTCGGGCTCAACCAGCGCGCGGGCGGAATCCAGCCGTTGGTCGAGGTGCCTACCGGCGCGCGCTTCGACGAACACGGCGCGAAACTTTCCTAAAGCTTGCAGGCTGATGGCCGTTTAGGCTGGTACGCGCGGAGATTGCCTGATGCCCACGACGACCGGACCGACCAGCACCAGCAGCGTCGTCACGTCGGCGACCCAGTCGCTGCTGACCTCGCTCAACACCGGCTCCGGGGTCGATACCGCCAGCCTTGTCACGTCACTCGTTCAGGCACAGTTCGCGCAGAAGACCGCGGCGCTGACGGCAAGGGCGGACACGCTGACGACCCAGGTCTCGGCGGCGGGCACGCTCAAGAGCACGATGTCCGGTTTTTCCACCGCGCTCGCGACGCTGGTCAAGAGTGGGTCGCTTACCACTCAGCCGACCAGTTCGAACGCTACCGCGCTGGGCGCGACCGCGCTGCCGGGGGCCAAACTCTCCGGGCTGTCGCGCACGATCACCGTCGATCGGCTCGCCAGCGCGCAGAGCGTGCGGACCACCACCGCGATCGCGGATCGCACCGCGCCGATCGGTTCGGGCACGTTCACGCTCGCTTTCGGCCAGGCAAGCTATAGCGCCGATGGCACAACGATGACGGGGTTCGCCGCCGATCCCGCCAGATCGCTGACGGTCGACGTTACCAGCGCCAGCCTCGACGACATCGCCACCGCGATCAACGCCAAAAAGGCTGGCGTCACCGCTACCGTGATCACCGATGGCAACGGCGGCGCATATCTGTCGTTGAAGGGCGCGACCGGCACCAACGAAGGGTTCACACTGACCGCGACCAGCGATCCGTCCGCGACACTCGCGCAATTCGACAGTGGCCCGACCGCGACCGGCACCAGCATCACCAGCAGCGCGCTCAACGCCAAGCTGACCGTCGATGGCATCCAGGTCGAACGCGCCGGCAACACCGTCAGCGACCTGATCGACGGCGTGAAGCTCCAGCTCAATCAGGTGTCGGCGATACCGATTACGCTAGCGAGCACCCCGCCGGGCGCCGCACTGAAGCAGGCGGTCAGCGATTTCGTCGAGACCTACAATGTCGCGCTTGCGCAGATCAAGGAACAGACCGATCCCAAGTCCGGGTTGTTGCGCGCCGATACCGCGGCGCGCGCGCTGCTGACCTCGCTCCAGGGGTTGAGCACCAAGGCGCTGTCCTACGGCGTCGCGGCGGGCGTGCCCAATTCGCTCGCGGCGGTCGGGGTCCGCACCAACCGCGACGGCACGCTCCAGGTCGACGCCGACGCGCTCACCAAGGCGTTGACCGATTCACCCGATGCGGTCGAGGCGATGTTCGCCTTTTCCAGCGGGGGCCTGAACGGGCTGTCGGTCCAGCTCGACAAGATCACGACGACTGCGACCAGCGTCATTTTCGGGCTCGGCGCCTCGGTGACCCGCTACACCGCGGCGCAGTCGGTCTTGGCCAGGCAACAGGCGACGCTGACCGATCAATCGGATCAGCTGACCAAGCGGCTGACCCAGCAATTCTCCAGCATGAACAGCAAGATCAGCGCGTACAAGGCGACCCAGTCGTTTCTGGATAATCAGATCAAGGCCTGGAACAAGAGCGGTAATTGATGGCCTATGCATCCGCGCTCGCGCGCAACCCTTACGCGACCTATCGCCAGATCGACGCAGTCGGGCGCACTGCAGAGGCCGACGGTCCCGCGCTGGTCCAGTTGCTGTACGAGGAGCTTGTCGCAGCGCTGCGCGCGGCAGCCTGGGCGACCGAGCACCGCCAATATGCCAAGAAGGGTGAGCGCGTGACCCGCGCCACCGCGATCCTCTTCGCGCTCGAAGCGGGGCTGGATTTCGATCAGGGGGCCGCGGTCGCGACAACCCTCGCTCGGTTCTATGGTGGCATCCGCCGCGCGATCGTCGATGCCTCGATCGGCAGCGACCCGGCGCCATTTCGCGACGCCGCCGACAGCCTGTCCGAGATCGCGGCCGCCTGGCGAACCGCGCGCGCGGCGTAATCCTAACGTTGGAACCAGTGGCGTCGGACGAAATAGATCACCACCCCCGCGGTGATCGCCGCGCACGTGCCCATGATCGCATCAAACATCCACGAAGCGTGCTGGTAAGGCAGCGGCACATTCATCCCGTATAGCCCGGTGATGAACGTCAGCGGCAGGAACACCATCGCGACGATCGCGATCACGAGCCCACGGGTGTCGATCTGTTCGGCACGCAGGTCGGTCAGCGCCTCGTGCATCAGCGCGGATCGTTCGCGGATCGATTCGAGCTCCTCCGCCATCCGCGCGGCGCGATCGGCAGCGGCATTGAGGTGGAGCCGGTCGTCATCCTGCAGCCAGTCGCATGGCAGCGCCGCGAGCTTTTCCAACGCCGCGCGCTGAGGTGCGAGAAAGCGTTTATAGCCGATCGATTCGATGCGCACCCGCGATACCTTGCGGCGCAACTCGAACACGCGGTTGGCGTCGAGCGCCTCCTCGCAATCGTCGAGTTCATCACCGAGATCGGCGACGTGGGGATCGAGATCCTCGGTGATCGAGGCGGCGAATTCGGCGATCAGGTCGCCCGGATCGTGGACATCCCCGGTCTCGACCTGTTTCTGCACCTCCTCGACCGCGATCATCATCTGGCGCGTCACCGAAAACACATGGCCGCTCACCGCCCAGATCCGCACCGAGGCGAGCAGGTCGCCGTTCGCGCCCGGCGTGCTATCCTGCGCACGCCCCCGCAAGTTCAGCAGCGCGCCCTCGTCGAACGCCTCACACCGCGGGCGGGTCTCGACCGCGGTCAGCGCGTCGACCACATAAGTCTGCAGCTTCGCCTCGTCGCGTAGCCAGGCCTGGGCGTGTTCGTCGTTGGTCGACAGATGGACCCAGACGAGTTCGGCAGGCTGCGTCAGCGCGGTCTTGATCGCGACGCGCTCGGCCTTGCCGCCGATAATCCGATATCCGAA
>JALYTW010000044.1 GCA_030854075.1 Pseudomonadota bacterium
CGCCAACCGTGAATCCCCTGAATGCATCAGTGCACTAGCGAAGCAAAGCACATGTTAGATAGTACCGGACAGCTCGGCGCGCCCTGGGGAAGGCGGCCCCCTAGCGAGCACATTCGGGCGACGAAATTGGCAGTTTCGAGATCGTAGCCTGCGTCGTTCAGAGCACTTTGAACCGATGCTTGGGACGTAGATGGGAAGAAGTCCTGGATATCGACCGAATAAACCCAGTCTGCGCCACAATGCCGCATAGCTGCATCAATGTGCGACCTTCCGGGGACAAATCCAAAAACATGGTCTGGGTAAGCGTAGATACGAGACAGATGAAAAGCTAACCACGTCTGGACCACTTTGACTCCGACCTTCGGCGCCACGATACTTCGGAAGCCACGCCCTTTTGGTATCTCGAACTTTCTGTAGTGTTTATCCGGTCGATTTAGAAACGACCAAACTAACCCTACATTGATACCTAGTAAGGCTGCCAGTGTTTCCTCATTTATGAGAGGCGGCAATCCAAGAGCAACAAGTCGTCTTATCTTGTCAATATCCACCGGCGTAGCGCGTTCGCCAAGGCTCGATATAAGCTCATCAGCCACACTAAATTGGAAAAGCGGATTGGCAACGAGATGGTGTGGAAGCCTCATATAGCAAAGAGAACTTTCATAATGCGCCGTTGTTTCCGGCGGCGGTTCGAAGGAGCGTCGTCGGAAACAACGGTGTCCTTCTGTCCGCGGTCTTGGCGCGTTGGGCATGATGCATGCCCTCGCCTGAGGCTTCCACGGGACGTACCCTATGCGCCTCTTCGCGCAAGGGCAAGAAGGCGAGAAATATCGGCACTAGCGCGCCCCCTTTTGGTACCGAGACGGTGCAGTCCCTCCGATGAAACCACGTAGCGTCGATCTGCGATGAGCGTGACCAGACCGGCCTTCCGCAATGCATCAAGTCTTCTCTCAATCCAATCGAATGATGGCACGGAGAAAGAGCGCTTCTCGAGCTCCTCACACAGTTCGGGCGCCATGACTGGGGACAGCCGCCGTATAACAGAGAGACCCTCAAAAGGCGCTGCAATCGGCTCATCGCTCATCGATCGGACCGTGACTTGCGAAAATCTGTTAACTTTACCTAGTTCATTGACGTACTTCTCCAAAGCCAGGAGAACCTGTGGCCCAGGATTAGCTTTCGTTTCTATCCAAACTTCGACGCCCGACCCTCTCGCGTTTAAAAACACATTTCGGACATCATCACTGAATGATGCCATGATGCCCGCACGAAAGTCTTGTTCAACATTGTCCATACGTTGATTGATAACGATATATTCGAGGTTTAATCCTTGCGCTTTAATGGTTTGCCGAGCTTGTATCAGCGATTTCTGCGAAGGCAGCTGCCGATTAGATGAATCTCGGCTCACCACGATGTGAGCCACGTACGAGGCCTCGCCCCCGATTCCACGGAATGGTATCCCAATTACGGGGATTTCGTGACGCAACAGCGTGTCCACAATCACTTGACTAGGTTCCACTGGCAAGCCTCCATGCTCGCTGCACCTGTCTGGTCAATGTGCGCCCGCGCTCAGGCCAACCATGCGCTACGGTTATATTAATCGGTCCGAGAGCAAATCGGGCGTTAGCTTCAACTACGACCCGAATTTGAGGATTGTAGTCGGCTAATACACGCACCGCATATGCACCCCGCATAAGTTCTGCCAAAGCCCTAAGTGCAGACAGACCTCTAGAGCAAATCTCTACAGTCTGGGCATCCTGCCTCTTTGCAGAGGACGCTCGGTAATTATGTAATTGCCTGTAAATATTGCCCTCTAAGAGATCGGGAACACCGGAGTGCGCTGCGTCCCACCTCGGATTTATCTCGAGAACCGTTTCGCGCACGATAAGGAAAAGTGTATAGTAATATCTGTTAAACGATGAACGCGCGAATACATCAAAGTCAACGTTGTTGCAGTCCATCGCATTCGCGATCTGTTGTAGTCGGAGTGCTACTTGCTCCATATCAATACCGCTTCAGTTTACGCAATAAATCTACAACATCCATGATTAGAACCATTCACATTCGCTAAGCCGGATTGGACGATTGACGTTGACTGCAGCACGAAAATTTGTCCGCATTGATAGCTCGAAAACGCTTCCTGGTCACTATCAAACTGCGCGACCACAATCGTTAGGAATTGCTCCTGCCGTCTCTTTGGTCTGCCCCATCGATGCATTCCACGCGGCGGTGAGCGACGCTGAAAAACTAGGTGGATTGGGCAAAATCGCAGTCCTGGTTGTCCGTCATGAATCTATCGGGGCACCGATCGTTCCCAGCCGCTCGTGATCGGTCGTTTCTGATATCCCCGAGCTTGACGAACGCTCGGTGCGTGCGACTCCTAATAAAGGTAGAAGCCATCCCATCGACACGCACTTTCCATGTTAAAAAGGATATGCGCCTAGGTCGATAACGCGTCGCCTGAACTAGCGAACGGCATCAAGCCTAGGGTCCAACGCCGACGCTGGCCCGGGGTTGCTTCGATTGGGCTGGTCGTACACCGTTGGATTTCGGCGCGGCAGGAGCGATCTATGGGTGAACCTCTCGATTTCGGCAGTTATCTCCAGTCAGTTGCCGAGCGCGACGTCGATCTCCTACTTATGGAAGAATTTCACGTCTCACCGACTTTCACAGTTTGGTTCGCGAAACAGGTCGGGATTGGTGATGCAAGTTTCGACGGGGCTTGGCATTCCGTTAGTGACCAAGATGGCGAAACAGACCTGTTACTGCGGGTGCTTTCGGCCGAGGAGCGAATCGCGATCCTGATCGAAAATAAAATTGCTGCTCCTGCGCAGCCTACTCAAGATATTCGTTATCATCTTCGCGGCGTACGATCCAAAGAAGCCGGCCGTTTTGACAATTTTGTTACGGTTATCTGCGCTCCGCAAATCTACCTCGACGCAATCCCGGTGAACACCGCCTATCAGCATCGTGTACCATATGAAGCCATCCGCGATTGGTTTTCACAGGTGGAAGGGCCGCGAGCTGAATGGCGCAAAACGATCGTAAAAGAAGCTATCGAGCAAAGCCGTCGGGGTTACACGCTCATCCCGCATGCCGGTGTCACGTCGTTCCACGAGGCATACTGGCATACTGTGCAACAAACATACCCTGACTTGATCGTCAAACGACCAACACCGAAAGGAAGTCAATCCAGTGTAGTCACTATCACAGGATCTCATTTTCCTATGGGAGTCAACATATACCACAAGGTTTTGACGGGCGAGATTGACCTAAGCTTTCCATCAACGACAGCGGCCGCCCTTTCCGGACGCCGAACTCCTGACTGGCCGACGACTGCAAAAATCGTCCAAACTGGCAAGTCCGCTGTGTTAAGGATAGCAGTGCCTGTGTGCGATTTTCGCCGTTCGTTTGCTGAGCAGTTGGAGCACATCCATATTTCGCTTCAAGCCGCTCGTTTACTTGCCCAGTTTTCGCACGCAATCTCATCAAACGGCAAATCTTCAAATAGCTAACAGCACCGAACCGCTCACTTGTTCGTGCAAGGCCCTTGATCGACCGCACAATCGGTAGAAAGTGTCGTCCAAATCGAAGTTATCTTAACCACCCCCCGCCAAGGGGAGGATTGGATTACAACGCTAGCGGGCAGTGGCGTCGATCGGCGGTTGGCCCGCCATCGCCTTCGCGACCGCCTCGACCCGTTCCATGACGCGCAGGATGTTGCCGCTCGACAGCTTGGCGAGATCGGCGTCGGTCCAGCCGCGTCGCGCGAGTTCGGCGAAGACGAGCGGGTAGCCGTCGACCCCCTTCATCCCCGCAGGGCCGGTGCCGTTGATCCCGTCGTAATCGCCGCCGATCCCGACATGGTCGTGGCCCGCGACCGCGACGACATGGTCTATATGGTCGGCAACGTCCCGGGCGGTGGCCTGCGGTTCGGGGTGCGCGGCGTCCCAGGTCGCGAGCGGCGCGGGCGAGCGCGGGCCGTAGACGTCGGCGGCGACCCCCATTGCCCTGGCGTAGTCGGTCCGTTGCCTGTCCCATGCGCGCCACGCGTTCGACAGGAAGGCGGGGTAGAAATTCACCATCACGACGCCGCCGTTCTTGCTGATCGCGGCGAGAAGGTCATCGGGGATATTGCGCGGCGCATCGGTGATCGTGCGCGCGCCCGAGTGCGAGGCCATCACCGGGGCGACCGAGGTGGCGAGCGCATCGCGCATCGTCGAATCGGCGACATGGCTGACATCGACGATCATCCCGATACGGTTCATCTCGGCGACGACCTGCTTGCCGAACGCGTTCAAGCCGCCTGCGCCGCCATTGGTTCTGGGGGCATCGGTCGAGCTGTCGGCCCATTCGAGGCTCTTGCCGTGGGTCAGCGTCATGTAGCCGACCCCCAGCGCCTTGTACTGACGCAGCACCGAGAGGCGGCCGTCGATCTGGTGCCCGCCCTCGACCCCGATCAGGCTCGCGATCTGCCCCGCTTTCTCGATCCGGCGGATGTCGGCGGCGCTGGTGGCGAGTGCGAACGCGGTCGGGTTGGCGGCGACGAAACGGCGGACGATGTCGATTTCCTCCAGCGTCATCTCGACCGCGCGGGGGCCGATCGTGTCGGCAGGGATCCACACCGACCAAAATTGCGCGCCGACATGGCCGCGCCGGAGTCGTGCGATATCGGTCTGGAGCGGGTGGGGGAGTTTATCGGTATCGCGGGTAAGGTCGGTCGCCTCGACCTTGCCGCCCTGCCCGTCGCGCAGTTCCCAGGCGAGGTCGTTGTGCCCGTCGATGATCGGCGTACGGGTAAGGAGGCGGTCGATTCGGGTATCGATCGCGGCGGGTGTCGCGGTCTGCGCTAACGCCGCCACGGGCGCGAGAAACGTAGTAAGGAGCGGGGCGAGAAGCGGGACCAACATTGACGACATTGACACGGAACGGGGTGTTTTCGCGCTACCCCCCGACCGGGTGGAGGTCAGGCGGACAGGGCGGGCGGAAGCGCGGATCGACATGCCCGCATTCGAGCATAACGGCGCGGTGTAGGACAGTAATTATCGAGAGGCTGCAGGCGTTCAGGCGGGCGCGCCACTTCACCGACCCGGAACAATCTCGCCGTAGCTGACCGTGCTGCCCCGTTCACGCCCCGATCTGTCACGCTCCGACTTCCGATCACGCCCCAACTTCGGATCACGCCCGGGTTCCCAAATCAAACCTTGTCGCGATCCTTGTAATTGGGCTTGCCGCCGCTGCCGTCCGGATAATCGTCGGGGGTGACGGTCGCCTGATTCTCGACCGCCTGTTCGTCCCCCGGGGCGCGGGTCGAGCCGTCGGGCTTGAAATCGGCACCGGGTTTGTTGGGTTGCTGATGGGGCATGTTCTTCTCCTTCGTTCGGAGTCTCAACGCATCACGGCGGTGCAGGGTTCAGAGGTGGTCCATCACGAAGCCGACCCGTCCCGTGACCGGAATGCACGGCAGTTCGACCAACGAATAGCCGTAGTCGGCATAGGTACCGACCATGATAGATTGGGTCGCGGCGGCGACCGCGGGGGTCTGCTTGCGTTCGGTATCGGCGGTGTAGATCGCCGCCCAAAACGGCGCGATGAAGACTCGCGGATTATAGCGGAGGGTGCGCGCGGCGGCATCGATAGCAGCGGGGACCGGGTGTCCCGACACCCGCAGAAAGCCGATCACGTCGGGGATGCCGCGATCAAGCACGGTGGTGGCACCGGCCGCCAGTGCCGCGTCGCGCGCGGCGATCTCTCGTTCGATCATCAGGTCGGCGAACGCGCATTCGTCGTCCCAGGGCAGGGCGCGTCCTCCCGCCGCAACCTGCTCGCGGATGATCTCCCGGCCGACCTCCGCGCTGGTCGCGACCCCGGCGGCGGCGAGTGCGGCGATGAGGGTCGATTTGCCCGAGCCGGGTCCTCCGGTGAGAATATGGAGCCGATCGGTGCCCGGTCGAGTCATCTCAGCGACGCGAGCCAACGGTCGATCGTCGGCTTCCCGCGCCGATACAGCGGCGTTCCGATTACCCCGAGCGCAATAAGGCCCGCGACGCCGGCGGTAGCGAAGACGACCACGCCGATAGTCGCCGCGGCGACCAGAGCGCTCCAGCCGATGACGAGCTTGGTGACCGGTTCACCCTCGAGTGGGCGCGAGGCAGGCGGCGACGTGCGCGCCGCGAGCATCGATCGCGGCGGCGGCGGAACATCGCGGCGTTCTGCGTGGGTGTCGATCACCTCGAGCCGCCGCCCGCGCTCGATGATGCGATAACGGGGCGGCGGGACGTTGATCATGAGACGGGCGCGATGGTTGGCGAAAGGTCGAGCGCCTCAACCGTGATCATCAGCCCAGCGTTTCCCGCAGTGCGAGCATCGCGAGTGCGGCGTTGGCCGCGCCGCCGCCCTTGTCGAGCTGCGCGGGGTCGGCGCGCGCGATCGCCTGGGCTTCGTTTTCGGTGGTCAAAATGCCGTTGCCGATCGCGATGCCGTCGAGGGTGAGCGCCATGATCCCGCGCGCGCTTTCGCCCGCGACGATCTCGAAATGATAGGTTTCGCCGCGGATGACGACGCCGAGCGCGACATAGGCGTCGTAGCGGTCGGTGCCGATGCCGAGCGCGATGGCGCCGGGGATTTCGAGCGCGCCAGGGACGGTGATCGTCTCATGCGTGTGCCCCGCCGCTTCGATCGCGGCGCGCGCGCCGGCAACGAGCATGTCGTTGAGGTGATCGTAGAAGCGGGCTTCGATGATGAGGAGGTGGGCCATCTATATTCCTTGCGGCGTCACCCCGGGCTCGACCCGGGGTCCCGCTGTCATCAAATAAGCGGGACCCCGGCTCAAAGGCCGGGGTGACGGAGGTCAGTCGACGTCGATCGCGCGTTCGCCGACGATCGAGAGGCCGTAGCCGTCGAGCCCGACGAGCGTGTGATGCGTGTTGGTGAGCAGCACCATCTCCTCGACCCCGAGTTCGGTGAGGATCATCGCGCCGACGCCGTAATCGCGCAATTCCTCCATATCCGCCTTTGGCAGCGTGCCGGTCTTCATCTTCAGCGCGACGGTGAAGGCGTCGGAGCGCTGTTTGTTGATGACGACGATGACGCCCGCGCCTTCCTCGCCGATGATTTCCATCGAGCGCTGGAGCAAGCTGGCGCGTTCGCTGTCCTCGCCGAACACATCGGCGAAGGTCGACAGCGCGTGCATCCGGACCAGCGTCGGCGTGGCGGGATCGACCTTGCCCTTGACCAGCGCGATCTGTTCGGTGCCGGTCGCCTTGTTCCAGTAGGTGAGCGCGGTCCACTCGCCGCCCCAGCGGCTGGTGAACTTCGCCTCGGCGCGCTTTTCGACGAGGTGATCGTGGCGGCGGCGATAGGCGATCAGATCGCGGATCGTGCCGATCTTGAGATTGTGAAACTGCGCGAAGGTGACGAGATCGTCGAGGCGCGCCATCGTGCCGTCCTCGTTCATGATCTCGCAGATCACGCCCGAGGGGTTCAATCCGGCGAGGCGAGCGACATCGACCGCGGCTTCGGTATGCCCGGTGCGAACGAGGACACCGCCGTCGCGCGCGACCAGCGGGAAGACGTGGCCCGGGGTAACGATCTCGTCCTTCGATTTCGACGCGTCGATCGCGACCGAGACGGTGCGCGCGCGATCGGCGGCGCTGATCCCGGTAGTGACCCCGTCGCGCGCCTCGATCGAGGTGGTGAATGCAGTTTCGTAGCGGGTGCCGTTGTGGCGGCTCATCAATTCGAGCCCGAGTTCGTCGACGCGCTGCTTGGTCAGCGCGAGGCAGATCAGCCCGCGGCCGTGCTTGGCCATGAAGTTGATCTTTTCGGGCGTCGCCATCTGCGCGGGGACGACCAGGTCGCCCTCGTTCTCGCGATCCTCGTCGTCGACCAGAATGAAGATGCGGCCGTTGCGTGCCTCGTCGATCAGTTCCTCGGGGGAGGACAGGAAGCCGTGGCGGAGCCGCGCGAGTTCGGGCTTATTTTGCACGATAATGCTCCATCCGTTGGAGGTAGCGGGCGAGGACGTCGATCTCGATATTGACCGCTTGCCCTGCTTCCAGCGCGCCCAGCGTCGTCATCGCCTGGGTATGCGGGATGATATTGACGCTGAACCGCGATGCGTCGGCGTCGTCGTCGACGCTGTTGACGGTCAGCGACACCCCGTCGAGCGTGACCGAGCCCTTGGTGGCGAGGAAGGGGGCAATGTCGCGGGACACGCTAAACCCGATCCGCTTCGAATCGCCATCGGCGGCGACCTCGATCACCTCGGCGATGCCGTCGACATGCCCGGTGACGATGTGCCCGCCGAGCTCGTCGCCCAATTTCATCGCGCGTTCGAGGTTGAGGCGCTTGCCCTGCGTCCACCGCCCCTGCGCGGTGCACCCGACCGTTTCGCCCGAGACGTCGACCGCGAACCAATTCGGCCCTTTATCCACGACGGTGAGGCAGACCCCCGAGCACGCGATCGACGCGCCGAGATCGACGGTGGCAGTGTCGTACGCGGTCGTCACGACGACGCGCATGTCACCATGCTGTCCGACGCGCTCGATCAAGCCGATATCCGAGATGATTCCGGTGAACATCAGGCGGCTTCGTAGACCTCGACCCGGTCGCTGCCAAGCTGGCGCGAATCGTGGAGTCGCCAGCGGCCGTGCGCGGCGGCGAGATCGCTGAGGCCGATGTTGCCGAGCGCCGCCGTCCCCCCGCCGATCAGGATCGGGGCGCGATAGAGCAGCAGGCGATCGACGAGATTGGCGCTAAGGAAGGCTGCGGCGGTGGCCGCACCGCCCTCGACGAGGACGTGGTCGCCGGGGAGGTCGGCGATGGCGGCGGGTGAACCGATTGCATGCCACCCCGGCCCCCGTTCACTTCGAGCGTCGTCGAGTAGCGGTTGGATCGTGCTGGTGGCCGGTTTCTCGACGGCGCTCGAAACGAACGGCCGGGTGGTGAGGACAACGCGCAACGGCGACCGCGACTCCAGCCCCGCCAGCCGCACGTCGAGCGCCGGGTCATCCGCCTCCCACGTCCTGCGCCCCACCAGAATCGCCTCATGCCGCGCGCGTTCGAGGTGCGCGTGGGCGCGCGCTTCGGGGCCGGTGATCCAGCGGCTGGTGCCATCCGTCAGCGCGATACAGCCGTCGAGGCTGGTAGCGAGTTTCAGGGTGACGTGCGGGCGACCGAGGCGGCGACGGGTCAGAAACCCCGCCATCGATCGCGCCGCGTCCGCTGCGCGGACACCGACGACCGTCGCGATCCCCGCCGCCGCGAGTCGCGCGAACCCTGAACCGTCGGTGCGCGGGTCGTCGTCGCGCAGCGCGACGA
>JALYTW010000050.1 GCA_030854075.1 Pseudomonadota bacterium
GGTCGTGACTCCGCCGGTCACGCCACCGCCACCGCCCGTGACGCCTCCGGTCGTGACTCCGCCGGTCACGCCACCGCCGCCGCCCGTGACGCCTCCACCCGCGCCACCGGTCGTGACGCCGCCGGTAACGCCACCGCCGGTTGTCGTGCCACCGGTGACCGCCCCCCCCGCGACGACGCCACCCGGCGATGACGGCAAGGGTAACGGAAATGACGACAAGGGTGACAAAGACAAGGGTGACAAAGACAAGGGCGACAAAGACAAGGGCGGCAAGGACGACCCGGGCGACAAGGACAATGGCAAAGGTAACGATGGCAAGGACAACGGCAGAAACAAGGACGCGCTCGTCGTTCCCGTCGTTGCCGCAGATAACCAAATGTTGAAGAACATCTGACACGATCGGCGGCGGACAGGTACCGGAGCCGCCGAATCGTGAACGCCAAATATCGACCCGAGGGACTTGGCTTGGCCTGCGCGGCGCTGGTCGTCGCGCTGCTCGCATGGCAGATCGGCATCAGCACCGTCATGGACCGGGTCGTCGACCCGTCGCGGTTCGCGGTGCTGGGCAAGGTCGCGAGCGGCCGCATCCACATCGTCGAGATGGATGCGGCCAGCACCGGCGTGATCAAGCACTGGCCCTGGTCCCGCGCCAATTACGCCCAAGCCGTCGATAAGCTGATCGCGGCAGGCGCCGCATCGGTCGTGTTCGATGTCGATTTCTCGTCGGCGGCGGACGCCGTGGGGGACCAGGCGTTCGCCAAGTCGATCGCCGCGGCGGGGGGCAAGGTGGCATTGCCGACCTTTGGGCAACAAGGCACCGCGAGCGATCGGCGGACGATCGATGCGTTTCCGCTCCCCATGTTTCGCGATCACGCGATGCTCGCCAGCGTCAGCATGGCGCCCGACGCCGACGGCGTCCTGCGTCGGGCGCCACTGGGCACGATGAACGGCGGTACGCCACGGCCATCGCTGTCGGCGCTGATGGCGCATCGCTCGGGACGCGCCGACATCGGCTTTCCGATCGATTTCGGGATCGATCCCGACACGATCCCACGATCGAGCTTCGTCGCGATCCGCGACGGGCATTTCGACCCCAGGACCATCGCCGGACGCGACGTCGTGATCGGCGCGACCGCGATCGAGATGGGTGATCGCTATGCCACGCCGCGCTGGGGCGTGCTGCCCGGCGTCGTGGTCCAGGCCCTGGCCGCGGAAACCTTGCTGCGCGGCGTGCCGGTCGCGCTATCGCCGGTGCTCGCGCTGCTGGTCGGCTTCCTGGCCGCGTTCGCGATCGGACGCGTCGCAAGCGCGATCGGGCTGGTGGTCGCGTCGGTGGTCGGTGCCGCGGTCGCGGTCGGGCTGGCGATCGGTGCGCAGGCGATGGGCCAGATGCATCCGCTGTCACCCGCGCTAATCATGATCGCGGTGGCCGCGGGCTATCGCGGTCGTCACATCATCGCCTCGCTCTTCCGCCGCCAGCGCGTCACCGACGAGACGACCCAGCTCCCCAACCGCCATGCCGCGAGCGCGACGCTGGCGAACGAGGATGCAGTCACCCTGGCGGTCGCGCGGATCGGCAATTTCGACGCGCTGGCCGGCGTCCTCGGCACCGCGTCGCTCGCCGATGCGGTGTTACGCACCGCCGAACGCCTGAAACTCACCTGTGCCGACGGCATCGTGTACCGGATCGACGATCGCTGCCTGGCGTGGCGAGTCACCCCGGAGGCCGATCTGTCGGCAACGCTGGACGCGCTGCGGACGGTGATGCTGCGCCCGATCGAGGTGCAGGGCCGCCGCGTCGACGTCACGCTGACGGTGGGCATCGACGATGGCGACGGCAGCCGGATCGACGCCTCGCTGATCGACGCGGTGACCGCGGCGGAGAATGCGGCGCGGCTCGGCGTGTTCTGGACCCATGCCGCAACCGATCGCGCGCAGATGGAGCGCGAGGTGTCGCTGATGGGCGAACTCGACGACGCCATCGCGGCGGGCGAGATCGTCGTCTATTACCAGCCCAAGCTTTCGCTGGCGACCGACCGCATCGCGAGCGTCGAGGCGCTCGTTCGCTGGCGGCACCCGACGCGGGGGTTCATCGGGCCGGATCACTTCATCCCGCTGGCCGAACAGACCGATCGCATCGCGCCGCTGACGCTGTTCGTCCTTGAGCAAACCATGCGCGATGTGGCGGCATGGCAGGTGCATGGTCATGACCTGACCGCGGCGGTGAACATTTCGGCCAAGCTGCTCACGCGCTGCTCTTTTACCGACGCGGTTCGCGCGCTGCTGGCGCAGAACATCGTCGCTCCCTGCCGCATCGTCTTCGAAGTCACCGAATCGGCAGCGATCGCCGATCCGGAGGCGGCGTTGGCGACATTGGAAACCTATCGCGGCCTCGGTATCGCGATCTCCATGGACGATTACGGCACTGGGCAGTCAACGCTGGCTTATCTGAAGCAATTGCCGCTATCGGAACTGAAGATCGACCGTTTATTCGTCCAGCACGCTCACCGTAATCGCGGGGATGCGGTCATGGTGCGCTCGACCGTGGAGATGGCGCACGCGCTGGGGCTCAAGGTCGTCGCCGAGGGAATCGAGGACGCAGACGCGCTCGGCTTCCTTCGCAGCATCGGGTGCGACATGGCGCAGGGCTATTTCATCGGCAAGCCGATGCCTGCGGGCGAGCTCCCCTTGTTTCTCGATTTGCCGTCGCGGAATGCTGCTTGATGGGATCTCGGCCAATGTCGTATCGTTCTGCCTCGATATGAGCGAGGGTCCAGTCTCGGGAGGGGGGCGAGCGATGCTGAGCGACCGCTATTGAGTCTAGTCGGCTCAGAAAGCCCGCATTTTGAAACAACCCCGCCAATTCCCCCGCACAAGCATTGCCGTCAAATCGCTCACAGCGAACCAAATATGGCTCATGAGAGCCGAAGCGTTGCGTGGGACCAGATGTGAGCGCCGTTTCCGCCACTTCACAAAAAGCGCAGAATTCTACAAATTCTGACTTGACGCTGGTGACCCCTACGAGAA
>JALYTW010000052.1 GCA_030854075.1 Pseudomonadota bacterium
CTCGATTGCCGGGTCAACACGCTGATCGCCGCGCGCGACGACGTGCTCGCCGCGCTGCCCGAGGCGCAGCCGACCCCGCACGCGCCCGACGGCATCCGCCTGCCATCGGGCACCAACGTCGACCAGCTCCCGCTCTTCCAGGGCGGCGCGATCGAGGTGCAGGACGAAGGGTCGCAGCTCGTCGGCCTCGCGATCGCCGCGCAGCCCGGCCAGCGCATCGTCGATCTGTGCGCGGGGGCAGGGGGCAAGACGCTCGCGATCGCTGCGGCGATGAAAAACGACGGCAAGATCCTCGCCTGCGACACCGATCGGATGCGGCTCCAGCGGCTCGCCCCCCGCGCCGAACGCGCGGGCGCCGCGATCATCGAATCGCGTCTGCTCGATCCGGGCGAGGAGGCGACGATGCTCGCCGACTGGCGCGGTACCGCCGACAGCGTGCTGGTCGATGCGCCGTGTTCGGGCACCGGCACCTGGCGGCGCAATCCGGAGGCGCGCTGGCGGCTCAACCAGGCGCGGCTCGATCGGCTCCAGGCGACGCAGGCGCATATCCTCGACCTCGCCGCCGCGCTCGTGAAGCCCGGCGGGGCGATCGTCTATATCGTCTGTTCGCTGCTCGATGCCGAGGGCGCGGATCGGGTCACCGCGTTCCTGAAAAAGCATCGTAAATGGCATGCCGAGCCGTTGTCGTTGCCCGCGGGCAGCGCGCGCGGGGAGGGGCTGCGCCTCGATCCCGCCGCCCATGGCACCGACGGATTTTTTGTCGCTAGGCTGCGTGCGCCGTGATAGATCGTCGACCCGTGCCCTTGCTGGAGACGCTCATGCGTATATCGTCCGTCACCATCGCGTCCGCGCTGGCCATCGTCTGCGTGACGACCTCGCTCAGCGGGCAGAAGCCCGACGACCAGATCGCGCCGCAGTCGCTACAACTGCTCGCCGAGGGCAAGGCGGCGCGCGCTGCGGGCAATCTCGATCGCGCGACCGACCTGATCGAGACTGCGCTGGCGGTCGATCCGCGCAACCGCGCCGCGTTCGTGACGCTGGCCGAGGTCGCCGACGCGCGCGACCTGCCGGGCAAGGCGATCCGGCTGTATCGCGAAGCGCTGCTGCTCGAACCCAACGACGTCGTCACGCTGCGCGAACAGGGCGCGGCGATGGTGCAAAAGGGCGCGGTCACCGCGGCGCGCGAAAATCTCGCGAAGATCAAGGCATTGTGCAAATCGGCATGCCCCGCGTCGACCGAACTCGCCGCGGTGATTGCCAAGGGGCCACCGATCACGACCGCGCAGGCGGATACCAAGCCCGCCTCGCCGACCGCTACCCCGACGACCCAGGAATAGCGCGCGGGCGCTACCCAGCCGTTCGTGCTGAGCCTGTCGAAGCACGGTGAGACTCAGGCCCTTCGACAAGCTCAGGGCGAACGGTGGGTCTGGTCGACCTGATCAACTCAGCGCCCGCGCGATCCCGACGAATTCGGCGACCGACAGCGTTTCGGCGCGCCGGGTCGGGTCGATCCCCAGCGTATCGAGCGCGGCGAGCGCGCCCGGCATCGGCTTCAGGCTCTGGCGCAGCATCTTGCGCCGCTGCCCGAACGCCGCCGCGGTGACGCGCTCGAGCACCGCGATCTCGACGCCCGCGGGCGCATCGGTCGCGGTGATGTGGACCACCGCCGACATCACCTTGGGCGGTGGGGTGAACGCCGACCGGTGGACCGGCATCGCGATCCGCGCCGCGCTGCGCCACTGGCTGAGCACCGCGAGCCGCCCGTAGTGATCGGTCCCCGGCGCCGCGACGATCCGCTCGGCAACTTCCTTCTGGAACATCAACGTCAGCGACGCCCACCACGGCGGCCACGCGGTCGTCAGCCAGCCGACCAGCAGCGCGGTCCCGATATTATACGGCAGGTTGGCGACGATCTGTGGCTTGCCCGCAAACAGCGACGGCGCGTCGATCAGCATCGCGTCCCCTTCGATCACGGTCAGCTTGCCCGGATAGGCGTCGGCCAGCTCGGCAAGCGCGGGGATGCAGCGCCGATCACGTTCGATCGCGACGACCTGCGCACCCGTCGCCAGTAGCGCGCGGGTCAAGCCGCCGGGGCCGGGGCCGATCTCGAGGACCTCAGCGTCCTTCAGATCCCCGGGGATCGCTGCGATGCGGGCGAGCAACTGGCCGTCGAACAGGAAATTCTGACCCAGCGCCTTGCTCGCGGCCAGGCCGTGCCGCGCGATGACCTCACGCAACGGCGGCAGCGCCGGGGTCGTCGGACGATCAGCAGCAGGCATCGCGCGCGCGCTGGTCGGCGGCGGCGGCGGCCATCTGCACCGCCGCGATCATCGCGCCGGGCTCCGCACGGTCCTGGCCCGCGATCGCGAACGCGGTGCCGTGATCGGGCGAGGTACGCACGATCGGCAGCCCGAGCGTGATGTTGACCCCCTCGTCGAAATACAGCGTCTTGAGCGGCACCAGCGCCTGATCGTGATAGCAGCACAGCGCCGCATCGTACCGCGCCCGCGCGCGCGGGTGGAACAATGTGTCGGCGGCGAACGGCCCGTCGGCGTCGATCCCGTCGCTGCGCAACTGCTCGATCGCGGGCATCAGGATGTCGATCTCCTCGCGCCCCAGCGCACCGCCTTCGCCGGCATGCGGGTTCAGCCCGGCAAACACGATCCGCGGGTGGGCGATCCCGAAATTGCGCAGCAGCCCGCGCGCGGTCGCACGACCCTTGGCGACGACGAGGTCGATCGACAGCGCGGACGGCACCGCCGCGAGTGGGATGTGCGTCGTGATCGGCACCACCCGCAACCCCGGCCCGGCGAGCATCATCACCGCGTTCTCGCCCGCGATCCCGCACCGCTCGGCAACGAATTCGGTCTGGCCGGGATAGGTGAACCCGATCCCGTAGAGCTGCGCCTTCGATACCGGCCCGGTCACCAGCGCGCGCGCGGTGCCCGATCGGGCCAGCCCCGCGGCAAGCTCCAGCGAATGAAGCGCGCAACGGGCGCCCTCGGTATCGGGTTGGCCGGGGACGATCGATCCGCCATC
Source organism: Pseudomonadota bacterium (assembly GCA_030854075.1). Classification (GTDB taxonomy): domain Bacteria; phylum Pseudomonadota; class Alphaproteobacteria; order Sphingomonadales; family Sphingomonadaceae; genus Sphingomonas. The sequence goes on from JALYTW010000052.1 coordinate 3,040, forward strand.
CTCGACCGACATGATCGGCAGCGCGTCGCCGAACGTGGCATGGGCCTGCGCCGGATCGTCGATCGACCGGATCGGCCCATCCCAAACTCTCCGGATCGCGCGCTCGTCACCAACCGCGAAGAACACCGGAATTGCGGACGCGGTGCGTGCTGCCCAGGTCTTGGCGATGATCTCCGGCCCGATTCCCGCTGGGTCCCCCATCGAGATCGCAATCGGCGCCGTCATCGCGCGATCCTCAGCGATACTCGATGACGGCGTCACGCCTCAGATCGCGCAGCTTGCCCTGCGCGCGCAGGTTCACCCGCTGCTGTTCGAGCTGGTCCTTGATCTGATCCGGGCGGGGCGCTTCGCCGCCGCGTGGATCGTCGCGGCCGCACAACACCAATGCGCGGACGCCCTCCGCGGCGGACCCGAACGGCGGTGTTGCCTGGCCGACCTGCATCTTGAGCAGAATTTCCTGGAGTGGCGGCGGCAGGTCGCGGATTCGCACGGTGTCGTTGTCGACCACTTCGGCGTTGATCGTCGCGGCAATCTTTTCGACGCTGCCGCAGCCCTGGATCGTCTGCACGGTCTTGGCGAACTCCGCCGCCCGCGCCGACGCATCGGCTTGCGAGGTGCCCGCGGGAAAGCGGATCGTCAGCTGCTTCAGGTTGAGTTTCGCGTCGCGGGCATCGGCGGTCAGCACCTGGCGCTTGTCGGTCAGGTACAGGATCGAAAAGCCGCCCGCGGTTTCGACCGGCCCGACGACCTGCCCGACCTGCATCTGCTGCGCGGCATCCGCCAGTTGCTGAGGCAACGTCGCAAGACGGACCCAACCCAGATCGCCGCCAACCGACTTGGTCGACGCCTCCGAATATTGCCGTGCCAGCGCCTCGAAGGGCTGTTGTCCCTTTTGCAGATCCTGAATGATCTGCCGCGCGGTATCGAATTTTTGCTGGCGGTTGGCGTCGCTCGCAGCGAGATACAGTTCGTGGAGGTTATATTCTTCGGTACCCTTCGCCTGTTGCAGCCGGTCGATGATCGCGTTGACCTCCTCGTCGCCGACGTTGACGTACGGATTGACTCTTTTGCGCAGATAACGCTGCCAGGCGAGCTCGCCCTCGATCTGACGCTTGAGCGACCGATCGGACGACCCGCTCGCGCGGAGGAACTTGGCCATTTCCGGTACGGTGCGGTTGAACTTGCGCGCGACGCCTGCGTAGCTTTGCGCAATCTCTCCGGGGGTTATCGTGATCTCAGCTGCCTTGGCTTCTTGAATCTCGAGCGTCTCGTCGATCAACTGGCGCAGCACCTGGACCTTCAGGCGTTGCCGTTCCTCAGAGGTGATATCGGGGACATTATTCGCCACCGCGACCAGCGCGACCCGCTGATCGACATCAGTGCCCGTGATCACCGTGCCGTTCACGATCGCGGTCGGCTTGCGAACATTAGGATCGAACTTGCCGAATATCTGCAGGTTCTGCGGAATGTCGAGGTTGGTTGCGGGAGCGTCGGCCTGGTCTGGAACAGTTTGCGCGATGCCGCTTGTCGCCAGCGCTGCCAGCGCTGCGCACGTCAGGACGCGGGCCATGCCGCTCGCCATTAAAATTCGATTCTTCACGATGATCCGTCACCTCAAACGCGTCGGCGCGCTTACCGTGCGGCCTACCGCGCCGGATGCCCCACTCAAACTGAACGCGGGCTTAGCGGCCCAAATTGGTCAAGGCCAGCGTCAACAGAAAGCTGCTGCCCCTCCGCGCGTCGCCGTTGGTTTGGTAATCCTTCCGCCAGGTCAGCCCGAGCCGGATGCAGTCATCTTCATACTGGACGCCCAGCCGGTGACGGACCGGGTCGAAACCGTCGGACTGCGACAGAGGGTCTTCGCTACGATCGGTAAGGTCGACCACCGCGGACCCGAATACCGACCAGAATCGTTTGAACTGAATTCGACCTGCAACACGCGCCTCCTCACGATCCTGCAGGTCCTCGATCGCGGGGAAGATGTTGCGGTTAAGCCGAAGGTAGCCGATCAGCGCATAGGTCCGGCGCGACCCGATCGTCGCATCGACCTCGTTGCGGCGGACCGCAAAGCCGTCCTTGTCGAGCCGGTAGCGGTGTGTCAGCGACAAGAAATCACGGACTCGCAATTCAGTCCGCCCGACGATATCAGAAAACCGCTCACTCAACCCCGTTCCGTCGGGTAGGATCGTCGGTCGCGTCGACAAGCGATAGCTCTGGCCGACGACGGTAGTGAGGCTGATCCCGGGAAAATCGAGCCCCCATTCGACCCCGTAGGTCGCTCGGCTCGTATCCTCGAACCGGTCGTATCCAGGGAAGCGGTTGAGCGCGAACAGGTTCGAATCGTCGAGGTCCACCGCGCGCGAATCCTCGTTCGGAACCTCCAGATTGGCGATCTTGGGCGATGCGACCAGCTGCACTCGTGGGATTAGGCGTTGCGATCCACCGAGAAATTTGCCCACGAATGGCCATTTGACGTCGACCGCGAGCGCCCCGATCGCACGCGTTTGAAAACCTTCGATTCCCCGATAACTCACGACCGGCGTCGCGAGCGTATCGTGCGTGTTGTAGGCATCCCCGCGGGCATAGGCGGTGAACGTTACCTCCTGTCCCCATTGCGTGAGCTTGCGGAGATCCCAGCGTGCGCTGGCGAAGGCGCGCTGCGTATCCTGCCCCGAACTGCGCGTCAGCGCGAGCGAGTTCCCCTGGACCTGCACCACGCCGCCGAGCACACCGCTAATCCGGCGGCGATAGTCGATCTCGGGCAGCGCGATGGGTTGGAACCCCTGTCGATCGTTCGCGCGCAGCGTCTGGACGTACCAGCCGGTCACCGCAAAATAGCTGTCGCGATCGATATGTTGCAGGCTGACGGTGCTGCGCAACCGGTCGTCGCGCGAAATATCGTAGCGACGCAGGAACGTCTTGTCCGATGCCAGCCGCACCGATTCGGACAGGCTCCACGTCGGGCTGAACTGATAGCGCCCGACGCTGTCGATATAGCCGCGGAACGCCTGTTCGGTGGACAAGGGGGTCGCCGACGTCAGGTCGTCGCTGCGGCGACTGCGGGTGCCATAGCCGGTGACCCGGAACGCGCCATGCTGGGTCAGCATCGAATATTCGGCCTGGATCATCGGCAGCACGGCGGAAAAGAGATGCGGCGTCACGATCAGTCCGCGATCCGGCGCGAGCCTGAAGTAATAGGGCGTCACGATCTCCAGCCCGTTGACCTTGCTGTAGCGAAGGTCCGGACTGAGCAGTCCGCTGTCCGATCCGTCCCCGATCGGATGCGAAAACGTCGGGAGCGGAATAGCGGGCAGACCGAACAGATGGAACTGCCCCCCATGGTAATAAATCCGCTTGCGCTCGGGACGATAGGTGATCCGAATCGCGGTAATTTTCCATGACGGGTCCGTGGGGCATCCCGCTGAATTGGTGACCGCGCAAGGAGTATAGGCGGCGTCGCGCAGTTCGACCGTGCCGTCGCCCTCCCGAACCCCCTCCCGGGCCGCCATTCGTCCTCCCTGTTCGAGCACGACGAGCATGTTTTCGACCATACCGTCCTTGAGCGAATCGGTCAGGTCGATCGAATCGCCATAGGCGATGTCGCCTTCGGGATTGGTGACCGCGATATTGCCGGTCGCGACGACCTTTCCGGTCGTGCGGTTCCACACCACTTGGTCCGCCCGCAGGCGGTTGCCAGCACGAAACATTCTGACATCGCCGAGCGCAGTCACGACGTCGGCTTGGGTATCATATTCCAGGCTGCCGGCGCTGAATCGGACCTTATTTCCGTCGACCGGCATCTTCTCGGCAACTGCTGGAGGTGGATCGACAGGTCGCGGTTGAAGATCCTGGGCCACCGCCGGCGTCGCGAGCAGCACCACGGAAAGGCCGTATCCGGCGAGGAGGTCGATACGCAACACGATCTTTCGAACCACCCCGTCTGGCACCCGGCATCGTCCCGAACGATCCGTCCGGCCCGCCTATCGCATTGTGCACGCGCCGCCGCAATCGCCTGGCTTTGCAGCTTGCGGCGAGGTGGCCTAGAGCGACGGTCTAACCCCCGTGCAAGCCATATCCTAAGGTACCGCTCCATGAAGATCGACTTCGTCGCCACCGTTCCCGCCGCCCCCGCCATCCTCGCGTTACCCGTCGGGCCGGGGCCGGGGAACGGGGCGCGTTGGCCGGGGCTAGAGGGCGATGCCGCTGCGTTGGCGACCGTCGCGGCGGGCGCCGCGCGGTTCGAAGGTGAAGCCGGATCGACGCTCGATCTGTTTGTCCCGCGGGACGGCAAGACCGCGCGGATCATTCTGATCGGCATCGGTGCCGGGTCGGACGCCGACTGGGAAAAGGCTGGCGGCGCGCTCACCGCCAAGCTGCTGACGTCGGGCGCGACCGAGGTTGTCGTTGATCTTGGCGCGATCGGCGATGCGCCCACCGCGACCGCGGGGGCGCGTTTCGCCGGCGCGGCCGCGCAGCGCAGCTGGCGGTGTGACGTCTACCGCACCAAGCTCTCCGACAAGCAGAAGCCGACGCTGACCACGATCACGATCGCACGCGCGCCAGCGGGCATCGAGCGTGCCTGGCAGCAGCAGGACGCCGTGACGCAGGGAATGGCGCTGACGCGGACGCTGGTCTCGGCACCGGCCAACATCCTCTACCCCGAAACGTTCGTCGCATGGGTGTCGAAGGAGGTCGAGGGTCTCGGGCTCGCGATTACGGTCCTCGACGAAGCGCAGATGGGCGAACTCGGCATGGGCGCGTTGCTGGGGGTCAGCCAGGGATCGGCGCGAGACGCGCGGCTGCTTGTGCTCACGTGGAACGGGGCGGGGGAGGGCAATCCCGCGCTCGCTCTGGTGGGCAAGGGTGTCACGTTCGACACCGGTGGCATCTCGATCAAGCCCGCCGCCGGCATGGAAGACATGAAGTGGGACATGGGTGGCGCGGGCGCGGTCGCGGGCGCGATGAAGGCGATTGCGCTGCGCAAGGCGAAGGCAAACGTCATCGGGGTCATGGGGCTCGTCGAGAACATGCCCGATGGCAACGCCATCCGTCCGGGCGATGTGCTGACCTCGATGTCGGGGCAGACGATCGAAGTGCTCAACACCGATGCGGAAGGGCGTCTTGTCCTGTGCGACGCGATCGCCTGGGTGCAGAAGACCCACAATCCTGGGACGATCGTCGATCTCGCGACGCTGACCGGCGCGATGATCGTGGCGCTGGGGCATGAAAATGGCGGGCTGTTCGCGAACGACGATGCGCTGGCCGATCAGTTGCTCGCGGCGGGGCTGGCAACCGGCGACAAGCTGTGGCGCTTTCCGCTGTCGGATGCCTACAACAAGCTGATTGATTCGCCGATCGCGGACATGAAGAACGTGGGGCCGCGCGGCGCCGGGTCGATCACCGCGGCGCAGTTCATCCAGCGCTTCGTCGAAGACGGCGTGAAATGGGCGCATCTCGACATCGCGGCGATGGTCTGGTCGGACAAGGCCACCGCGACCCACGACAAGGGCGCGACCGGCTATGGCGTCCGTCTGCTCGATCGCTTCATTGCCGACAATTTCGAGCAGTGATCATCGCTTCGCCACATTCCGTCGTCACCCCAGCGAAGGCTGGGGTCTCAGGCGGCAAGGGCTGCGTTTGCGGTTCGAGATCCCAGCCTTCGCTGGGATGACGGAAGAAACGAAATGCAGGTCGATTTCTACCACCTGACCGCCACCCCGCTCGCCCGCGCGCTGCCGCAGATCGCGGCGCGCGTGGTGGCGGACGGTGGCCGCCTGCTGATCGTCACCGGCAATGACGAACGGCGTACCGAGCTCGATCGGCTGCTCTGGACCTACGCGGCCGACAGCTTTCTGCCGCACGCCGAACGCGGCGCTGGCGACGACGCCGCGCAACCGGTCCTGCTCGCGCCCGACGCCGTCGCCACCAACGGCGCGCGCTTCGTCGCGATCGTCGATGGCGACTGGCGTGACGCCGCGCTCGGCTTCGACCGCGCCTTCCACTTCTTCGACGACGAGCGCATCCGCAAAGCACGGCTGGCGTGGAAGGGCCTGGCCGACCACGCCGAGGTCGAACGGCGCTATTGGAAGCAGAACGACACCGGCCGCTGGGAACAGGCGACGTAGTTGCATTGCGGTGTCCCCGCGCCTAGGTGCGCGCCACTTATCCATCCGTCTCATGCAGGGAGCCCGTGACCATCATGGCCGCGAACCGTACCTTTTCGATCATCAAGCCCGATGCCACCCGCCGCAACCTGACCGGCGCGGTTACCAAGATGCTCGAGGACGCCGGCCTGCGCATCGTCGCATCCAAGCGCATCCACATGACCCGCAACCAGGCCGAAGGTTTCTACGCGGTCCACAAGGATCGCCCGTTCTTCGGCGAGCTGGTGTCGTTCATGATCTCCGGCCCGGTGGTCGTGCAGGTGCTCGAGGGCGACAACGCAATGCAACGCAACCGCGACATCATGGGCGCGACCAACCCCGCCAATGCCGAGCCGGGCACGATCCGCAAGGAAATCGCCGAATCGATCGAGGCCAATTCGGTTCACGGATCCGATTCGGACGAGAATGCCGCGATCGAGATCGCGTATTTCTTCAAGCCCGAAGAAATTGTCGGCTGATCCGATGACGTGGCAGGTGCGGCGCGCGTCCCCGGCGGACGCCGCTGCGCTGTCGCTGATCGCGGGGGCGAGCTTCCTCGAAACCTTCGCAGGGTTGCTCGACGGCGCCGATATCGTCGCGCATTGCGCCGCGCATAGCAGCCCGGCCGCGTTCGCGACGTGGCTCGCCGACCCGCACAGTGCGGTGAGCATCGCCGAACACGCCGTCGGCCGCGCGCCGGTCGGCTATAAGGTGCTGACCGCGCCCGACCTGCCGATCGAGACCACCGCGTGCGATATCGAACTCAAGCGCATCTACACGCTGGGTCGCACCCAGGGGACCGGCCTTGGCGCCGCGCTGATGCAGGCCGCGTTCGACGACGCGCGCGCGTTCGGGCGAAGTCGCATGCTGCTCGGGGTGTATGGCGGCAATGCCCGCGCGCATCGATTCTATGAGAAACAGGGCTTTGCGATCGCCGGAACGCGGCAGTTCCTGGTCGGCAAGACGCTCCACGACGACCGCATCTACGCCAGGGCGGTGTGAGGGCGTCGTCCGTCTTTGGAGCGCGACGGCATCAGATTCACCAAATCCCGAACCGTTCGCCCTGAGCTTGTCGAAGGGCGTTGGGTCTCACCGTGCTTCGACAAGCTCAGCACGAACGGGGGTGAAGACCTTATCGCGCTCCAGGCTTGAGCCGCGCCCACGCCGTATCGAGCGCCGTTTGCGACCCACCCCGCTGGCGCAGCTTCATTCCCTCGATGCCGAGCGAGCGGCCACTGAACAGATGGCCCTTGGTCCGCCACACCACATCGTAGATCGCGCTGGTGGTGCGCGCGTGGTCGCCGACGAAATACCGCACCGTGACGAGCACCGGCAGCCGCCCAGTCTTGTCGTCGGCGCCGCCATCGGTCAGTTTGAGCAGCGGCTGGTCGAACCAGCGCGCCTCGATCGCCGGTTCGCCCGCGGGATGCTGGATCGCGATCCCCAGCGCTTTGGGAAACGCGATCGTCGCCTCGGACAGATCGTGGTGCGCGTCGTTCAACAGCAATTCCTTGCCGTCGTGCTTCACCGTGCCCACCAGTTCGACCCGTGCCTTCTCCTGCGCGGCGCTCGATTGCTCGACCGATCGCTCGGCGGCGGAATCGCGGCGTTCGGCCCAGTTCGAATAGAGGTTGAGCCCCGCGATCCCGACGCCCGTTACCGCGACGATCTCCGCCAGCGTCAGCCAGCGCCGCCGCGACCGCGCGCGATCGGCCTTCTCCTCGGTCGGCGGGTCGGGAATATCGACGTCGCCGTTCATCGTCCGCCCGCCTCGAGCAGGCGTTGTGGCGCGACGAGTTCCCAGCTGATCGCGATCCGATCGCCGACCCGGTCCCAGTCCACGTCGTCGCGGTCGAGCCGCATCGCCACCCAACCCGATGGCCCCATATAGGGCGGGCTGTAATAGCAATCGGGGTCCATCTCGATCAGCATCGCCTGTTCGTCGGAACCGGTCGTCTTGACGATCACGATCGTCTCGCCGTCGTCATGATGATTGTGCCAGAAATAGGCGAAGAACTTGCCCTTGGTGATGAAGAAGCCGGGTGAGCCGTGCGACAGTCGTTCGTCGGCATCGGGCATCGCCAGCGCCAGCGCGCGAACCTTGGCAAGGACGGTGTCGGGGTCGGGGCTCATCGGCTGAGAAACTCCTTCAAGATGCGCGGGTAGAGCGCATGCTCGGCGACGAGCACGCGCGGCGCCAGTGTTTCCGGCGTGTCGCCGGGGACGATTGCTACTTCGGTCTGGCCAAGCACTTCGCCGCCGTCGAGTTCCTCGGTGACGACATGGACCGAACACCCCGCCTGCGCGTCGCCCGCTGCGATCGCGCGCGCGTGGGTGTCGAGCCCCTTGTACAGCGGCAGCAGCGACGGGTGGATGTTGACGATCTTTCCGCGCCATCGCGCCACGAATGCGTCGGAGAGCAGCCGCATATAGCCCGCGAGCGCGATCATCTCGACGCCTGCCGTACGGAGCGCACCGTCGACCGCGGCCTCATACGTAACCTTGCCGATCCCCTGGGGGCTGAGCGCGAAGGTAGGAATGCCACGATCGCGCGCCCATTCGAGCCCCGGCGCATCCGGCTTGTCCGACGCGACCAACGCGACATCGATACCGCTCTCGACCAATGCCATCATGTTCGAGCCGCGACCCGAGATGAGGATGCCGACACGAGTCAAAGTCGCCGCCTCTTCCTTTCGTCACCCCGGACTTGGTCCGGGGCCCATCGTGCCGCAGGAGCCGCGGACGGTTGGTGTGCGGCGCCATGG
>JALYTW010000140.1 GCA_030854075.1 Pseudomonadota bacterium
CCGCCCGCGTTCAGACAGCGACCGCGGGCGGTGCGGGCGACCAGGCCCAGTTGGATCAGGAACGGCTCGATCACTTCCTCGATCGTGTCGCGGGGTTCGCTGAGCCCCGCCGCGAGCGTTTCGACGCCGACCGGGCCGCCGCGATAGATGTCGGCGATCATCATGAGGTAGCGCCGGTCCATCGCATCGAGCCCGAGCGCGTCGACCTCGAGCCGGTTGAGCGCCGCGTCGGCGGCGGCGGCATCGACGGTGAGCGTGCCCGCTACATTGGCGAAATCGCGTACCCGCCGCAGCAGCCGCCCCGCGATCCGGGGGGTGCCGCGCGACCGGCGGGCGATCTCGGTGGCGCCATCGGGGGAGACATGGAGGTCGAGCAGCTCCGCGGCGCGGGTGACGACGCGGGTCAGTTCCTCGACGGTGTAGAATTGCAGGCGGATGGGAATGCCGAAGCGATCGCGCAGCGGCGTCGTCAGCAGCCCCTGCCGCGTCGTCGCGCCGACCAAAGTGAAGCGCGGTAGGTCGATGCGGACGCTGCGCGCGCTCGGCCCCTCGCCGATCATCAGGTCGAGCGCGCGGTCCTCCATCGCGGGGTAGAGTACTTCCTCGACCGCGGGCTGGAGCCGGTGAATCTCGTCGATGAACAGGACGTCGCCGTCTTCGAGATTGGTCAGCAGCGCGGCGAGGTCGCCCGACTTGGCGATCACCGGGCCGCTGGTCGCGCGGAACCCCACCCCCATTTCGCGCGCGACGATCTGCGCCAGCGTGGTCTTGCCGAGCCCGGGGGGGCCGAAGAACAAGACATGATCGAGCGCTTCACCGCGGGTCCGCGCCGCCTCGATGAACACGCGCAGATTTTCGCGCGCGGCGCGCTGGCCGACGAAATCGTCGAGCGTCTTGGGCCGCAGCGCCGCGTCGACATCCTCGGGCTTGCGCGCGGCGGTCAGCAGGCGGTCGTCGGTCATCAGTGCGACAAGGCGGTCATGAGGTCATCGATCGATATTCCGGCCTGGTGGACGATGACGGCAAGAGTTCCCCTTCGCACCTCACGATGGTCCGGGACGATGACCGTCACTGACCCGCGACGCAATTTGACGTGACTGCCGCGCTGGCCAATCCGATCAAACCCCAGCCGCTCCAAGCCGCGAACGACGTCCCGGCCCGACAGGACCGGCAACCTAGGCATGCTCCCCGATCGTGATCGACGTGACGATCGGCGGGCGCCCCGATGGCAGCGGCTGATCTTCGAGATATAATTCCACCGCCTCGCGCAGATTGGCCAGCGCCTCGTCGAGGGTGTCACCCTGTGACGCGGTCCCCGTTTCCGGATTGTAGGCCACGTAGCCGTCGTCTTCGGGCGTCAGAACCGCGGTAACTTGCATGATGCTCTCCCTTCGTTCGCTTTACCGCCCCGACCGACGACGCGCCAGCGTTGCCGCATCATCGCGCCAGCGCCTGTTCAACGCGCGTCCATAGCGCCGTGACCGCTTCGACCCCGATCGACGCGCGGGCGGCGAATTCGCCGAGCGGGGCGCGGCGGTCGGTCATCTGTTCGAACGCGCTCGCCATCGGGATGGTCGGCCAGTCGGGCTGCGCGGCGAGTGCGGCGCGGTGGAGCGCGCGGCGGCGGTCGACCATCGAGAACACCGGCGCCAGCACGACGCGCGGGCCTTTCTTGGCGGCGATATGCCCCGCGATCACGTCGAGCGCGCGGCGCGACAGCGGCGAGGGGATGACGGGGACGACGACGAGGTCGGCGGCGCGCATGATCTGGTCCGACGTGTCGGTCAGCCCCGGCGGGCAATCGATCACGATCCGGTCGTAATCCCCCGCGAAGCCGTCCGCGATCTTGGCGAGGCGTTTCTTGCGATCGAGCGCGTGGAAGGCGATATCGAGCCCGCGCAGCGATGCGTCGGCGGGTAGCAGGTCGAGCCGCTCGATTGCGGTCGATCGGATCAGCTTCCGGGCATCGATATCCCTGGTGATCGTCCGCTGTGCCGCGGCGCTGGTCTGGCCGTCATGCCCGAGGATATAGGTGGCAGCGGCCTGCGCATCCAAATCCCACAGCAGCGTCCGCCGCGCCGACAGCGTCGCCGCCGCCCAGGCGAGATTGACCGCGAGCGTCGTTTTGCCCACCCCGCCCTTGAGGCTGTAGACCGCGACGATCTTGCCGCTACTCATCGGCTAGCCTTTCTGAGCGCGAGGCGGACGAGCGCGTCGAGGGTGGCGTCGGGGCCGAGTTCCTCCTCCGCCGCGGCGACCGCGGCGCTCGCTTCGGGGGCGCGGAAGCCGAGGTTGAGGAGCGCCGAGACCGCATCGGCGGCCGCGCCGAGCGGGGCGTTGACCACGCCCGGCCCGAGCGCCAGCGCGATGCCGCCGACCTTGTCCTTCAATTCGCGGACGATGCGCTCGGCGAGCTTGGGTCCGACACCGTTGGCGCGCGCGACCATCGCCTTGTCTTGGCTCGCGATCGCGCGGCTGAGATCGACCGGCTCGAACGCCGACAGGATCGCGAGCGCGACGCGCGCGCCGACGCCCTGGACGCCCGTCAACAGCCGGAACCAATCGCGCTCGGCGGCACTGGCGAAGCCGACGAGGCGGATGAAATCCTCCGCGACGAGCATTTCGGTGTGGAGCATGCACGCGTCCCCCACCGCGCCGATCGCGGCCAGCGTGCGCGATGAGGCTCCGACGAGGTAGCTGACCCCGCCGACGTCGATCACCGCATGATCGACGCTGGTCGAATCGAGGCGGCCCTTGAGGTGCGCGATCATCGCCGCGGCGATCGCGCAAAGGTAACGAAGGTAACGCGACGTGAGGGTGAAACTGCGACGAGCCGAGTGGTATCGACGCCGGATTGGCCGCGATCGCCGAGCGCGCGGGGGACGGAAAGGGCGGGGCTCACGCTCGGGTACATAGGCGGAACGGCGCGGGTAGGAAAGCGCGTCACGCCATCCGGCGCGCGCTGGCCAGATGATGCGCGTGGGTGATCGCGACCGCGAGCGCGTCGGCGGCATCAGGGCCGTCAATCGCGACCCCGGGCAGCAGCCGCGCAACCATCGCGTGGACCTGTGACTTGTCGGCATTGCCGACCCCGACGACCGCCTTCTTGACGAGGCGCGCGGCATATTCGCCCGGATCGATCCCCGCGCGCGAGACCCCGAGCAGGATCACGCCCCGCGCCTGGCCGAGCTTCAAGGTCGATTGCGGGTTGGAATTGACGAATACCTCCTCGACGGCGGCGGCATCGGGCGCATGATCCGCGATCAGCGCGGCGAGCTGGCTGTCGAGATGCGACAGGCGGCGCGCGAGCGGCTCGGCGGGCACGGTCTTGATGCGCCCGTTGGCGAGGTGCGACAGCCGGTTGCCCTCGGCACGGATAACCCCCCAGCCGGTGGTGCCGAGGCCGGGGTCGAGGCCGAGGATGATCATGCTAAATCTTCCCCCGCGTGAGGAGCAGGGCCGTTCGCGCAGCGAATGGATAGGGGCTGCAGCAAGCGGTCGGTGCGTGGTCGGCCCCCTCCACCAGCCTCGGGCTGGTCCCCCTCCCCGTGCCGGGGAGGAATTGGCTCACCCCAATTTCTCCATCACTTCGTCGGACACCTCGTAATTGCCCCAGACGGTCTGGACGTCGTCGTCGTCGTCGAGGATATCGATCAGCTTGAACAGCGTTTCCGCATCGCTTTCCGCGACGTCGATCACGGTCTGCGGGCGCCACGCGAGTTTCGCGCCCTCGGGTTCGCCGAGGCTGTCTTCGATCGCCTTGGCGACCTCGTGCAGATCCTCCATCGCGGTCCAGATTTCGTGGCCATCGTCGCTCGAGGATACGTCCTCCGCGCCCGCGTCGAGTGCGGCTTCGAATATCTTTTCCGAATCGCCGACGCTGGCGGGATAGGTGATCAGTCCCTTGCGGTCGAATGCGTGGCTGACCGACCCGGGCGCGCCCAGATTGCCGCCGTTACGGCTGATCGCGGTGCGGACGTTGGTGACGGTGCGGTTGCGGTTGTCGGTCAGCGTTTCGATGATCAGCGACACCCCGCCCGGGCCGAACGCCTCGTAACGGATCTCCTCGTAATTCTCACCCTCGCCCTTGGTCGCCTTGTCGATCGCGCGCGTGATATTGTCTTTGGGCATCGACTGCGCCTTGGCGGCGTTGACCGCGGCGCGCAGCCGCGGGTTCATGTCGGGATCGGGCAGCCCCATCTTCGCGGCAACGGTGATCTCGCGGCTGAGCTTGGAGAACATGCCCGAGCGCTTCTTATCCTGCGCGCCCTTGCGGTACATGATGTTCTTGTATTTGGAATGGCCTGCCACGAAAAACCCCGCAAAGTGGTACTTTGCGAGGATCCCATAAAGGGGAGCGGCGGATCGCTCAAGCGTTGCGACTAGGACGCAAAGCGCTTGCCCCGGCAAGGCGGCATCGGCCACAGCCGCGCGATGACCGTAAGCGTAGACATGGGCACCGACGAGCGCGGCAGCCCGGTGACCATGGACCTGGAAGAATTGCTCGCCACCCGGTTGCTCGTTCAGGGCAATTCGGGGTCGGGGAAGTCACACCTGCTGCGCCGCCTGCTCGAACGATCGGCCGGCGAGGTGCAGCAGATCGTAATCGATCCCGAGGGCGATTTCGTGACGCTGTCCGACGCCTACGGCCATGTCGTCGTCGAGGCGGCGGAGTATTCGATTGCGGAGATTGCGCGGATCGCAGGGCGGCTCCGCGAACATCGCGCCAGCGTGGTGCTGAGCCTGGAGGGGCTGGAGGCCGAGGGCCAGATGCGGTGCGCGGCGGCGTTCCTGTCGGCCTTGTTCGATGCGCCGCGCGACCATTGGTATCCCGCGCTGGTGGTGGTCGACGAGGCGCAATTGTTCGCGCCGACGACGGGGGGCGAAGTGGCGGAGGACGTCCGTCGTGCGTCGCTGTCGGCGATGACCAATTTGATGTGTCGTGGGCGCAAGCGTGGCCTCGCGGGGGTGATCGCGACCCAGCGACTGGCGAAGCTCGCCAAGAATGTTGCGGCAGAGGCGTCGAATTTCCTGATGGGGCGCACGTTCCTCGATATCGACATGGCGCGTGCCGCCGACCTGCTCGGGATGGAGCGACGCCAGGCCGAGGCGATCCGCGATCTGGCGCGGGGCAGTTTCCTGGCGCTCGGGCCGGCGGTGTCGCGACGCCCGATCACGGTGCGGATCGGCGACGTCGCGACGAGCGCGCGCAGCGGCAGCCCCAAGCTGGTGCCGCTGCCGAGCGCGCCCGCGCCCGATCTGCAGGAATTGCTGTTTGTCGCGCACGACGACGCGCCGACCTTCGTCTTCGCCGACCCCGTCCCGCGCCGGGTGCCCGCCGAGGAACTGCTCGCGGATATGTCGCGCCCCGCGCGCGAACCCGCGGCTCCCGACAAATCGCCCGACGAGGTCGAGGCGGTTTATATGGCGGTGATGCGCGACATCGTCGCCGACAGCGAGGCGGCGACCCGCCAGCCTGCGGTGCTATTCCAGGATTTCCAGGTGCGCTGCCGGATGGCGGGGCTCGCGCGGCCTGCGCTCGACCTCGCCGATTTTACCCGGCGGCTGAGCTGCGCGCGCGCCGGGCTGTTCGACGTCAGTGCCGAGGAGTGGGCCGCGGCGTTGCGGCTCGCGACCGCGCTGCCCGACGACATGCTCGGCGCGTTCCTGCTGGTGGCGCGCGCGGCGCGCGACGGTGCACCGTGCCCGTCGGACGCCGCGATCGCCGCGACCTATGGCACGAGCTCGCTCGGGCGCGTGCGGCGACTGATCGGCTATATCGAGAGTCGCGAGCTGTTCGTGTTACGGACCGACCTGGCGGGCAAACGCTCGATTACGATCCCGCGATTGGGATGGACGACCGGGGCGGCGACGGCGACTTAGCCGTTCACGCCGCGCGGAGCAGGTCGCCTGCGGACCGATCGCGCTCGGCAAGGTCGGCCCGGCCCATCGCGCGGTGGATTTCGGCACGGTTGTCGCGATGATCGGGATCGTCGGCGTCGAGTACGATCACCCGGTCCATGTCCGCCAGCGCGGCGTCATACTGCCCACGTCCGTAGCGCAGCACCGCGCGGTTGACCCGCGCCGCGAGCAGATCGCGGTCGAGCGCGAGCGCGGCGTCGAGGTCGGCCAGCGCGGCCTGCTCGTCGCCGAGCAGTTCGGCGACCTCGGCGCGCAGGACGAGGACGTCCGCTTGCTCGGGATCGAGATCGAGGCTGCGGGTCAGGCTGGTGCACGCCGCATCCCACTCTTCGCGTCGCGCCTGGCAGACGCCGCGGTTGTGGAACAGCTCGGGATAGGGCGCGCTGTAGCGTTCGGCGCTCGCATACGCATCGAGCGCCTCGTCGTACCGCTCCTGCCGTTGCAGGATGTTGCCCATCTCGTTGTAATATTCGGAATAATACGGATCCATCTCGATCGCGCGCGCGTAGAAATCGAGCGCTACGTCGAGCTGCCCCAGCATCGCGCAGACCTGCGCGCTGTTATATTGCAGCACCGATCGATGCAGCCGGTGATGCTCCTCGCCGAGCGCCTCCGTCAGCCGCTCATAGCCTTGCTGGCATAGTGCCAGCGCCTCGTCGCGCCGCCCCTGACGAACGCGCAGGAACGCGAGCCCGTTTTCGGTGAACACCGACAGGAAGGCGTGATCCGCCGCCGGGATCGACGCCCGCGCGGTCTCGATATCGGCGAGCGCCGCTGCGAGGTGCCGCTCGGTTGCAAGCAAATCGGGTGTGTCGGCGTAGCGCAGATGCGCCATTGCCAGCAGATAGTGCATCTTGGCGCGCAGCTCGGGACGGGTCAGGTGCGGATCGGCACGCGCTTCGACGATCCGCATGCCTTCGTCCTCGCGCCCGGTCATCACCAGCCCCTGATAGATATTGCCGAGGTAGTTCCAGCGGGCATCCTGATCGTCGCCGACGATCGCGTCGAAATGGGGCAGTACCCGATCCGCGAAGCTGGCGGATTCATGATAATAGCCGAAATGGTTGAACAAGCAGATCGTCCTGAGCGCAATCCGCGCCGCTGCCAACTCGTCCCCGGCGGCATCGTGCAACGCGAGCAGCGCGCTGGCATGGCGATCGACCAGCATCATGTCGGCGGCGAGCGTGGGATGATCGCGCAATGCCTGCGCTGCGGCGGGGAGATCGTGATTCGGGAGCGGCGCTGCGGCGCGCTCGGCAAGGTTCGATGGTACGGCGCGATCCGGGGTCGCGAGCCAGTGCATGCCGTCGGTGGTCTCGGCGAGGACCTCGATCCCGTGCGCCGCGCCGCGCCGCGCCAGTTCGGCAAGAAATCGGGTCGCCAGGTTTTGCGCCCGATCGGCCCGCTGCGCGAGAATCGTCCAGGTTCCGGACGCCAGTGTTTCGGTACGCCAGGCGAGCACCAGATCGACCAGCGCGTGGCCGATCCGATAAGCGCGATCGAGCGGGAAATTGCGCGTCCGCTCGACCCCGGCGGCAAGATCGGTCAGCGAAGCGTAGCGGATCGGAATCGCGGCGCGATGACCGCGCAACACCATGTGGAGCGCATATTCGTGAGTTGCCAGCAACTCGGTGCAGCCGCGCGCGGTCAAATCCAGCCACGCGGCCTCGACCAACTGCTCGACTCCTGCCCAGGCCCCGCCGTGCGAAAAGCGCATGTCGAGCAGAAATTCGCGATCCGCGGGGTCGGCCTGCTTCGTTTCGTCCGCGCACGGGGCAGAGGCAAGGACTGTCATCGATCTTCTCCGAAGGTGGAACGGGGGCGGTTTCGGAGCCACAGGATCAGCCCGGCCGCGACCAGCAGCAGCGACAGGATGACAAAAATGCCCAGATCATAGGCGGTGGCACGCGTCGCGGCGGGATCGGCGAAAGCGCGATAGGCCTTCAGCCCATAGCGGCCGAGCGTTGGCAGCACGACCAATACCAGCATCGCCAGCGCGGCGATGCGCCCGATCACCCAGACCGCAGCAAACGCACGGACCATCGCGAGGCTCTTGAAGACATGCGCGCCGACCGGGCGACCCAGCCTTCCCAGGCTGACGCGCGAGAGGATCGCGCCAAGGTAGACCCGTGCGTCGCGATCGAGATCGGGATGGCCGAACCAGGTGCACAGGATGAAATAGACATCGGTGCGCAGGAAGATGTTGAACTGCCACAACAGCGTCACGATCAGTTGCAGTGCGAGCGCCTGCAGCAGCGCGACCGCGAACCCGTGGACGCCGTGGCGGAGCAGCATCGTCACCGCGATCGTGATCAGCGCGATATTGAGCACATCGACCATCATCCCCGCGGCAAGCGGCACGTACCGCTGGCGCTTGGGGAGGGCCATCGTCCCCGACAGATCGGCCTCCGCGACCACGAACCAGAGCCGCATGCCGAACCCCAGCCTCGACACTACGCCATGCGCGGCGGCGGCGAGCATATGGCCGAGTTCGTGCAGCGCGGTCGTCCCCGACGACAGGATCAGCAACAGCACCAGCGTGGCCGCCAAATGATTGTCGACGAAGAACGCGTCGGTCTGGATCCGCGCTTCGGGATAGCGGATCGCCGCTGCGATCGCGGTGCCCACGATCAGCAGATAGACGACCAGCGACGGCAGCGAAAAGATTGCGGCGGCGACGCGCCGGTTGGCGCGGAAGACGAGGCGACGATCCGCGGGGGCGTTTGCCAGCCGTTCCGCATGGCGATCCGCCTGCCCCTCGGGATAGACAAACCCGATCTCGATCATCGACGCCAGGAAGTCTTCGACGTCGATCGTCTCGCCGATCGCGGTTCCGCCCGCCCCATCGTCCGGTGCGAACGCCGCCGCGATCTTCGGCACCGAGGTGCCCTCGCGCAGCATCGTGAGGATGCGGACGCCCTCATCGGGTAGCTGGACGAATTCTTCGAGTTCGGCGCTGCCGACGAGGAAATCGTCGCCCTCGCGCTGGACCGACAGCGGGACCACGCAGAAACGCTGATCGGGCGCGATCGTCATCTCGCCGCCGCCGCGGCAGCACGGACGGTCAATTTAGGCGGGCTTATTTCCGCGGCGGAGCGCTCGGTATCGTTGAACGTTGAGGCGCGGTGCGGATGGGGGTGAATTGCGCGGACACCAGTTGCCAGGTCTTGCCGACGCGGCGCGCGACATATCCGGCGCGCATCGCTCGGGTCGGTGGCAGCATATCCGCACCCGGGGGCGTCGGCATCGTATAGGTCAGCCTGGCCGTCATCACCGCGGCATCGCCGAACCGGTCCACGGTCGGTTCGCTCACGACCACGCTGGGGGCGGGGATCTTGTTCGCCGGGGCGTAGAAACCGAGCATTGCCTCGCGCGTATCGACATCGCCGACCGGGGATATCTCGACATAGTCGGGCGCGGTAATCGCCGCGAGCGTGGCCTGGTCGAACGTCACCACGGCGGTCGCGTGCGCCTCGACCAGTCGAACCAGCGGGCGATCCTCCACCGCGACCGATGGCGCCGGACCCCGTTGTGCTGGGACCGATTCCGCTGGAGTCGATTGCGCAGCCGCCGATTGCGCTGGGGCCGGGGTCGCGCCGATCAAGCTCACCATCGAGATCGCGGTTGCTATCGCCGTCCGACCAAGTCCAATCATCCGCCCAATCCTTTTCGCATTTATCGAAGAACGAGTCAAAGTATTGGCCGAAGCATTTAACAAAGGATCTGCCAACACATCGATCGTGCGAGTCGACCGATCGATGGATCAAACCCTCAGAATTGCGCTGGGTCAAGTCGCCCGCTCCCGCTCGATTATCGTAAAGCTGCGCAAACCATCTTTAGGCTATACGCCCGCAGGCATCGCGGACACGTCGCTGACGTCGTATCCGCGATGCCGCCGTTCGATGTCGGCTTAGAAGGGCCAAGGCCAGCAAACGAAGATCGGATAAGCCGCCGCAGCGGTGGTCTTCAGCTTCTGAACACGAACGATCGATACCTTCTTCATGGCATTGCCTTTCGGTTGCGTATTGCATCGCCAATTCCAGGACAGAATCGAGCATATGCATCGTCGACCTGGCGGCTTGTGCTTCCTTCTACGCAGAGAGAAGCTGCTACCTCCAAGTCGAGCGTAACCTAGCATTCGAGATCGATGTGACGATGTTCAAGCAGGTCCGGAATGATGCTTGTATTGACCACCGCAACGGAGGTGGCGACCATGGTTTTATCCAATTTGGAGCAGATTATCGGGACGCCGTCGGGATGTCGGCAGCAGCGCCAACCCCGGCAACCGCGGCCGGGCTTGACGCCACGGCACCGAGTCGGCGGGTGCCATTGGCGCGCGGTCCTTCTGCAATCGCCGCTACGCCGTCGTCAGCCGCCGAGCGCGCGTTCGACCGCCGCGAGCGGACTGCCGAGCAACCCATAGACCGACGTTGCGGCCCAACCCGATGCCCCCAAGCCCGCCGCGACGAGCAGCACGAACTGAAATGCGGAGGCCAAGCGGCGACTGCGTTCCTGACGTTCGGCGATGTCGCCGGCGCTGCCGCGTCGGGAGTCGCGGCGGCGATCCGACGCGCCCTCGGCGATGGCGACCTGTGGTCGGCTCGTCAGGCGGGGTTCGGTGATGATCCGCTGGACCGGTAGCTTTTCCTGCGATCGCAGGCCGCAATATTGGCCGTTGGTCCACATCGCGCGCGCGATGATGATCTGGGTGCCGCGCCGGATTTCGACATAGCTGCCGAGCGGCGGCGGGGCGTTCGCGGCGACGAGCAATCCGCGCGAGGAGATGTTGCGGATGCACACATCGCTCCAGCAATTGTCGACCCGCATGCGGGAGGGGATCACGACGGTGATCCGCTCCTCCCGCTGCCGCTCTCCGTGCCGCTCCCCGCCTGCCCACATGTTCGCGTATTTCCCCCCGGCCGATGCCTCCAGTGGGTAGGGAGCAAGGGATAACAGTCGGTTAAGGATCGTCAGATCATGCCGAGCGCCTGCATATAGGTCTCCAGGATCGCCTCCTCCTCCTGATATTCTTCCTTCTTCTTCTTGCGGATCGACAGGATCTTGCGGATCGCCTTGGGGTCGTAGCCGCGGCCCTTGGC
>JALYTW010000103.1 GCA_030854075.1 Pseudomonadota bacterium
AGCGGCACCCCGGTATGGTTGTTGTAGCTCTTGACCGATCGATGCACCTGGCCACGCAGCGAGCGGTCGAGCGCAGCAAACAGCGCCTCCTTGGCGCTGGTCTTGCCGACCGAGCCGGTCACTCCAATGATTGTCGCCAAGGTCCGCGCGCGGGCAGCGCGGGCAAGATCGTTGAGCGCGACCGACGTGTCGTCGACCAGGACGTGCGGGTGACCGGTGGGGCGGCTGACGATCGCTCCCGCCGCGCCTTGCGCGAACGCCTGATCAAGGAAGCAATGCCCATCGGTCGTCTCGCCGGTCAGCGCAATGAAGAGATCGCCTGGACCTACCTCGCGGCTGTCGAACGCGACCCCGGTGACGGCGAAGTCGGTGCTAGCGGTGCCGCCGGTCGCCGCCGCGATCTCGCGCGACGTCCAGAGAGTCTCCGCCCCCCTCACGCCGCACACTCGCGCGCAACCGTGACATCGTCGAACGGCAGCACCAGGTCGCCGACGATTTGACCCTGCTCATGCCCCTTGCCCGCGATCAGCACGATGTCCTCGGGGCCAGCACTGCGGATCGCGGCGGCAATCGCCTCGCGGCGGTCGCCAATCTCGGTCGCGCCCTTTGCGCCCTTCAGGACGTCGCGCCGGATCGCAGCTGCGTCTTCGGTCCGCGGGTTGTCGTCGGTCACGATCACCACGTCCGCCTGGTTCACCGCGACCTGTCCCATCGCCTCGCGCTTGCCTTGGTCGCGGTCCCCGCCCGCCCCGAACGCGACCACCAGCCGTCCGCCTGCGTGTGGTTTCAGCGCCGCGATCGCGGCTTCGAGCGCATCGGGGGTATGCGCGTAATCGACATAGACCGGCGCGCCGGTCCGGGTGATGACCGCGCGTTCCAGCCGCCCGCGCACCGGCTGCAACCGCGACAGATTGGCCAAGGTCTGCGCGACATCCCCGCCGGTCGCGATTACCAGCCCCGCCGACACCAGCGCGTTCGCCGCCTGATAGGCCCCGATCAGCGGCAGCGTGATCTGGTGGGTACGGCCCGCCGCCTCGATCGTCAGCCCCTGCCCCAGCAGGGTCGGGTCGCGTCCGACCAGCCGGAGCGTCTCGCCGCGCGTCCCTACCGTCACCAGCGTGATCCCGCGTTCCCGCGCCAGGTCGATCACCCGCGCGCTCTCGACGTCGTCGGCCCATACCACCGCGGTGCCGTCGGGGCTCAGCACCTCGGCGAACAGCCTGAGCTTTGCGGTCAGATACGCCGCCATGTCGCCATGATAGTCGAGGTGGTCGCGGCTGAGATTGGTGAATGCGGCTGCCGCGACCGTCAGGCCTTCGGTGCGATATTGCGTCAGCCCGTGGCTCGATGCCTCGAACGCCAGATGCGTCACCCCCTCGCGCGCCAGCCCCGCAACGTTGGACAGGAACGTGACGATGTCGGGGGTCGTCAGCCCGGTCGTCACGCTTTCATCGGACGTCGTCACCCCCAGCGTGCCGATCGAGGCGGCATGATGCCCCGCCATCCGCCACAATTGGCGGGTCATCTCGACACAACTCGTCTTCCCGTTGGTCCCGGTGATCGCGACATCGATTGCGGGAAATGGCGCGAAGAACTGCGCGGCGGCGCGGGCGAACCGTTCGCGCGGATTGGCGTCGGCGATCAGCACCGCCCCCTCGACCGTCGTGCCCGGTCGCGCGACGACCGCCACCGCGCCCGATCGCACCGCATCGGTGATATAATCCTCACCATTTACCCGTGCGCCAACGAACGCGCCGAACACCGTTCCCGGGGCTACCTTGCGGTGGTCGATCGCGAACCCGGTGATCTGCGCCGCCTCGGTCCCGCCGGTCAGCGCACCCAGCTTCATTCGGCCTCGCCCGGGGCTTCCTGAGGTTTGCCGGGCGCGTGCCACAACAGCGGGAGCAAGTCGCTCTCATCGATGTCGCGATGGTTGCTCGGGATCACGCCCAGCATCGAACCGGTCCGGCTGATTACCCGGCTGACTACGGGTGCGGCAGTATAGGCGGCGGTGGTCTGGAAGGAATTCTCCTTCACGCGTTTGGGCGAATCCATCATCACGACCACCACATAGCGCGGCGCGTCCATCGGAAAAGCCGCCGCGAACGTCGAGACGTTGGCATTCTTGGCATAACCACCGCGCTCTGCGACCTCGGCGGTGCCAGTCTTGCCGCCGACGCGATACCCCGGCGCCTCGCCCTTCTTGCCGGTACCTTGCAGCACGATCAACCGGAGCATCTGACGCAATCGCGCGCTCGTCGCCTCGCTGATGACGCGGCGTCCCTGCGCAGCGTGCCCCGGCTTCACCTTCAGCAACGTTGCGGGCCGCCACGTCCCGCCATTGACCAGTGCAGCATAGGCGCTGGCAAGATGGAGCGGGGTCACCGCGATGCCATGACCGTAGGCGGTCGTCATCGTCGTCGTGCGCGCCCAGTAGTGCGGCCAGAGCGGGCGCCCTTTTTCGATCAACTCGATATCGGGCTTGGTGTTGAACCCCAGCTTCTTGAAGATTGCCTGCATCCGGTCGGGACCAAGCTCGTCCGCGATCCGCGCGGTCGCGATGTTCGAGGAATAGATCAACGTTTCGGGGATGTTGAGCCAGCGCCGCTGCTCATGCCCGC
Organism: Pseudomonadota bacterium; assembly: GCA_030854075.1. Classification (GTDB taxonomy): domain Bacteria; phylum Pseudomonadota; class Alphaproteobacteria; order Sphingomonadales; family Sphingomonadaceae; genus Sphingomonas. Next base: position 2,622 of record JALYTW010000103.1, read on the forward strand.
GATCGTCGTGGATTGTGAATCCACCGACCTTCAGCGGCACCGTGGCGTCGAACCGCTTCGAGATGTCGGTGACAACGCCGTCGTCTAGCGCGGCTGCCATCGTGAACGGTTTGAAGGTCGATCCCAGTTCGTAGACACTCTGGGTCGCGGCGTTGCGCAACTCCTCGACCCCCGACATCCCGACCCGATTGGGGTTGAAGGTGGGGCCCGACGCCATCGCGATCACCTCGCCGGTCGCGACGTCGAGCACGATCCCGGTCGCGCTCTTGGCCATATAGGCGTTGCGCGCTCGCGCCAGTTCGCTCTCCATCGCGGCCTGGACGCGGGTGTCGATCGACAGTGCCACCGGCGCGCCGTTCTGCGCGGGATCGAGCAGCCGCTCGTCGAGCACGCGCTCCATCCCCGCCATGCCGTGTCCGCTGGTCGACAGGAAACCGAGGGCGTGCGCCGCGAGCGTCGATTGCGGATATAGCCGCTGGGTTTCGCGCGCGAAGACGATCGCGGGCTCACCGATTGCGTTGACCTGTTCCACCAGCGCCGGCGAAGCTCGCCGCTGGAGATAGGTGAAGCTGACGTCCTTGGTCAGTTGACCATAGAACCATGCCCGGTCGCCACGATCGGGCATCAACGCAGCGAGTTTGGCGGCGATGTCCATCTTGTCGCCGAGCACCTCGCGGGGGTGGACCGCGATCGTCCAGGCATCGATCGTCCGCGCCAGCGGCGCGCCGTTGCGATCGACGATATCGCCCCGCGCCGCCAGCGTCGCGACCCGCGCCTGCGCATCCGATCCCGCAAACGCCGCGAGCATGGCAAGCCGCGCGATCACCACCAGCACCGCCGCGGCAAATAGCAGCATCAGCATCATCAGCCGCATGTGCGCGGTTGCGACCAGCGCGTGACGCTTGACGCTGCCGGTGCTTGACGCGACGGGTCTGGCGACCAGAACGGTCAACGCGGGCGCGATTCCGCGCGCGCGCTGCGCAGGATCGTCCCGAGCGTATCATCGGACAGCAATTGACGATCGAGCATCGCGACCGCTTGGGGGCGAACCTTCGCCACCGCCGCCGCAGCGCGAACGGTGTCGTTCAGCTTCGCCAGCATCGGCGCGCCGATCGATGCCGCGACCGGCTTGATCACCGCCTTGGCAGCAGTCGGCATCGCACTCGCCACCTGCGTCAACGCGGGGGCCGCCGCGGCCGCAGCGGGAGTCGCAGGAACCTCGGGCATCACGGTCGGCAGCGACGGCACGACAAGCGCAGCGGTCTGGATGGTCGCGCCGACCGCATTCACGTCGAGCGCCGCAAGCGCCGCCTCGTCGGGCAGGAACTGCCCCGCGGTCGGGGACGCCAGTGCGAGCGTATCGCCGTTCCACTTTTCGAGCTGAGCAAGGTTGGCACGCGTCTCGAATTCGGTCTCGAGCGCGCGGATGTCGCGCTGTGCCGCACCGATGCGGGCGTTGACCCCGTCGAGCTTCTTGCGTTCGGCGGCGACCTGCAGCGACACCAGGTAGAACCCCAGCACGATCGCCACGCAACCGCCGAACCAGCCCACGCCCTTCAACCGATACGCCGCCGTCATACGCTCAACTCCTCAAATACCGGGCGATCCCACGCCGGGGCCGCCGTCCGCTTCGCGGTCCGCAGTGTCGCCGATCGCGCGCGCGGATTGCGCGCGACCTCTGCCTCGCCCGCGCGCACCGCGCGACCGACCTCCTCGAAACTCGGCGCGGTCGCGGCGTCCGCGACGATCGGCGCATGGCGCGATCCGCCGGGGGTGTTGCCCGATCGATCGCGCAGAAACCGTTTCACCATCCGGTCCTCGAGGCTGTGGAAGGTCACCACCGCCAGCCGCCCGCCGGGTTTCAGCGCGCGCTCCGCCGCCGCCAGCCCGTCGGCCAGTTCGCCGAGTTCGCGGTTCACATGGATGCGGATCGCCTGGAACGCGCGAGTAGCGGGGTCCTTCTTGTCATGTGCGCGATGACCGAGCGCCTTGCGCACCACCGCCGCCAACTCGCCGGTCCGCGTCAGCGGGCGCGCCGCGACGATCGCGCGCGCCACCCGGCGGCTCTTGGGCTCGTCGCCATAATGATAGAGCACGTTCGCGATTTGCTCTTCGTCGGCCTCGTTGACGAACTCCGCCGCGGTCATCCCTGCCTGCGCCATCCGCATGTCGAGCGGCCCGTCCGCCTGGAACGAAAACCCACGCGCCGCCTGATCGAGCTGCATCGACGACACCCCGATGTCGAAGGTGACACCGTCGACCTGCTCGCCGATTGCGCTGTCGAGCCGCGAGAATTCTGCCTCGATTAGCGTCAGACGGTCGTCGTTCGCCGCGCGCCCCGCCGCGATCGCGTCGGGATCGCGATCGAACGCGATGACCCGCGCGCCGGTCGCCAGCAGCGCGCGGGTGTACCCGCCCGCGCCGAACGTCGCATCGACCACCGTCTCGCCCGGTACGGGGGCAAGCGCGGCGATAACCTCGGCGAGCAGCACGGGGACATGCAGGGCTTCGGTCGCGGAGGGGATCGCGACGGTCACAGCGCGATCCCCTTCTGCTGGCAATAGAAGCGGCAGGCCGACACCATGTTGCGCGCGATCCCCGGCGTCGCGATCAGCGTCTTGGGGTCCCAGATCTCGATCGTGTCGAGCAGCCCCCAGAAAAATGCGTATTGCGCGATCCCCGCATGGAAACGGGGATATTCGGTCATCGTGAACCGCCCCGATCCGTCGAACGGCGCGTCCTCGCCCCCGGCACCATCGCGCAGGATATTGGCATCGACCTTGCCATCGGCGCCGCGTGACAGTTCGAGGCGGTGCTTGAGCTCGGCCTTCAGCGCGGCGCGATACGCGGGATCATAGGCGACGAGGCAGGGCAGGTCCTCGTGCGCCGCGATGATGATGGTGCCACCGTCCTTGCCGTCGGCGCGCGGCGAATTGGTGGCGAGCGCGGCGCGCAGCGCGTTGGGGATCGCAACTCGTCCCTTGTCGTCGACAAGAGCCAGTCCGTTCCCCTGATAATCCGCCCGTTCCGCCACGCCACCCTCATCAACGATGTGCACAGCTTCGCCGCTTCGATGCGCGCCCCTCGACGCGCACCGACCTTGCCCATGCAAAGGGTGAAACTTGCCCCGTTGAAGACATTAACTATCAACGCAGTGACGGGGAAGCAACGGGATTTTTAGGGATAAACGGGGAAATCGATCCTATTCGTCACATCCGTACCAGAAATACGGGCTGACGCTGCCGCTCGACATCGTCGCGCGACCGCATGGGCAGTTCAAATCACTTATACGATAACCGCGTCGCCGTGTCCGACGAGCGTGTCGACAACGCCCGCGCCCCGCAGGATTATTGGTGTGGAGGCGATACCGCTGCGGCGTTGGTCGTGGGTGGCGCGACGCCGAGTTCGGCCATCGGTTCGGCGGACGGCGTCGCCGCGTTGATCACTGCCATATCCGCGACGACCGCGGGCTGCGCGGCGCCCGCCGTATCGATCGGACGTTCCCTGCTTGCGGTGCCGATAACGGCGCTCGCGACCGCGATCAGCAGGATGATCGCGGCAAGGCCGATCAGCCCGACCTTGACGCGCTGCGACGTCGAGGATGCGGTCGTGGTGGGGGATGGCGCGATCTTCATCCTGCTGCCTCCGATAGCCCGGCAAGGACGGCTTGTCGATCCAACCCTATCGCAACCCCTTGGACTCACGCCATTCGGGGTCGTAAAGCGAGGACAGATAGCGGAACCCCGTGTCGCACAGGATCGTCGCGACCCGGCTGCCCGGCCCCAGCTCGCGCGCCAGCCGCACCGCGCCCGCGACGTTGATCCCCGACGACAATCCGAGGCACAGCCCTTCCTCGTCGAGCAGCCGCTTGACCCAGTCCCAGCCCTCTTGGTCCGAGATCCTGAACTGGGTGTCGATCGGCGCGCCTTCCAGATTGGCGGTGACCCGCCCCTGTCCGATCCCTTCCGCGACCGAGGAACCTTCCGACTTCAACTCGCCATGCGCGTAATACTCATAAAGCGCCGCGCCGTGCGGGTCGCTGAGCGCGATGCACACCGTGTCGTCATGCGCCTTGAGCCCCATCCCCACCCCGGCCAGCGTGCCCCCGGTTCCGACCGCGCAGGTGAAGCCGTCGATCCGGCCCTCCATCTGCGCCCAGATCTCCTCCGCGGTGCCGACCACATGCGCGCGGCGGTTGGCGATATTGTCGAACTGGTTCGCCCACACCGCGCCGGGCGTTTCCTCCGCGATCCGGCGTGAGGTGTGGACGAAATGGCACGGCGACGAAAACGCCGCGGCAGGCACCAGCACCAGTTCGGCCCCCAGCGCGCGCAACGTATCCATCTTTTCGCGGCTCTGGGTCTCGGGCATCACGATGATCGTCTTATAGCCCTTGGCGTTGGCGACCAGCGCGAGGCCGATCCCGGTGTTGCCCGCGGTCCCTTCGACGATCGTGCCGCCGGGCTCGAGCACTCCGCGCGCTTCGGCGTCCTCGACGATATACAGCGCCGCGCGATCCTTCACGCTCGCGCCCGGATTGGTGAATTCGCACTTGCCGTAGATTTCGCCGCCGCTCGCCTCGCTCGGCCCCTTCAGCCGGACAAGCGGGGTGTGGCCGATGAGCGATAGCGTGTCGGGATAGGTTTTCATGATCGACTAGATGGCGGTGCACACGGGACAGAGCAAGCGAGCTTAGCTTGGCGCTCCGCAAGCGTGCCCTCGAATCGGTCCGTTGCCGCCACTCGGTCGACCACCTAGGATCGTGGAGCCTCTATGACAGCCCTCCGCCCCGTTCCGCCTTCGATGGCGCTCCCGGTGATGCCGTTGTCTCGATAATGCTCAAGCGTTCCTTCGCCCCGGTCGCAGACGCCCGCACCCGCATCCTCGTGCTTGGCAGCCTGCCCGGGGACCGCAGCCTCGCCGAACAACGCTATTATGCGCATCCGCAGAATCAGTTCTGGCGTCTGATCGGATCGGTGATCGACTGTGATCTGGTCGGGGTCGACTATCCCGATCGCCTCGCGCTGCTCCTGGCCGCGGGCATCGGCCTGTGGGACGTCATCGCCCACGCGCATCGTCCTGGCAGTACCGACGCCGCGATCCGCGATCTGGCAAGCAACGATCTCGCCGCGCTGACCCATCGTCTACCCGCCCTGCGCGCGATCGGGTTCAACGGCGGCAAGAGCCTCGTGATCGGCACCCGCGCGCTGGTGGGCACGGTTCCCGAAGTCGCCCGCCTCGCGCTCCCCTCGTCGAGCCCACTCCACACCATCGGCATCGACGCCAAGCTGCCCGCGTGGCTGGCGTTGCGCGGTTTTCTTTGACCGCGATGACTCGGGCCGCCGCAGACCGAAAAGACGCGCAAAGCGTACCGTCATCGCCAATTCGGCTTGACGCTCAATGCTGCATGCGCAAAGCGTCGCGGCGCCATGAAGAGCCCCCTCCTATTCGCCGCCTCTGCCGCGCTGTTCGCGCTGGCCGCCTGCAACTCCAAGACCCCGGAGGTCGTGGATAGCAATCCCGACCCGATGGCCGCCGAGCTCGCCAATCGCGCGCCGGTCGAGCTGCCGCCCGCGATCAGCGCGGACAAGTCGATGCGCTGCCAACCTGGCAACATCTTGCTGTACGTCACTTTCTTCAATCAAAACAAACTCGTTTATGTCCGGACTGAAAAGGGCGGCGCGATCAACCGCCTGACCGCCGACAAGGCGGGTGATCCGTTCACTGCAGAGGGTGGCTGGAAGCTGACGGGAACCCCCGACAGCGCCAAGATCAGCGTCCCGGGCAAAGGCGATTTTACCTGCAAGGGCTGATCGCATCCTGGTTTAGTTTATTAGGCCGGCGCTCACCACGCCGGCCTTTTTCATGCCTGTTCGATCGATCGCCGCTCGCGTGATGGGAATGCGCTTCACGATCCCGCTGGCGTCGCATCGGATACGCGCGCAAGGCGGCGCGTCGCGACGCCGCTGACGGCGAACGGGTAGAAGGGCGTTCCGCATGAATGATCTCGACGATATCGCGGGCTATCAGGACGTGGTCACGGGCAGCCGCGACGGCAATGCTGCGCCAGGCGCGGCGCAGGTCACCGCGGCGTCTGCGCCCGAACTCAAGAGCCTGCTCGGAATCGCGGTCGGCACCCTGACGATCGCGGCGCTGTACTTCGGGCGCGACGTGCTCGTTCCGATTACGCTGGCGGTAATGCTGGCGTTCGTCCTGTCACCGATCGTCGCCTTGCTCCAGCGATTGCGGCTATGGCGCGCGCCCGCGGTGATCCTGACCGTGATCGCCGCGCTCGCGATGCTGGGCTTGATCGGCACGATGATCGGTAGCCAGGCCGCCACGCTGGCCACCAATGCGCCCCAATATGCGCGGACGATCGAGGCCAAGGTTCAGGGCGTCCAGGGGTTTGCGGTCACCAAGCTCGCGTCGGTGACGAAGCAATTCGGCGCCATGGTGCCGACACCGAAGCGCGGCACCGCCACCACGCCAGGCCCATCGGTTGCGAGCGGTGCGCTCGGCGAACCCCGCGTGGTCCCGGTGCAGATCGTCGGGGGTGACACCTCTCCCTTGTCGATCGCCAAGACGGTGTTGTCGCCGATCCTCGGTCCGCTCGAAACTACGATTCTGGTGCTGATCGTCGCAATTTTCGTGCTGATGCAGCAACAGGATCTGCGCGATCGGTTCATCCGCGTATTCGGGTCGAGCGACCTCCATCGCACCACCCGCGCGATCGACGATGCCGCGGCGCGATTGTCAAAATATTTCCTGTCGCAGCTCGCGGTGAATACCAGTTTCGGGATCGTCATCTGGCTCGGATTGTGGGCGATCGGCATCCCCTCGCCCGCGATGTGGGGAGTCATGGCGGGGCTGCTCCGCTTTGTTCCCTATATCGGCGCGTTCCTGGGGGCGGTCGCGCCCGCCGCGCTGGGCGCTGCGGTCGATCCGGGCTGGACGATGGCGATCGAGGTGATCGCGCTGTTCCTGATCGTCGAACCGATCGTCGGCTACGTCGTTGAACCGCTGCTCTATGGCCACTCGACTGGGCTGTCGCCGGTCTCGGTCATCGTGTCGGCGATCTTCTGGACCTGGCTGTGGGGGCCGATCGGATTGATCATGTCGACCCCGCTCACGCTGTGCCTAGTGGTGCTCGGTAGGCACGTGAAGAGCCTGGAATTTTTCGACGTGCTGCTCGGCGATCGCCCCGCGCTCACCGCGGTCGAAAGCTTCTACCAGCGGATCCTCGCGGACAATCCCGACGAGGCGATCGCACAGGCGGAGGCGCTGCTGGCTGATCGCTCGCTCGGCAGCTATTACGACGACGTCGTGCTCGAGGGGCTGAAGCTCGCGGTCGAGGACCGGGCGCGCGGTACGATCGACCGGGCGCAGGCGATTACGATGACGCGCTCGATGCTCGAGGTGATCGGCGACCTCAACCCCCGCGCGAATCAGGGCGCGAATCATAGCCCGAATCGGGGGACGATCGCCGTCCCCATCCGGGTCGCGTGTATCGCGGGGCGCGGGACATTCGACGAGGCGGTGTCGGCGATGCTGGTCCAGTTGCTCGCCGCGCACGATGTTTTCGCGCGCGCGATCCCCAACGCCGCGGTCCGGCGCGACGCGATCGATTCGCTTGATCTGTCGGGGGTCGCCGTGATCGCGATCTCCTACCTGGAAGTGATCGGCAGTCCCGCCCAGCTTCGCTATCTGATCCGCCGCTTGCGCGCGCAGGCTCCCACCGCGCGGATCGTCGTTGGCCTGTGGCCGCAGGGCGAGGACGCGCTTAGCGATCCCGAGGCCCAGCACACGCTCGGCGCCGATCGCTATGTCGGATCGTTGACCGCCGCGACGACCGACATCGTCGATTCCCTGGCGGCAGCGGCACCCGAACCCGCCGTCGCCATCTGACCGCTGACCGCTGATCTGGAGATTGCCCGTGTTCGACGCCCTTACGACCTGGACCCGCACGATGGCGGCGTGGACCGATCTGGCGCGCACCGGCGTGCGTGCGAGCGAGATGGCGGGGCGATCGCAGGATATCGTCCGCCGCCGCACCGACCTGATCGAAACCGCAATCCGGACACCCTGGCGGGGCGACTATGCCGAGCTGGGACGGATGGTACCCGAAAAGCTCGATGCGTTTGGCCAATCGGCGATGGCCGTCGGCGGCGAGCTACTGTCGATGAACCTGGCGTTCCTCACCGAGGCGCAGCACGTCACGACGCTCGCGCTGCGCGGGCGGCCGCTCTCACCCGGGGACTGGAGCGCACTGACGACCCGCGGCATGGGCTATGCCATGCGCACCACCGAACGGCTCGCCGCGCTAGGTGCGAAGGCGCTGGCCCCGGTTGATGCGGCGGTGCACGACAATGCTCGGCGGCTGGGCAAGCGGTAAAAACCCGCCCTCTTGCGTCACCAGCCGCCCCTCGCCACTGTGACGGCGATGGAATTGCTCGATCCGCAACTCGTTCTGGGGGCTTATGCGGTCGGGGTGTTTCCAATGGCGGACGATCGGGACGCCGATCACGTCTATTGGGTCGAGCCACGGCAGCGCGCGGTCATGCCACTCGATGGCTTCCAGCTGTCGCGGTCGCTCCGCAAGACTATCGCGGCGGACCGGTTCCGCGTCACCGCTGATCGCGATTTCGCCGGCATCGTCGCGCTCTGCGCCCAAAGCGTCGAGGGGCGCCGCGATACGTGGATCAACCGCGGGATCGAACAGGTGTTCGGGATGCTCCACGCGATGGGGTTCGCGCACTCGATCGAATGCTGGGAGGGGGACGAACTGGTCGGCGGCCTTTACGGGCTAGCGCTCGGCACCGCGTTCTTCGGCGAATCGATGGTCAGCCGCCGTACCGATGCGTCGAAAGTTGCGCTTGCCTGGCTCGTCGCCCGGCTGCGGCTCGGGGGGTTCACGCTGCTCGATTGCCAGTTCCAGACCGATCATCTCGCGCGGCTCGGCGCAATCGAGATCGACCGGGCGGATTACGTCGCGTTGCTGACGACCGCGGTGTCCGGGGTGGTCGGTTCGACCGCGCCGACATCCGTCGCCGATTTCGCCGCGCTCGACCGGCCCGTCCCCGATCTGGGCGCGGACAGCACGACGGTGTCCGGGCCGCGATCGGGCCACGCCATCGTACAACTCTTGGTCCAGACATCGTAGATCGGGTGCTGGACAACGTTGAGCGCGGGACGTTCCTTGTAGAGCCAGCCCGAAAACGCGCGCCGCCAATGCCGGTCGACGCCATGCACGTCGACCTGGACGAACGCTCCCGTCAGCTTGTCCTGCTCCCACGGCGCGGTCTGCTCGCATGCACGCAACCGGATGATGACATCGCCGATTCGCGTCGCCTGCCCGGGCTTTAGCGTCACCTCGCGGCTTTCGCCGTTCCGCTTGTTGAGCAGCCCGACCACCGCGACGCGGTCCCTCATCGGGGTGCCCCCGGTCGGGAGCGCATCGCCGTCGGTCGCGACGGTTTCGATCGTTTCAGTGCCGCTGGTATCCGCGGGTGGCAGGATCTGCTTGCTGCCCGCCGACGAGCGAGTGGCGGGCGCATTGATTGCGCGATAGCCGAGGAACCCGGCGATTCCCAGCACCACCACCAGCACCGCGGCGGCGATCCACCGCCTGGTCATCCCTCCGGCGTCCAGGCTTCGTAGTCGCCCGTCGCAGCGGCGCGGCGTCCGCCCTTTTCGAGCGCGCCAGCGGGGCGATAGGCCAGCGCGGTGCCGGTCAAGTTCGGCACGCCGTGCTTCTGCCAACTGCGCGCCACGGGAAACGCGCGCGAGGGAATATCGTCGATCTGGTGATGGAGCCAGCTGAACCATTCGGGCGGCACCCGGCTGGCGTCGTTGGCGCCGACATAGATTACCCAGCGCCGCGGACGGCCCGCAGTATCGCTGCCGCCGATCCAATAAGCGTTGCCGAGATCATCCTCGCCGACCTTGGTCTTGCCGCGCAGGCCGTACAACACGGTGCCCCAGGACGCGCCGTTCCACCAGGTAAAGGGGTTAAGGTTGATGCCCATCGACGAGCGCTTACAAGCGCGCGGGCTTGCCAGCAACCGCGATCATCGCCGAACGCGTTGTCGCACCGGTCACGACCCGGGCACGGGGGCGGGCGCTGTGGCGGGCATCGGAGATGCCGTCGATGCGCGGGGCCCGCGGGGCCAGGTCACCGTGTCGCCCTCCGCAATGCCCAGCGCGGCGGCACGGCCACCGACCAGTTCGAGCACAGCGGCGACCGGCTCTCCCGACGAAACCGGGATTTCCGAATAGGGGATCGTGTTTTCCGCGATCCGCGCGATCGTGCCGTCGGCGCGGATGAACAGGATGTCGAGCGGGGTCGGGGTGTCCTTCATCCAGAAATTCGCCTCCTGCGCCGCGCCGCCATCCGCGGGATAGGGCCAAAACAGCATCCCGCCATCGGGCGCAAGGTCGGTACGGAACATCAGTCCCTTTGCCTGTTCGGCGGTGGTCGTCGCGCGCTCGACCGATAGGCAGTGCCTAGTGGTCGCGCCCTTGATCGCCACTGTCAGCCTGCCCGCGGGCGCGGTCGAGCAATCGCCGGTCAGCGCAACACGTCGCCCCTCCTTGCACCCCGCCAGCGCCATCGCCAGCGCCAGCACCGCGGACACGATTCGAGTTGATTCGATCATGCGTTTTCGACGACGACCGCCAGCGGGCCCTTGCGTCCCTCGACGATCCGCGCGGCCAACCGTTGATCGGGCTCGATTCCGATGACCCCGGCGCGGCGCAGCGTTTCCATGTGGACGAACACATCGCTGCCATCGGCGTCGCGGACCAGAAAGCCATAGCCTTTCAGGCGATTGAACCATTTGACGATTACGCCCTCGAACGGGCCCGCCGTGTCGATGAGCGACATCGGATCAATCCGGTCGCTCTGGCGTGGCATCCGGACCGGTTCCTCGACCGCGTCGGTCAGGTCGATCGAGACGATCTCGCGTGCCTGATAACCGCGCCCGCGCTGAACCGCGCGCGCTTCGATCCGCGTGCCTTCGGGCAGGCTGCGACGGCCATGATCGTTGAGTACCGAAAAATGCACCAGGACGTCGCCAATGTCCGGATCATCCGCGACCGCGAAGCCGAAGCCGCGGGTCACGTCGAACCATTTGATCGTGCCGGTGATCGCGATCGCGGCGGGATCGTCCGCGCTGAAGCTGCCCGCGTCGAGGCTGCCCGCCCCTTTGCCGCCCGCCCCTACGCCGGCAATTCCCTCCCCGCTCCTGTCGTCCTGATCGGGACCCGGCTCGATACGCATCGCAAACAACCCCTGTCGCGCCAACGCTAGCATGTCGTGCCGCATCCGCAACATCCCGCCCCGCCTTCGATCAACATGCTGTCAGAGCAAATCGTCGGGGTCGATCTCGCGCTTTGCATCCACGATCCGGCGCGATAGGTCGAAACCATGTCCCGCCCGCACCATCGCGCCGATCTGTTTCTCCCGCACCGCACGATCGATCGGCGCCTCGCCAAACGGTCCGAGCCGACGCCGCCGGGCAAAGGTCAGCGCTGAATCGATTGCCCGATCGGCGACCATCGGCGCGATTTCATCGGCCTCGGTGGCGCCGATGTGCGCCTGGCGCAGCGCTAGCGACACGCGCCGCCCACCCAGCCCCCGCCGCCCCATCGCCGCCGCCTTCGCCTCGGCATAGGCGAGGTCGTCGACATAGCCGAGGTCCGCCATCCGCTGCGCCAACGCAGGTGGGTCCACCGCGGGGCCGTCCCAGCCACGCTCGCGAATCTTCCGGCGGAGATAGTCGGCGAGCCGTCCCCGGGTCGTCGCGAAGCGTTCGACATAGCGCAACGCCAGCCGATCGAGCCCGGCTGCATCGAGCGGCGGGATCGGCCGCTTGCCTCTATCGGTCCGCTCTGTTCTCATACGCCATCATTGTGCCACAGTCGGAACCGATTTTGAACGCCTGGTAGCGTCACTACAGAATGGTAAAGCCGCGTGTCGGCCGGAACGGGATGATGAGATGACTGAGCCGTTATGCTCGACGCCGACCTTGGATGACCTGCCCCGCCGCTTGGCCGATTTCGTAACGCTGGGCGACGCGCTCCACTACGCCGCCAACGGTGCGCGCGGGCTCAATTTCCACGATGCGCGCGGCGCGCTGATCCGCCCCTATCCGTTCGCCGAACTCCGCACCGATGCGATCGCGGCCGCGCACCGGTTGATCGCAGCGGGGGTCAAGCCGGAAGACCGGATCGCGCTGGTCGCCGAAACCGGACCGGAATTCGCGGCGCTGTTCTTTGGCGCGGTTTATGCGGGGGCGTGGCCCGTACCCTTGCCGCTTCCGACTAGTTTCGGCGGGCGCGATTCCTATATCGAACAACTCCGAGTCCAGCTGTCGAGCTGCGATCCAACGATGTTAATCTATCCGCCCGAACTCGCCAACATGGCCGGCGACGCCGCCCGGCTCGCCGGGATCGAGGGGATCGACTGGTCCGAGTTTGCGACCCGTGATGCCATGCCGACCCCGCTGCCCGAGGCGGACGGCACCGCGATCGCGTATCTTCAGTATTCCAGCGGCTCGACCCGGTTTCCGCACGGCGTCGCGATCACCCATCACGCGCTGCTCAACAACCTCGCCGCGCACAGCCACGGGATGGAGGTCGTCGACACCGATCGCTGCATCAGCTGGCTGCCTTGGTATCACGACATGGGGCTGGTGGGCTGCCTGCTGTCGCCGGTCGCCAACCAGGTGTCGGCCGACTATCTCAAGACCGAGGATTTTGCGCGCCGTCCGCTCGCCTGGCTCGATCTCATCAGCCGCCACGATGGCACGACGCTGAGCTATTCGCCGACCTTCGGCTACGACATTTGCGCCCGCCGAATTTCGTCGCAGATCAAGCCGTCGGAGCGGTTCGACCTGTCGCGCTGGCGGGTCGCGGGCAACGGCGCCGACATGATCCGGCCCGACGTGATGCAGGCGTTCGTCGACGCCTTCGCGGAGGCGGGGTTCAAGGCATCTGCCTTCCTCCCGTCCTACGGGTTGGCGGAGGCCACGCTCGCGGTCTCGCTCATGCCGCCGGGCGAAGGCATCTGCGTCGAACTCGTCGAGGAAACCCAATTATCGGGCGACGATGGGTCGGGCGCGCGCCAGCCGCGGCCCCAGCGGTTCCGCGCGATCGTCAATTGTGGAAAGCCAGCGCGCGACATGGCGATCGAGGTCCGCGAAGAGGACGGCACGCCGCTGCCCGATGGTGCGATCGGCAAGGTGTGGTGCAAGGGCCCCTCGCTGATGGTCGGCTATTTCCGCGATCCCGACGCGACGGCCGCGTGCATGGCCGATGGTTGGCTCGACACCGGCGACATGGGCTATCTGTCCGACGGCTACATCTACATCGTCGGCCGCGCCAAGGACATGATCATCGTGAACGGCCGCAACCACTGGCCGCAGGACATCGAATGGGCGGTCGAGCAGCTACCCGGGTTCAAGGCTGGCGACATCGCTGCCTTCGCGATCACCACGCCGGGGGGCGAGGAAACGCCAGCAGTGCTCGTCCAGTGTCGCAGTTCGGACGAAGCCGAACGCCAGCGGCTGCGTGAGGAGATTCGCGAACGCGTCCGCTCGGTGACCGGCATGAATTGCGTGATCGAACTGATCCCGCCGCGCACGCTGCCGCGGACCTCGTCGGGCAAGCTGAGTCGCGCCAAGGCCCGCAATCTTTATCTGAGCGGCGACATCAAGCCCTACGACATCGCGGCGTAAAATCATTTTATCGTTGTGTTAGCTATAGTTATGCAATGACGGCGATGGCGATCTAAACGATCCGCTAACTTCCTCTGCCTATGGCGGAGCGGTGAAAACAGCGATCAATGACAGCGCCGCGCGAACCGCGATCGATGCCCGCCATCTGCTCGCGCTGGCGGATGGCGCCGATCAGGCCGAATGGAGCCGCATCCGTGCGTCCCAGCTCTTCGCGGCACGCCAACTCGCGCTCCCCATGCTCGCCGCCAATCTGATGGGGGCGGTCGCCTGTGCGATGCTGCTGCTCGATACGGTGCCACCGTGGCAGGTCGCGGCCTGGGCGGCGCTGATGTTCTCAACCGCGATCGGCGTCGCGCTGCTCCGTCTGCGGACGCATCATCGCGGCGATACCTACGCCCGGCTCGCCGATGTTCGCAACACCGTGTGGGAAGGAGCCGCGCTCGCCGCGGCGTGGTCGGTGGTGCCGATACTGTTCTGCGCGCACACGACGACGGGAACCACCGCGGGGCTGGGCGTCGTCATCGGCGTCGTGATGACCGCAGCCGCGCTCGCGATGGCACCGCTTGCGCTGGCGACGCTGGTGTTCCTCGGCGGCATCGGCACCGCGATGATCGCGCAGATCGCCCTGGCCGACAACTACGCCGCCGCGGCGGGGCTGGCGCTGTTTACGGGGCTGCTGATGACGGTGTGCCTCGGTCGAGTGAAATCGCTGGTCGTGATCCGCGCGAGTCAGATCGCGCTCAGCGAACGTGACGACACCGTCAGCCTGCTGCTGCGGGAATTCGAGGACCATGGCGCCGACTGGCTCTGGGAAACCGACACCAGCCGGCGGGTGGTGCGCGCGTCCCCGCGCTTCGCCTATGCCTGCGGGCTCGATCCGGTCACGATCGAGGGGATGCCGTTCCTCCAGGTCCTCGCCGGACCTACCTGGGAAAGCGGGAACTTCACCGCGGGGCTACGCAACCTGGCGGACAAGCTCAAGGGCCGTGACAGTTTCCGCGATTTGCGCCTGCCCGTCATGGTCGGCGACCAGGAGCGCTGGTGGGAACTCGCCGCCAGCCCGCGACTGGACGAATCGGGTGCCTTCTGCGGCTTTCGCGGGGTCGGCTCCGACGTCACCGAACAACGCGCCTCGGCGGACAAGATCAATCGGATGGCGCGTTACGACACGCTGACGGGGTTGCCCAACCGGCTGATGGTTAACGAAACGCTGGCGCGCGCGATGGCCGATGCCGAGAAGTGGTCGGGGCGGTGCGCATTTATGATGATCGACCTCGATCGGTTCAAGGCGGTCAACGACACGCTCGGGCATCCGATCGGCGACCGGCTGCTCAGCCGTGTCTCGGAGCGGCTCGCCCAGTCGATGGACGCCAACGCGATGTGCGGGCGGCTCGGCGGCGATGAATTCGCGATCGTCGTGCGCGACGCGAGCGACCCCGCCGCGATCGAACGCCTCGCGCGCAGCATCATCGAGACGCTATCCCGGCCCTACGAAATCGACGCGCATACGCTTCACGTCGGGGCGTCGGTCGGGCTCGCGGTCGGTCCGCGCGATGGCCGCACCGCCGAGATGCTGATCCGCTCCGCCGATCTTGCGCTATATCGCGCCAAGGATGCAGGTCGCGGGGTGTTTCACGCCTACGAGCCCGCGCTCCATGCCCAGGCCGAGGAACGTCGCGTGCTCGAAGTGGCGCTACGCGGCGCGCTCGAGAAGGGTGAGATGCACCTCAACTACCAGCCCGTGGTCGATGCTGCCACGGGTACGCTCAAGGGTTTCGAGGCGCTGATCCGCTGGACCAGCCCGGAATTCGGCAGCGTTTCCCCAGTCAAGTTCATCCCGCTGGCCGAAGAGGCCCGGCTGATCGGGCCGATCGGCGAATGGGTGCTGCGGACCGCGTGCGACGAGGCCGCCCGCTGGCCGTCCGAAATCCGGGTCGCAGTCAACGTGTCTGCCGACCAGCTCCAGAACCCCGGCTTCGTCGCGGTCGTCGCGTCTGCGCTCGCCTCGTCGGGCCTGCCCGCCAATCGGCTCGAACTCGAAGTCACCGAAAGCGTGTTCATGCACGAGGGGCTCGGCGCAACCAAGACGCTCGAACGTATCCTCGACCTCGGCGTCCGGCTCAGCCTCGACGATTTCGGAACCGGTTATTCGTCGCTCGGCTATCTCAGCCGCACGCGCTTTTCCTCGATCAAGATCGATCGCAGCTTCGTTCAGGGTGCCTCGAAAGGCGTTAAGGAGGCGATCGCGATCATCCGCGCGGTCGTCGCGTTGGCGCAAAGTCTGGGCATGGCAACGACCGCGGAGGGGGTCGAAACCGAGGCCGAGCACCAGATGGTTCAGGAGCTGGGCTGCACCAAGGTTCAGGGCTTTTATTTCGGTCGCCCGCTCCCCGTCGAGGAAGCGCGCGAGCTTGCGGTCCGCAGCTGGGGCGCGACGAAAGCCGCCTGATCGCCCTGGCGTGAACGTGGTTCCGCTGGGGTTCAGGCGGGCACCATCGTCGCGACCGCCTGGCTGTACGCATAGGCTTGCCAAACCATGTCGACGAAAAACCCGATCCACATCGCGAACAACACGATCGTCGACAGCAGATAGACGATGAAGCGCGCCTGGACTTTCTTGGGGCCGATATGGATGACGCTGTGCCCCATCCGCAGCAGCACGAACGCCCAGGCGAGCAACACTTGAAACCCATTGGTGCTCCCGGTGATCAGCAACAGTGGGACGAGAGCGAAATAGAGCACGGGCAGTTCGAACAGATTGGCGAAATTGTTCGCTGCCATCTCGACCGGTTCGAAATAGCGATGCGTCGACGATCCGGTCGCGAAATCGTCAGTCTTGGGGGGAACGCGCTTCATATACCGCGTCCGCTGGACGAACATGGTCATCCACACCGCAAAGACGAGAGCGACCAGCGCGAAGGTCGGCCAGAAAATGTTGACAAGTACCACCCTTGTTTCCCCTTATTCCGATGCGTGCCAACATGCCGCGCGCCCAGAAGGAAAGCCATGCCCCGAATCGAACTGCCGCAGGACGGCACGTGCCGGTGCGGACGGGTCCGGTTCCGGATCACTGCGCCGCCGCTGCTGACGATGGCGTGTCACTGCCGCGGGTGCCAGCGGATGACCGCAAGCGCGTTTTCACTCAGCGTAGCGGTACCCACCGATGGATTCGTGGTTATGGGCCAGACCGAGCCGGGCGGGATGCATGCCGATGGGCAGGATCACCGGCATTGCGGCTGGTGCAAGAGCTGGCTGTTCACCCGGCTCCTGCCCGCATTCGGCTTCGTCAACGTCCGCGCCGCGATGCTCGATGACCCCTCATGGTACGCACCGTTCGTCGAGACCTACACCAGCGAGGCGTCTGCCTGGGCCACCACCGGCGCGCCGCACAGCTATGCACGGTTCCCCACGGCGGACGATTATCCGACGCTGATCGCCGCATACGCCGATGGATTCACTATCGGATACGCACCCCGCCCTTGATCACCGCGCTTGGATGTTCGAGCAGCCGCACGTTGGCGAGCGGATCGCCATCCACCGCGACGATATCGCCATAATGTCCCGCAGTCAGGCTGCCGACATCGCCCACCCGGCCGAGCGCCTCGGCGGCGTTGATCGTCGCGGTGCGGATCGCCTCGATCGGAGTCATTCCCCATTCGACTTCCTTGGCGAACTGGAGCGCGTTCTGCCCCGCGGGGAACACCCCGCCATTGTCGGTGCCGAAAATCATCTTGACCCCCGCTGCGTGCGCCGCGCGAAACGTCTCGCGCTGCTTACGACCGATCAACCGCTCCTTTTCGAGGCTTTCTGGATAGACGCCGTTCTTCGCGCCTTCGGCGAGGATGTAATCGTCGTCATAGATGTCCATCGAAAACCACGCGCCATGGTCCTTGGCCAGCTTGAACGATTCCGCATCGGCAAGGCTCGCATGCTCGATCGTGTCGATTCCGGCGCGCAATGCATCGTTGATCCCCGCCGTGCCGTGCGCATGCGCGGCGACCTTGAGCCCGAGCATGTGCGCCTCGTCCGCGACCGCCTTCATCTCGTCGTACGACATCTGCTGCGCGCCCGCGACATCTGATCGCGACAGGACGCCGCCCGTGGCGCAGATCTTGATGACCTCGGCGCCATATTTGTGAACGCGCCGGACGAGCGTGCGATACCCTTCGGGACTGTCGGCGACCGAAGGCGTCGGCACCCCCGCAAAGCTCGGCGGCAAGCCTTCGGTCCCGTCGCAATGCCCGCCCGTTGCGCCCAGCGCATAGGTCGCAGGGACAATCCGCGGCCCCGCAATATACCCCTTCTCGACCGCCTGTTTCAGCCCGACATCATTATAGTCGCGCGACCCAACGTTGCGCACCGTCGTGAAGCCTGCCTCGAGCATCGCCTTTGCGTTAGCGACGCCGACCGCCTGCCAGAAGCTGTCGGTATATTCGAGCGCCTTGAACCCGCTGATCCGCGCATCTGCATCAAGATGGACGTGCATGTCGATCAATCCCGGCATGATCGTCTTGCCGGGCAGGTCGATCCTCGTTGCGTCGGCTGGGATCACGGGCCGCGCTCCGCCCCGGGTCACGGCCGCGGCGACCCGGCCGTCGGTGATGACGATTACCGGATCGTCGAGCGTCGTGCCGCTCGCGACATCAACCAGATGCGC
The DNA here is from genome assembly GCA_030854075.1 of Pseudomonadota bacterium. Classification (GTDB taxonomy): domain Bacteria; phylum Pseudomonadota; class Alphaproteobacteria; order Sphingomonadales; family Sphingomonadaceae; genus Sphingomonas. The sequence continues at coordinate 21,015 of JALYTW010000103.1, forward strand.
GGCGGTGACGACGACGGTCTCGGCAGCCACCGGCACCGCGACCGACGTCAGCAGCGCGGCCAACATGAACTTCAGCATGCTATTTCCCCCAGCGATCAACCGATTAGATATGGATCGCGCGACCATACGCGCCGAGCACGCTTTCGTGCATCATTTCCGACAACGTCGGATGCGCGAAGACGGTCTCCATCAGCTCGGCCTCGGTCGTCTCGAGTTGGCGCGCGATGACGTAGCCCTGGATCAGCTCGGTCACCTCCGCACCGACCATGTGCGCGCCGAGCAGCTCGCCGGTCTTGGCGTCGAACACGGTCTTGACGAACCCCTCCGCCTCGCCGAGCGCGATCGCCTTGCCGTTGCCGATGAACGGGAATTTGCCGACCTTCACCTCGTGCCCGGCCTCCTTGGCCTTCGCCTCGGTCAGCCCCACGCTCGCCACCTGGGGACGCGAATAGGTGCAGCCGGGGATATTCCATGTCGCAAACGGATGCGGGTTTAGCCCCGCGATCTGTTCGACGCACACGATCCCTTCGTGGCTCGCCTTGTGCGCCAACCACGGCGCGCCGGTGACGTCGCCGATCGCATAGATCCCCTCGACATTGGTCCGCGCATACCCGTCGACCTTGATCTGCCCACGCTCGGTCGCGACGCCGAGCGTCTCGAGCCCGATGTCCTCGGTATTCGGCACGATCCCGATCGCGACGATGACATGGCTGAAGTCGGTCGTGGTGACCTTGCCATCCTTCCCCTTGATGCTGGCGTTCACGCCCTTGGCCCCGGTCTCGATCTTCTCCACCCCCGCCTCGGTGACGATCGCGATCCCCTGTTTGCGGAGCGCCTTGTCCATGAATGCGGACACCTCCGCGTCCTCGACCGGCAGGATCCGCGGCAGCATCTCGACGATCGTCACCTCGGCACCCATGTCGTTGTAGAAACTCGCGAATTCGACCCCGATCGCACCCGATCCGACGACCAGCAGCTTGGTCGGCATTTCGGCGGGCACCATCGCGTGGCGATAGGTCCAGATCCGCTTGCCGTCGGCCTTGGCGAACGGCAGGTCGCGCGCGCGCGCGCCGGTCGCGACGATGATGTGCTGGGCAGCGAGCTCGACGGTCTTGTCGCCCTGCTTGACGCTGAGCTTGCCCTTCCCGGTCAGCGCACCGACGCCCTCGTACACCTGCACCTTGTGCTTCTTCATCAGGCCCTTGACGCCCGCGTTGAGCTGTCCCGCCACCTTCCGCGAGCGCTCGACGACCTTGCCGAGATCGAACCCGACATTGTCGGCCGTCAGGCCATAGTCCGCGGCGTGGGTCATATAATGATAGACCTCGCTCGTCCGCAGCAGCGCCTTGGTCGGGATGCACCCCCAGTTGAGGCAAATTCCCCCCAGCCGCTCGCGCTCGATGATCGCGACCTTGAGCCCCAGCTGGCTCGCGCGGATCGCGGCGACATAGCCGCCGGGACCGGAGCCCAGGATGATGAGGTCGAATTGGTCAGCCATCGGACGTTCCCGTAAAAGCAAAGATAAAGGTCAGCCGCGCACGCGATCGATCCGCCACGCGCGGCGCAGCGGACCGATGCCCATCAGCATCGTCGCCGCCGCCGCGCCCGCGCCGCAATACCAGATCACCGCACGCCCCAGCGGATACGACCACGCCGCCGCCGCGGTCAGCGCGATCGCAATCACGACCCCGAGCGCGATGTAGAGCAGTTCGATCGCCACGCGCATCGCGTCAGGCCAGCATCGCCAGCGGCCGTTCGACGAGGTTCTTGAACGTCCGCATCAATTTGGCACCGTCCGCGCCGTCGATCGCCCGGTGATCGAAGCTGCCGGTTGCGCTCATCACCGTCGCGATCGCGAGCGCGTCGTCGACCACAAAGGGCCGCTTCTCGCCCGCGCCGACCGCCAGGATCATCCCCTGCGGCGGGTTGATCACCGCATCGAACTGCGTGATCCCGTACATCCCCATGTTGCTGATCGACGCGGTGCCGCCGGTATATTGTTCGGGTTTCAGCTTGCCGTCGCGCGCGAGCCCCGCGAGTTCCTTCACCTCGGCGGAGATCGCAGAGAGCGACTTGGTGTCCGCGCCGACGACGACGGGGGTGATCAGCCCGGTCGGGGTCGACACCGCAACCGAGATATCGGCGCGGGTGAAGCTGATCAGTTGGTCGGGGGTGAACATCACGTTGCACGCCGGCACCTCGATCAACGCGACCGCGAGCGCCTTCACGAGCAGGTCGTTGACAGACAGCTTCACCCCGCGCGCCTCGAGCCCCTTGTTGAGATCGGCGCGCAGTTTCAGCAACGCGTCGAGCCGGACGTCGACCGTCAGATAGATGTGCGGCACCGTCTGTTTCGATTCGGTCAGGCGGCGCGCGATCGTCTTGCGAATATTGCTGAGCTTGGTCGCCTCGTGCGGGATATCGGGCACCGTCGCGGGCTTGGCGGGCGCAGGCGTCGCCGCAGCGGGCGCCGCTGCGACCTCCGCCGTGGGCGCCCCGGCCCCGGCCTTCGCGCCCTCGATGTCGGCCTTGACGATCCGGCCGTTCGGCCCCGACCCGCTGACCGCACCGAGGTCGACCCCCTTGTCCGCCGCCAGCCGCCGCGCGAGCGGGCTCGCCTTCACGCGCTCACCGTCGGTCTTCGGCGCGGCGGGATGGGCGGGCTTGCCGTGATCCTCCGCCTGCTCCGCAGTGCGTGCCACAGGCTTTGCCTCGCTCCCGGTCCGGTTGGGATCGGCGGGGTCGGGCTTGGGGTCCGACGCGGGGGCCGTGGGCTTGGGCGTGTCGCTCTTCGTGGGCGCTTCGACCGCCGACGCGTCCTCACCTTCTTCGGCCAGGATCGCGATCACCGCGCCGACCGCAACATTGTCGCTGCCTTCGGCCACCAGGATCTTCGCGATCACGCCTTCATCGACCGCCTCGAACTCCATCGTCGCCTTGTCGGTCTCGATCTCGGCCATGATGTCACCGGACTTGACGCTATCGCCCTCCTTGACGAGCCATTTGGCCAGCGTGCCTTCCTCCATCGTCGGCGACAATGCGGGCATCTTGATCTCGATCGACATTCGGGTCCTCTTCGCCTGGGGAAGCGGACTAGCTCTTCGCGCCAGCCCCGCGCCGGGTCAACCCTGCCGACACTTGCGCGCGCCGCGAACCCGCGCCACCTTGGCGCCGGGGGGAACCAGCATGCGTACCTATCTCGTCGTGATCGACGATTCACCGGAGGCCGAGATCGCGCTGCGCTTCGCGGCGCGCCGCGCGGTGAAGACCGGCGGCGGCGTCGAGATCCTCGCGCTGATCCCGCCGCAGGAATTCATCGCGTTCGGCGGCGTTCAGGCGACGATCGAGGACGACATGCGCCGCCATGCCGAAGGGCTGGTCGCGGGCGCGGCGGGGACGCTGATCGAGGAATCGGGGCTGCGGCCCTCGATCACGGTGCGCGAGGGCGACGGCCCCAAGATCATCCGCGAGATCATCGCGGGCGACCCCGACATCGCCGCGCTGGTGCTCGGCGCGGCGGCGAGCGGCGCGCCGGGCAGCCTCGTCACTCATTTCGCGGGGACCGACGCGGGTATCCTGCCGGTCCCGGTGATGATCATCCCGGGCAGCCTGGACCGGGAAGCGATCGACCGCTTGAGCTAGCCGAATTGTCTGATTGTTGGTTGACTGCAGACAGGCGGATCTAGCGACAGCGAATAGCAGCCGCCCGTGACACGACCGGCTTTCCCGAAAAGGATCGAGAAATGGAAAGACCGGCGCGCGGGCGCGGATTGCGAAAAGTGCCTGGGGTGTGGGAACCGCCCTTCACAAGATCATTGCGTCAAGTGCTGCGCTGTGTTAAGTAGGTGATGCACTGATAGCTGGTTCGGCTGGTTCGGATCGAACAGCCTATTCGGGAGACACTAATGAGCAACCTCAACATCGGTGATGTCGTTAGGCTTAAGTCTGGCAGCCCATCCATGACAGTAAGAGCGTTGACGACTGCCCGACTGACAAGTCCACCGGAATCCCCGAAAGATCACGTCGAGTGCCAATGGTTTGACGAGAAAAAAATCAGTAAAATAATTCGCTTTCCGATCGAAGCGCTAGAACTAGCTCCACATTCTCAGAGTTCCCCCCATTAACGGTAATTGCCGGGCATAGGCCGATCGGGTTGATGGGGGGTGACCGCTTAGGCATTGCTGATTGCCGAAAATCGGAATGTGTTGTTTATTTGTCTTTACGGCCACTTATGGGCAGGAGAAAAACGCCCTTGAGCGTCAACAAGTGGGCGATACCAGCAACCCCTCCACCCACCACAGCTTCGCCTTGAGCCCGGCCCCATAATCCGCCACGGTGCGCGGATGATCGCATTTGCCCTCCTCGCCGCCGCCACCGCCGCCGCTCCCCTCCCCGCTCCCAGCCCCGAACGGCTGAAGGCGACCGTTTCGACGCTGGTCGGCTTCGGCACCCGCCACACGCTGTCGACCACCACCGATCCCAAGCGCGGAATCGGTGCCGCACGGAATTGGGCCGCGGGCGAGTTCGAACGGATCGGCAAGGACTGCGGCGGCTGCATCACGGTCGAACGGATCAGCCGCACCGTCACGGGCGCCCGCGCGCCCGACGGCGTTCGAATCGAGGACGTGCTCGGCATCCAGCCGGGGCGCGATCCCAACCGCGTCGTCATCATCGGCGGGCATATCGACAGCCGCGTCACCGACATCATGGATTCGACCAGCGACGCGCCCGGC
>JALYTW010000107.1 GCA_030854075.1 Pseudomonadota bacterium
GGGGGGGAAGGTTGTTGGCCTGCGCAATCGCGTCCAGCCCCGCGCCGGTCCGCTCCGCGATCCCACGCAGCGTGTCGCCAGCCACGCCCTCATAACTCGACGTCGAGATAGTTTGCGCATCCGGGGCAACCGGCCGTGCTTCCCAGGCGGGGCGCGGGGCGGGCAGCGCCTGGACCGGCCCATCCACGGTACGCGGGGCGGGCGAGGTACGTCGCGACGAGGGTGGAGGCAGTGGGTCATCCCGTCGTCCGCCAATGCTCGGAATGCAGGCGGCCAGCATCGTCGTGAGCGTCAGCGCAGCGACTGCCAACGATCGCCGGCTCGCCGCGCGGGTCATTGCGGCATGCTCATCGACCGGGTTCGATCGTCTCGAGCCCGCTCAAATAGGGGCGCAACACCGTCGGCACGACGACCGAGCCATCCGCCTGCTGGTAATTCTCGATCACCGCGACCAGTGTGCGCCCGACCGCAAGCCCCGATCCGTTAAGGGTATGAACGAACCGCGTTTCCGGTTTGCCCGCTCCGCGGCCCGGGACCTTCTCACCCTCGGGCCGATAGCGCGCGTTCATCCGCCGCGCTTGGAAATCGGTGCAGGTCGAACAGCTCGAAATCTCACGATACCGCGCCTGCCCGGGCAGCCACACTTCGAGATCGTAGGTTTTGGCGGCGGTGAATCCCATGTCGCCCGCACACAGCAGCATTCGGCGATACGGCAGCTCCAGCGACTCCAGCGCTCCCTCGGCGCAACGCGTCATGCGTTCATGCTCGGCCTCGGATGCGTCGTGGGTCGTGATCGACACCATCTCTACCTTCTCGAACTGGTGCTGGCGGATATACCCCCTGGTGTCCCGACCCGCCGAACCAGCTTCGGAGCGAAAGCACTGCGTCAACGCCGCGAAGCGCAAAGGCAGTTCGGCTTCACCCAAGATCCGGTCACGGACGATGTTGGTCAACGGCACCTCGCCGGTCGGGATCAGCCAGCGATCGTCGGTGGTCCGGAACGAATCCTCGGCGAATTTGGGCAGTTGCCCGGTGCCAACCATCGCCTCGCCGCGCACCAGCACAGGGGGGGCGATCTCCTCATAGCCGTGGTCGTTCACGAGCCGATCGAGCATGAACTGGCCGAGTGCACGCTGCAGTTGCGCCGCGCCGCCGCGAACCAGCGTGAAGCGCGCCCCCGCAATCGCGACCCCCGTCTCGAAATCGAGTCCGAGCGCAGGGCCGATCGCATCATGCTCGCGCGCCTCGAAGGCGAAGCTTGGCGGCGTGCCCCATTGCGCGACCATGACGTTAGCGTCCTCGTCAGCGCCGGGTGGAACATCGTCGGCGGGCAGGTTCGGGATCGCCGCGGCGAGCGCCTCGATTGCCGCGAGCGCATCGGCCTCGTCGGCGTCCAGCGTCGGCATCGCAGCCTTAAGCGTCGCCACCGTCGCCATCAGTGCGTTTGCGCGCGCCTCGTCCTTTATTGCCTTGGCCTGGCCAATCGCCTTCGACAATTCGTTGCGCTTGGTCTGCGCGTCCTGCGCGGCGGCGATCGCGACCCGCCGTTGATCGTCGAGCGCGATCAACGCGGCCGCGTGCGGTGCCGTCCCGCGCTTGGCGAGCGCGGCGTCAAAGGCGGCGGGATCGTCCCGGATGGCGCGGATATCGTGCATGGCGTGGCTATGCCGGGGCGCATGGCGCTTCGCAACCCAGGCGGCAGGCGAGGCGTTGACGTCGGCACAGCCACCAATTCGGAGAAACACCTATGCAGATCCCCCACAAGTCCGTTGTCCTGGTCGCCGATGGCCGCAAGCTGCTGTTCCTGCGCAACGAGGGCGATGCCGAGCATCCCAATCTTGTCGTCGAACACAAGGAAACCCAGGACAATCCGTCGAACACCGAGCAGACGACGCATGCCGCCGGGCAAAAGGCATCGCCGCGGGGGACGCCGACCAGCTCGGTCGAACCGACCGATTTCCACCAAATAGAGGAGGATCGCTTCGCCGCCGACGCCGCCGAGATGCTGAAAATGCGCGCGTTCGACAACGACTACGAAGCGCTGATCATCGTTGCGCCACCCCGCACGCTCGGCGAGCTGCGCAAACATTATCACAAGGAAGTCACCGACCGGCTGACCGGTGAGCTCGACAAGGACCTGACCGGGCACCCGATCAACGAGATCGAAAAGCTGATCCAGAACGCCTGACGCGGGACATACTCACAAATACGAAAGAGGAGCTCGTACCGCGGTGGTACGAGCTCCGTTTCATCTTCACCATCGGCCGGTGTCGCGTCAGGCAGTCGCCGCCTTGGTTGCGGCGCGCTTGCGCGCGACCAGCGCGGCCGCT
>JALYTW010000175.1 GCA_030854075.1 Pseudomonadota bacterium
GTGGCCACGAAGACGTTCTGCAATACGTAGATCGTAACCCAGCCCATGAAAGCGATGGCATGAGCATGAACGAGCGGTGGCGCTGCAAAGGTCGAACGACCCATGGCAAGCTGGAAGGAAAAGCCAGCGACTATAACCGCCGCCATCGCCAAAGCTCCACGGACGAAAAAGCGATCGCCACCCGCATGCGGTGTCAGGCGTTCATCAGCCAAGGCAGTAGCCATCACGACCCCCCTATACTTCCAATCCGATTGTAGCACCCCGGGCGGCAAACCAAAGTTCCCGCGGTCTCCTCGTTGCCATCGGGTTGGCGTACCAGTGGCGGATAGCGTTCTCTATCCGGTGATGGGGTCGTGGCTGTCACCCCTGGTGGCAGGGGCCGCGATGGCACTGTGCAGCTTCACGGTTGTTACCAACGCGCTGAGGCTGAGCAGAACAAAATTGTGAACTGCGGTGGGCCTCGAAAGCGGTTCATGATGCGTTGAGTGAGAGGCATCGACCTAGCCTGCTGGCAGAAGACAGTGTCGGAATGCGCTTCCCGGCGAAGACGACCCGATCTACGGGACAAGCCGTCATGTTTTATCTCGCGCTGAAAGCTACACTGTCGGGCGTGCTGATCGCCATCGCGTCGACGCTGGCGAAGCGCTATCCGGGGTTCGGCGCCCTGGTCGCGTCGTTGCCGCTCGTGTCGGTGCTAGGAATGATCTGGCTGTGGAGCGATAAGCCCGACGCCGAAAACATGGCAGCTCATTCAGCGGCGACGTTCTGGTACGTCCTCCCGTCACTGCCGATGTTTCTGCTCATTCCGGCGTTGCTGCGCCACGGCCTTGGATTTTGGCCAGCACTCATCGCGGGATGCGCGCTGACCGTTGCGCTTTATGCGACGATGACGTGGCTGGGTCCCCGCTTTGGACTGCAGCTCTGATACGACTCCGGACTCGTCCGGCGGCAATCCGGCCGGCGCGGGGCGACTGCCTGAGTACCGCCGCCCGCGACGGTGAGACCGCCACACAGATCCAGGTAAATTGACTTTGTCTTGCGGTGCGATCACTTGACAGCCTGTGCTGCACCACCTTCGCCTCTTTCTTTTCGCCATCGCGGTGTTCGGGCTGTTCGGCCAGTCGACGGCCATGGCGATGGCAACGGCGGGCGGGGTATCAGCACCGATGGCGTCGATGACGGGGATGACCTGCGCGGACATGCCAGCGCCGGGGTCGCCGCAAAAGGCGCCCTGCAAGGGGATGACGCTCCAGTGTATCGCGCAAATGGGCTGCGCGGCCCCGGCGGTGCTTGCACCGACGATGTTCAGCCCGCGCGAGCATATTCGCAGCGGCCATCGCCATCATTCGACGCAGGCCGCGCGGCTCATCGGCCGTTCCGACGAGCCTTTCCCGGATCCTCCCACACTCCTGATCTGACACCCGGAATCCCTCCCCGGTGCCGCTGCCAACGGCACCGGGGACGCCCCCTGTTCAGATCGAGGATCCAGTCCGTGCCCATCCCCTTCGCCCCGCCTTACGTCGCCACAACAGCGCCGTTACGCGTCACCCAGAGTCACATGCGCGGTGTCGCTGCTGGTCTCGCGATGCTCCTGATCGCGCCATCGGCAACTGCGCAACGCTTGACGTTCGAAGAGGCGCTCGATCTCGCGACGGCAAATTCTCCCAGTGTCGATGCGCGCGAAGCGACAACCGCGGGCGCGCGGCGCACCGCGGTGGCGGCGGACCAGCTCCCCGATCCCAAGCTGGACCTCAATTTCAACGATGTCCGGCTGACCCAGGCCGAACGCGACCCGCCGTTTCCCAACACCTACATCCGCCAGACCGTGGGGGTGCGACAAGATATTCCCAATGCGAAGAAGCGCCATGCGCGCGCCGAACGCGCGAACGCCGATATCGTCGCGGCGGAGGCTGGCGAAGCGGTCGCGGCGCGCACCGTCCGGGTCGGTGCGGCGCTCGCCTGGATCGACCTTTATTATGCCGAGCGCCGGTTGGACATCCTGAAGAAACTCGCGGTCCAGATCGGCGACCTGACGCAGACGATCGGCGCACGGCTGACGTCGGGCAGCGCCACCGCGGCGCAAGCTTTTG
>JALYTW010000196.1 GCA_030854075.1 Pseudomonadota bacterium
CTCGACAACCGGATCGGCAAGAAGTTCCTGCATGCGGGGCCGGGATATGGCGGGTCGTGCTTTCCCAAGGACACGCTGGCGCTGCTCAAGACCGCGGAGGATTACGAGACCCCGATCCAGATTGTCGAGGCGGTCGTAAAGGTCAACGACAGCCGCAAGCGCGCAATGGGGCGCAAGGTTCTCCAGGCGCTCGGCGCTCCGGACGCGGACGTGCGCGGCAAGACCGTCGCGCTGCTGGGGCTGACGTTCAAACCCAACACCGACGATATGCGCGATGCCCCTTCGATCGCGATCGCACAGGCGTTGGGCGATGCCGGGGTCGCGGTGCGCGGTTATGATCCCGAGGGCATCGAGACCGCCAAGGAGGTGATGCCCGACATCACCTATTGTCGCGATGCCTATGAAGCGGCGACTGGCGCGGATGCGGTCGTGATCGTCACTGAATGGGATGCGTTTCGTGCGCTCGACCTGGCGCGGCTGCAGCAGGTGATGGCGGAATCGGTAATGGTTGACCTCCGCAACGTCTATCGGCGCGACACGGTGGAGGCAGCGGGATTCGCTTATACTGCGGTGGGGCGGTGAGTGCGCGGTGACCGAAGCGCCGCAGATCAACGGGCTGCTGGAGACCGCACTGTACGTCGCCGACATGGCGCGTGCGGCCGCGTTCTTCCGTGACGTGCTGGGCTTGGCGGCGATGCTCGAGACCGACCGGCTGGCGGCGTTCGATGTGGGGCGGCAGGGGGTGGTGCTGCTGTTCCTGCAGGGGTCGAGCCGTGAGGATATGATGAGCGAGCGCGGGACGGTGCCTGGGCATGACGGGCACGGGCCGATTCATATGGCGTTCGCGATCGCTGCGGAGAGCTATGACCCGTGGCGCGATCGGCTGCGTACGGCGGCAGTACCGATGCGCGGCGAGATGGCGTGGCCCGCGGGTGGGAGGAGCCTGTATTTCGAGGATCCCGACGGTCATATTCTCGAGCTCGCGACCCCTGGATTGTGGCGCAACTATTGAGCGAGTGCGGCGGCGAGCCATGCGGGGACGAGCGCATCGCCGATCGCCTCGACGCGGCGGAGTTCGACCATCAGATCGAGATCGGGATACGTCGCGCGGGTTCGCGGGCCGGCTTCGCCGAGCGGGGCAACGATGAGGCGACGGTTGACCTTGGCGCGGTGGTGCATCCGCGCGGTGTTTTCCTGCCCGACATAGCAACCCTTCTCGAAACTCACCCCGCCGAGTTCGCGCGCGTTGCATTCGAGCCAGAGTGTTTCCCCCGAGCCGAGGTCGCCGACCCCCTCGACGATGCCGAGCGACAGCCGGTGCGCGTGCCAGCCATCGGCGGATTCGCCGGGTTCGCTAAGCCAGCGCCGACCGAGCGCGGGTAGGCGGGGATCGTGGTCGCTCGTATCGGGATCCGTGATCGGCGACCAGTGGACGCAAGCTGCGTTCGGCTCGATCGTGATCGCGCGGCGCAGGCGATACATCGACAGTCGGCGTGCGAGCGTTTCGGCCTGGTCGGCCTCGACATCGATCAGCACCGCGTCGCCATCCGCCCACAGGATGAAATCGAACAGCGCCTTGCCCTGTGGGGTCAGCAACGCGGTCCATTGTGGTGTCGACGGGGTAAGCGCGGCGACATCGGTCGTGACGAGCCCCTGGAGGAAGGCGCGGACCTCGTCGCCCGCCAGGCGCAGGACTGCACGGTCGGTCAGTTGAGTCGCGGTGTCAGCCATCCAGCCGAGATAGGAGCGCGGCGGGCCAAACCCAATGGCATGCTGGCGAAAGCAGCCGCGCGCAGCTAGATCGGCGCGATGACCCAGCGCCTCACGATCCGTACCCCCGACGACTGGCACGTCCATGTGCGCGATGGCGCGATGCTGGAGGCAGTCGCCGATGCGACCGCGCGGCAGTTCGGACGCGCGATCGTGATGCCCAACCTGTCGCCCCCTGTCACGACCGCCGCGATGGCGCAGGCCTATCGGGAGCGAATTCTCGCGGCGCTACCGCCAGAGCGGCGGTTCACGCCCCTGATGACGTGCTACCTCACCGATTCCGCCGACCCCATCGCGATCGTGCGCGGATATGAGGAGGGGGTGTTTGCGGCGTGCAAGCTCTACCCTGCACATGCGACGACCAATTCAGCGCACGGCGTGACCGACATTGCCACAATCCGCCCGGTGTTCGAGGCGATGCAGCGCGCGGGGATGCCGTTGCTGATCCATGGCGAAGTCACGGATCGCGCGATCGACATCTTCGATCGCGAGGCAGTGTTCATCGACCGCGTGCTCACGCCGCTGCGCCGCGACTTCCCCGAACTGCGCATCGTCCTCGAACATATCACTACGCAGCAAGCGGTGGAGTTCGTCATGGCGGCGGATGCGTGGCTCGCGGCGACGATTACCCCGCACCATCTTCACTTCAACCGTAACGCGATGTTCGACGGCGGGATCCGCCCGCACGCTTATTGCCTGCCCGTCGCCAAGCGCGAGGAGCATCGGCTCGCGCTGCGCCGCGCGGCGACGTCGGGATTGCCCCACTTCTTCCTCGGTACCGACAGCGCGCCGCACGTTCGCGGGGCCAAGGAAAATGCGTGCGGGTGCGCAGGGGTGTTCAATGCGCCCTACGCGCTCGAGAGCTATCTTCAGGTGTTCGACGAGGAGAACGCGCTCGACCGGTTCGAGGCGTTCGCGTCGGATCATGGCGCGCGCTTCTACGGATTGCCGCTCAACGAGGGCTCCGTGACGCTCGCGCGCGAGGGGACCGAGGTGCCCGCCTCGATCGGTTCAGGCGCGAACGAGATTGTACCCTTCCACGCGGGCGAGACGCTCGCCTGGCGGCTGGTCGCCTAGCGCATCAGCCCGGCGGAGCGCAGCGCGCGCTTGATCGTCTCCTGAACCCCAGCCGCTGGCCCGGAGGTCCACCCAGCCGCGCGGCCCGCGGCGGGGCGGGGCATCGCGACACTCGGCGTAGTATCACGCGGACCCTGTGATCGCTCGCCCGCGGGAGCCGCGTCGACGAGGCCCCAGACCGCCGCGATCGCACGCGTGCTGTCGATGCCGACATCGAGCATATAAGGACCCGCCACGCCGCCGCCGCCGGCGGCGTCGATCGGCACGCCATGGCCCATCCCGGCGATGCTCCATTCCTCGACTAGGGTGCGGCCATCGGCACCCTGCCAGCGCGCGCGTTCCCAATTCGCGCCGCGCTCGACATCGGTCGGGGTCGCGCCGAGTTCGTGGACGCCGCGCCATTGCCGCCCGATCGCGGCCATGTTCGCCGCGTTGACGGTCGCGTCGCCCGTGCCGTGCCACAGCGAGATGGTCGGCCAGCGCGGGGTGGCGGATTCGCTGGCGCGCTTTACCGAAGCGGTCGCGGCCGCGTCCGGGGCGTGGCCCTGGCCGCGCATTCGCGCGAGCGCTTCGCCGACGCTGGCGGCGCAGCCATAGGGCAGGCCACCGAAGATCGCGCCCCCCGCGAACAGATCGGGATAGGTCGCGAGCATCACCGCGGTCATCGCGCCCCCTGCCGACAGGCCAGTGACGAAGACGCGGGTACGGTCGATGCCGTGCGCCGCGATCGCCGCCTCGGTCAGCGCCGCGATCGATTCGGCCTCGCCGCCGCGGCGTGCGATGTCGTGAGGCTCGAACCAGTTGAAGCAGAGGTTGCCGTTGTTCGCGCGCGTCTGTTGCGGCAACAGCACCGCGAACCCCGCCCGATCCGCGAGCCGCGACCAGCCGGTGCCGTGATCGTACCCCGATGCGGTCTGGGTGCAGCCGTGCAGCGCGACGACGAGCGGTGCCCCGGCCGGCAGACCGTCGGGAATGTGGACGAACGCCTCGATCGCACCGGGATTGGCGACCCCGGGCCGAAAGGCTGCAAGTCGCCCCGGCGCGGTGGGAACCGATGCCGGTTTAAGCGTGTCGAGCCACGCCAGCGTTTCCGAAATGCGCGCCATTGCCGAAGTCCTTTGGTCACGGCAGCCCGATCGCTACCGGCCAGCGATATGGTTGTCTATGCTGCGCTGCACAATGAGAAACTTCGCTTATAGTCGCGCCGAGCGGGGGCGGCTGACATTGTTGGTTTCCGGTCGTTGGGTGGCTGTCCGGGTCTTGTAATCCGAAGAAATAAGAGAACGATAATTATGGCTGCAACGGGCGCCGCGACAATAACCAAGGCCAGAACATCCATGCCAGACTGGCCGTCGTGAGGAGACAGCTTCATGTCGGGTTGAAGTCGAAGGCGGAACGCTAGCCATATGAGAAATAAAGAGTCACGCTTCCAATCGCGGTAGCGAACGCGGTTCGCGCACAATTCACGCCAGTTATTCGGCAGGTCGCCATGATGGCGGCGCGGAAAACCAATATTGCGATGGCGCCGATCCCGATGCGCGCATGTTTACACGAACTTTCAAACGTCCGCGAGTGGGTGACGGCCGACGGTCCGTCTAGCCCGCTGCGCCCTAAAACGGTAGCCACTTCGCAGTGTGGCTGAATTTCATGTAACCGACGTTGACCCCGGCGCGATAGCCGACGCCGAGCCGGATCGGGATCAGCACGATGTTGCCGCGCCGCAGATAGGTTGCGGCGAACCCGCCGACGAAATAGAGCCGCCCCTCGGCCGCGGGAAAGCGGTGGTAGAGATCTTCGGTGTCGTAGAGGTTGTAGACCAGCGTGAAGACCTTGTTGGCGTCGCCCCCGAAATCGAACCCGACCGAAGGCCCGGTCCAATAGACTGGGCGCTGCCCCTCGATTTTATGGGTCATGACGCCCGATCCGTAACGCAGCCCGACCACAAACGCGCCCGCCGCCTCGCGCCCCGCGATATAGGCGTTGGGGCGGCCTTGTTCCTTGAGGATTTTCTCGAGCAACCCGGCCATCCCCGCGGCGCCCTTGCCGAACACGCCTTCGCCGGCGGCGAGCAGGTCGTCGCGCTGATAAGTGTCCGCCGCCTGCAGCGTCGCGTCGGCGCGCGCGTCCTGCGCGGCCTCGCTGGTGTCGGCCGCGGGGGCGGTCCGCGCAGTTGGGGGGGCGGGGGCCGGGGCATAGCTCGTCGTGCCTTGATTACCCGCATCGACGGATTCGTCGCGTTGGGCGGGCGATGGGTTGCTCGCCTGGCGCGGTGCGCTGGTCGCCAGATCGCCGTCGATCGCGCGATTGGGATCGATCGTGGTGACCTGCGCCGGTGCGCTCGCGCCGAGCAGGATGGCGATCGCCGCGCCTAGAATAATCCGCATGATGTTTCCCCAACTCCCCGTTGGGTGAGGTTAATCAGGCGCAGGATGGATGCGCAATGAACGAGAGCCGACCCGAGTCGCTTTTACGCCGAGCCGCACCCGGATGCGGCATTGATCCCCCGCCCACCCCCGGCTATAGCCGCCGCTTGCCGCCAGCCGGAGACGTGGGTGAGTGGCTGAAACCAACGCTTTGCTAAAGCGTCGTACGGGTTAAACCGTACCGAGGGTTCGAATCCCTCCGTCTCCGCCACGCAGTCGCAAGTAATTGCAATCACGAGAGAAATCTCTGTTTTATGGCGCAGAACTGCGGGTTTTCGGCTCGTTCTGATACCACAGAGAGCCGGGCTGCCGCCCAAAACGCGAATGTGACTGCCAAATTCTCCGTCGGCATGTTGCTTGGTACCGAACCGTCATAACGGCTGGTTGTGGGAAGATCCGGGCGCCTGGTCCTCGAGAGAATTGGTGGCGCGGTGGTCTATCGGGGGCGGCGATGGTCCAGTCCCGTATTTTTTGCGTAGTATCTCCACTCCCTGGGATGCTTCCTGCGAGCCAGAATTGGCGCTTTTCCGCGAAATTTTCTTACTTGTAGTGTCACCCGACCGCAGCACACGAGCAGGTCGCTGACACGCAGCTCCGTCAAATC
>JALYTW010000198.1 GCA_030854075.1 Pseudomonadota bacterium
AGCTGCCGTGGGCGCGACTGTTCCAGCCCGCCATCAGGCTCGCACGTGACGGCTTCGTCGTCAGCGAACGGCTCAACAATTCGATCGCCAGCTATGGCGGCCACGTCACCGGCTGGGCGAAGCAGGCATTCTTCGGTGCCGACGGCAAGGCGCTCCCGGTCGGCACGGTGTTCCGCAATCCCGATCAGGCCGCGTTGCTGACCCGGATCGCCATACAAGGTGGCGACAGCTTCTATGTCGGGCCGACCGCGCAAAAGATCGTCGCGACGGTGAACGGCGCGGCACGCAATCCGTCGAAGATGACGACGGGTGACGTCGCCAGCTACGACGCCAAGCCACGAGACGCGGTGTGCGCCAAATATCGCGTGTATCGGATCTGCAGTATGGGGCCGCCGTCGTCGGGGGGCATCACGGTGCTGATGATCCTCGACCAGCTCGAACGGTTCGACATGACCAAGCTCGGCAAGGATTCGCCGGTCGCCTGGCATCTGTTCGCCGAATCGACCCGGCTCGCGTTCGCGGATCGCAACCTGTACGTCGGCGATCCCGATTACGTCGTCGTGCCGATCAAGGGCATGCTCGACCCGGCCTATATCGCCAGCCGCTCGGCACTGATGAGCCCGACCGCATCGATCGCCAATGTCGAAGCCGGCTCGCCCCCGGGCGCACCGCCGCGCGTGAAAGCACCGGCGGGCGAAGTTGCCGGCACCACCGACCTCGTCGTGGCCGATTCGGCGGGCAACGTCGTCGAGGTGACGACGACGATCGAGGGGGTGTTCGGATCGGGTCTGTCGGTCGACGGCGCGATGCTCAACAACCAGCTCACCGATTTCGACATCGTCCCCGTCAAGAACGGCGATCTCGTCGCCAATCGCGTCGAGGGCGGCAAGCGCCCGCGCAGCTCGATGTCGCCGACGATCGTCTACGGTCCCGACGGCCATGTCCGCCTCGCGCTCGGCGCGGCGGGCGGGCCGACGATCATCGCGCAGATCGCCAAGGCGCTGGTCGGCGTGCTCGACTGGAACATGAGCGCGCAGGACGCGATCGCGATGGGGCTGATCTACGCCCCCGGTCCGATCGCCGCGGTCGAACAGGGCACTGCGCGCGAGGCGATGGTCCCCGCGTTGCGCGCGCTCGGCGAACAGGTGCGGGTCGTCCCGCTCGGCCTGAAGGCGAACGCGATCGAGTGGAAAGCCGATGGTCACGGGGGGGGGCGTTGGATCGGCGCCGCGGACCCACGCAGCGAAGGCGTCGCGATCGGCCAGGACGGCAGCGTCACTCGGATCGAACGCGTCGGTGCACCGGGCAACCGCCCGCCCGAATGATAACGCGATCCGTCCGCAACGCGTGGTCGCAAGAGGTGGTTGACTGATATGGCGCGCAGGCTCGAACATTTCCCCAATCTGGTCGCGATGTTCTTCGCGCGTGCCGCCGAACGGGGCGATGCGCCGTTCCTGTGGGCCAAACACGACGGCGCGTGGACGTCGATCAGCTGGGCGGACGCGGCGCGGCAGGTCTCCAGTCTGGCGCAAGGCCTGGCCGCAATCGGCGTCAACCCCGGCGATCGGGTAATGCTGGTGGCGGAGAACCGCCCCGAATGGTGCATCAGCGATCTGGCGATCATGGCCGCGGGCGGCGTCACGGTGCCGACCTACATCACCAATACCGAGCGCGATCACGTCCACATCATCGAGAATTCCGGCGCGTGCGCGGTGATCGTGTCGACCGCGAAACTCGGAAACACCGTGATGAAGGCGATCCTGCGATCGAGCCAGTCGCCGCACATCATCGGGATCGAGGACATGCGCGCGCCAGCGGGCATGCCCTTCCACAGCTGGCGCGCGCTGATCGACGCTCACCCCGCCGATGTCGCGGCAACGTCCGCCGCGGCAACCTTCGCGCGCGGCGACCTGGCCTGCATCATCTACACCAGCGGCACCGGCGGCGCGCCGCGCGGCGTGATGCAGCACCACGGCGCGATCCTCCACAACGTCAACGGCTGCTGCACGATCATCAGCGAGGATTTCGGCTGGGGGGACGAAGTGTTCCTGTCGTTCCTGCCGCTCAGCCATGCCTACGAACATACCGGTGGCCAGCATTTCCCGATCGGGCTTGGCGCGCAGATCTATTACAGCGAGGGGCTCGACAAGCTGGCCGCCAATATCGAAGAAACCAAGCCGACGATCATGGTCGTCGTCCCCCGCCTGTTCGAGGTGCTGCGGACGCGCATCACCAAAGGCATCGAGAAGCAG
Organism: Pseudomonadota bacterium; assembly: GCA_030854075.1. Lineage (GTDB taxonomy): Bacteria > Pseudomonadota > Alphaproteobacteria > Sphingomonadales > Sphingomonadaceae > Sphingomonas. The sequence goes on from JALYTW010000198.1 coordinate 2,253, forward strand.
GGCGGGCTCGGCCAGAAACTGCTCGGCCAGGCGCTCGCCATCGGTGCGCGCGATGACGCCGGGACGCTGCGCCTGATCGACCGCCCGATGAGGCTGGTCGTGAATCGGCTGTTCAAGCCCAAGATTGCGAAGAAATTCGGCGGGCGGCTAAAGGCGATGGTATCGGGCGGGGCGCCGCTCAACCCCGAGATCGGGATATTCTTCCACTCGATCGGGCTGACCTTGCTCCAGGGCTATGGCCAGACCGAAGCCGCACCCGTCATTTCGTGCAATCGACCCCGCGCCGGCATCCGGATGGATACCGTCGGGCCGCCGATGGTGGAAACCGAGGTCCGCATCGCCGACGACGGCGAGATTCTCGTCCGCGGCGAGCTGGTCATGCACGGCTATTGGCGCCACGAGGCGGAGACCGCGCGGGTGCTGAAGCCAGACCCGGCGGAGCCGGACAAGGGCGCCTGGCTCCACACCGGCGACATCGGGGTCATCGACGCGGCAGGACGGATCAAGATCACCGACCGCAAGAAGGACCTGATCATCAACGACAAGGGCGAGAACATCGCGCCCCAGAAGGTCGAGGGGATGCTGACGCTGCGTCCCGAGATCGCACAGGCGATGATCGCGGGTGATCGCCGCCCGCACATGGTCGCGCTGGTCGTCCCCGATCCCGAATGGACCCAGGAATGGTGCGCGGCGAACGGCGATGCGTGCAACTTCGCGATGCTGGCGCAGAACAGCGAATACCGCACCGCGATCGGGCATGCGATCGAAGCGGTGAACCGCGACCTGACCGTCACCGAACGCATCCGCCGCTTCATCCTGGCCGACGCGCCCTTCACGATCGAGAACGAACAGCTGACCCCCAGCCTCAAGATCCGCCGGCACGTGCTCAAACAGGTCTACGGGGAGCGGCTGGACGGGCTGTACAAAGGGTAGGTCACTGGTTCAGGCGGCCTGAATTCCTCCCCGCCCGTTGCCGCCGGAAAGTAGCAGCCGTCAGGCCGACGAAGTGGCATTGCCGCCGGACGCGTTGCCCTACTTGGCCGTCTTTTTCGGCAACACCACCATCGTCCAGTCCCTGGCGGGCACCAGGTATTTGGCCGCGGTCTGCTGAAGCACCGCGGGCGTGACACCGCTATAGTCGGTGCCAATCGCGCGCATCACCGCGATGCGCCGCTGGTCGTAGCTGCCGCCCGACATCTGCTGCATCCAGAACAGGCTGCTCGACGCCGCGCGCTGAATCTGCTGGATCAGCGGGCCTTTGACGCGGTTGAGCTCGTCCTCGGTGACCGGGTTGGTGGCCAGATCCGCCGCGATGTCGCGCGCCATCTTGAAGAACAGCGGCACGTTGGCGGGCGCGACCTGGCTCATCGCGACGAGGCGGCCACCGCCGGGCAGCCCTTTGGGCCACTGGCTCGACACGCCGGGGCTGTAGCTCGCGCCCGCCGCCTGGCGCATCTTTTCGAACAACCGGTCGCTGAACACGAGCGCCAGGATGTCGAGCCGACGGCTTTCGGCATAATCCGCCATCCCCGCGCCGGTCGGCCACGCGATCAGCGCCTCCGCCTGGTTTTCGGCACCGGTATGCCGGCGGATGACGGGCTGCGCATCGTGCGCGGGAAAGCGCACCGGAGGAGCCGCGTTGGCCGACGCCGCCCGCGGCGGGATCGCGCCGAAGCTCTTGGCGACCGCGGCGATGGCCTCGTCGGGCTTGATGTCGCCGAACACATCGACCTCGATCGGGCCCGAGGCGAGCAGCGGCTCCCACAGCGCGCGGAAACTCGCCGGGGTCAGCGCGTCGATCGCCTGCTGGTCCGGGGTCGTCCAGCGCGGATCGCCCGCGTGAAGCAGTCCTTCGAGGTCGCGGCTCAGCACCCCATCGGCGGATGCATCATACCCCGCGATCGCCGCCGATGCCGACGCCTTGGCACGCGCGATCGGCGCGGCATCCCAGCGCGGGTGCGCCAGCTTCGCCGCCATCAGCGTCAGCTCGTCGGCATAATCCTGCGGCGAGGACAGGGCCGCCATCGAAAACGCATCGTCGTCCATCCCGAAATCGAGCGAGAGGCGACGGCCTGCCGTCAACTGATCGATATCGTTCTGGCTCAGCTTGCCGATGCCGCCTTCCATCAGCGCAAGATCGCCCGCCCAGGCGGGGCTGCGCCGGTCGGCGGGCAGCGCGTTGTACCCGCCCCCGAAGCGGACCTTGACGAATACCCGCCCGGCCTCCTCGGGGCTGGAGAACAGCAGCAGACGGACCCCGTTCGAAAACACCACCTGTTCGGCGGGCAGCCCATCGACCGGCGTGCGCGCCACCACCGCGCCCGGCGCGCCAAGCGCGGGCAAATTCGACATGGTGACCGCACCCTGCGCGTTGCGCTTGCCCGCCAGTCCGCCGACATTCGCTTGCAACGCCGCGGCCAGCCGCTCGGTCGTGCGCGGTTCGAGCGTCCGGGTGTTGACGATCGCGCGGGTCGCGACGCCGTCGAAGATCTTCTTGGTCGCCGCGAACACCGTTGCGGGCGTGAACATGTTCTGCAGCTTCGCCTGGGTCAGGATGTCGTACTGGAATTGTGGCGCGGTAACGGTCTCGCGGATATCGAGCGCGCCCACCATGTCGTCGGCCTGCTTGGCGCTCGCCTCGATCGTGGCGGTCTGCACCGCGGCCTTCAGCGCGGCGTCATAGTCGGCATATTCGCGGTCGATTTCGATCTGCGTCGGCGGCGCGGCCTGTGCATCCGCGATCACCGCGCGGACATCCTTGAGCGCTTGTTCCCATTGATTGCCGACGGGCAGGATCGTGACCGAGGTGATGTTCGCCGACCGCGACCGATCGTCGACATCGACCCCGGCCTGGACATAGCTCGCCCCGGCGCGCGCGCGGCGTTCGAGGCGGCGGCTGATCACCTTTGCCGCGATCACGTCGACCATCCGCTTCTGGTTGAAGATCGCGGTATCGTTGTTGAAATGCCACGGCCGCAGCACCCCCATCAGGACGAGCGGGGGCAGCCCGGGCTCGACGATCGAGGCCGCGACCGGCTTGGACGGATCGGGTGCACCGAAATCGGGATTGGTCGGCGGTTCGGCACCTTTGCCCTGCCAACCCGCGAAATGCTTGACGATCAGGCTAGAGAACAGCGCGGGGTCCATATCGCCCGAAATGATGACGACCGTGCGCGACGGCCGATACCAGCGGTCATGGAACGCGCGCACGCTGTCGCCGGTCGCGGCCTCGAGCGTCTTGACGTTGCCGATCGGCGATCGGTCCGCAAGCGGCTGGCCGGCGAAGAACAGTGAGTTGAGCGCGTTGCCAAACCGCACCTGGGGCCCGGGCTGCTCGCGCTGTTCGGCCAGCACCACGGGTCGCTCGGCGGCGACCGAGGCATCGGTGATGACCGGCTGTTCCATCATGCCCGACAAAATCTTGACGCTTTCATCGAGCGTCGCGCCGGTCGCGGAGGGCAGATCGAGCTTGTAGACCGTCTGGGTCGGGCTGGTATTGGCGTTGGTGTCCGACCCGAACGCCGCGCCGAACCGCTGCCAGACGCGCTTGGCTTCGCCATCGGGGACGTATTCGCTGCCGCGAAACGACAGATGCTCGATGAAATGCGCAAACCCGCGCTGGCTTTCAGTCTCTTCGAGCGAGCCCGCATCGATCCGAACCCGGATCGACACCTGCCCCGGCGGCACCCCGTTCTTGCGGACCGCATAGCGCAGGCCGTTGGGCAGCGTGCCGAACTGCCACGCCGGATCGTGCGGCAGGTCACTACCCTTGTACAGCCACGCCGACGTATCGACCGGCACACGCGCAATCGCGGAGGATGTGGGTGCGGCCGGACGGGCTGGCTGGGTCTGAAGAGCGGGCTGGGTCTGACGAGCGGGCTGGGTCTGACGGGCAGACTGGCCAGCGATCGGCGATGCCAGCGCAAGGAGGAGGAGGGGGGCGAACGCACGGGGAGGAAACGACATAGGCACCTCCTTTAGCGCGCCCTCCGCCGACACGCACGGCCATTATTTCGAACCAGCCAACGGCGAGCGGGTGGTCGCGGCTCAAGGGCTTTTGGGTCGAGCGCTTGATCCGGTCGCCCGCACGCGCCACATGAACGCCATGTTGATCGAAACCGAAACCACGCCCAATCCCGCCACGCTCAAGTTCCTGCCCGGTCGCGCGGTCATGACGAGCGGCACCCGCGATTTCGCGACCCCCGAAGAGGCGGAAGCGAGCCCGCTCGCTGAGGCGATCTTCAATCTGGGCGATGTCACCGGGGTGTTCTTCGGCAGCGATTTCATTTCGGTCACCGCCGCGCCCGGGGTGTCGTGGCCGGGGCTGAAACCCGACGTGCTCGCGATCCTGCTCGATCATTTCAGCGCCGACATGCCGCTGTTCCGGCAGGGCGCGGCGAGCTTCTCGGTACCAAACGACGGCCCGCTGCCGACCGACGATCCCGCCGACGCGGAGATCATCGCGCAGATCCGCGAACTGATCGACACCCGCGTCCGCCCCGCGGTCGCCAACGACGGCGGCGATATCGTCTATCGCGGGTTCGACAAGGGCAAGGTGTTCCTCGCGATGCAAGGCGCGTGCTCGGGCTGCCCGTCGTCGACCGCGACGCTAAAGAACGGCATCGAGCAACTGCTCCGTCATTACGTCCCCGAAGTCACCGAGGTGAGAGCGGTTTGATGGCAAGGCTCGACGACGCCGCGCTCGACACGCTCTTTCGCGAGGCACGCACCTACAACGGGTACACCGCCGATCCCGTTTCGGAGGCCGAGATCCGCGCGATCTGGGATCTGATGAAGATGGGGCCGACCAGCGCCAACCAGTTGCCCGCGCGGCTGGTGTGGTGCGTCAGCGACGACGCCAAGCAGCGGCTCGCCGATTGCTGCTCGGCCCAGAACCGCCCCAAGGTCCTAGCCGCGCCGGTATCGGTAGTGATCGGGATGGACCTCGACTTCCACGAATATCTGCCCGAACTCTTCCCCCACGCCGACGCCAAATCCTGGTTTGACGGCAATGAGGATCTCCGCAAGGAATCGGCGTTCCGCAATTCCTCGCTGCAGGGCGCGTATCTGATCATGGCGGCGCGCGGGCTCGGGCTCGATACCGGGCCGATGTCGGGGTTCGATGCCGACAAGGTCAACGCCGCGTTCTTCGCCGATACACCGCGGGTCCGGGTGAACTTCATCTCGACGCTGGGGCATGGCGACCCCGCGACGATCTTCGACCGGTCACCGCGTCCCGAATTCGCCAAGTTCAATTCGATCGCCTGACGTCGCCGAACCGATGAGGACGCTCGTCATCGACACCGCCACCGCCGCCTGCTCGGTCGCGCTGATCGAGCATGGTGGGGTGATCGCGCGCGCGCATGAAGTGGTCGGGCGCGGGCATGCCGAGCGGCTGATTCCGATGATCGCCGAATTGCCCGACGGCGGCCGCGCGGCGCGGATCCTGGTCGATGTCGGCCCGGGCAGCTTCACCGGCGTCCGCGTCGGGATCGCGGCGGCGCGCGGGCTGGCGTTCGGCTGGGGCGTGACCGCAATCGGGTATTCGAGCATGACGCTGATCGCGGCCGCCGCGTTCGCGCGCCGCCACCTGCCCGAGCTTGCCGTCATTCTGGAGGGCGGGCATGGCGAGGTGTTCATGCAGATGTTCGCGCCCGATGCCGGCCCGATCGGCCCCCTTGCCTCACACCAGCCAGCCGCGGCGCTCGCGCTGCTCGGTGGCCGCCCCGCGTTCGGCAACGGCATCCACCGGTTGCTCGCGCTCGACCCCGACATCGATACGGAGGACGTGCTGCCCGATGCCGCCGACGCGATCCTGCTGGCCGACGATCCGCTGCCCCCCAGCCCGATCTACGGCCGCGCCCCCGACGCGAAGCCTCTGAGCGCCGCCGCAAGCGGCATCGAAGGGCTGCCCGGCGGTGTCGTCCCCTGATGGCGACGCGGACGATCACGCTGCGCACCGGCGACGCGCGCGACATCGCGACGTTGGAGGCGCTGATGACGGCCGCGTTCGACCCGCGCTTTGGCGAGGCCTGGACCCGGGGGCAGTGCATGGGAGTGATCGCGATGCCGGGGGTGCGCCTGACGCTCGCGACGGTCGACGACACGCCGGCCGGGTTCGCGCTGATCCGCAGCGTGGCGGACGAAGCGGAGCTTCTGCTGCTCGCGGTATCGCCCGCCTCCCGCCGCCGCGGGGTGGGCACCGCATTGCTGCGCGCGGTCTCGAGCGAATGCGCCGCCAATGGCGTCCAGGATTTCCACCTCGAAGTGCGCGCGGGCAACGACGCGATCTCGCTCTATGCGGCGCATGGCTTCACCAAGGTCGGCGAACGCCGCGGCTATTATCGTGGCGCGCAGGGCCAGGTGTATGACGCGCACACCTATCGCAAGCCGCTCTGACGTTGTTGCGAATCGATAGCACTTTTCGCAACAAGCCTTAAGGCGTAGAGGGGAGTCATGGCCCGCAAGATCGATCTCGAAGCGCTGTGCAATGAAAAGGGGCTGCGGATCACCGAACAGCGCCGCGTCATCGCCCGCGTCCTGTCCGAAGCCGAAGACCATCCCGATGTCGAAAAGGTCTATGAGCGCGCCTCCGCGATCGATCCGGGCATCTCGATCGCGACGGTCTATCGCACCGTCCGGCTGTTCGAGGAGGCTGGCATTCTCGACCGCCACGACTTTGGCGACGGGCGCTCGCGCTACGAACCCTCGCCCGAATCGCACCACGACCATCTGATCGATGTCGAGACCGGCAAGGTGATCGAATTCGTCGATCCCGAGCTCGAGCAATTGCAAAAGGCGATCGCGGAGAAACTCGGCTTTCGCCTCGTCGATCATCGCATGGAACTCTACGGCGTCTCGCTGAGCCGCAAGGACTGACGCCGTCACTACGCTCCGCTTCGCTGCGTTGATCGTCGCGCTGGTCGGAGCGCTCGCGTGCCACGGCCTGTGGCGACTATTCCGCTTACCCAGCCCCTGGCCTCGCCGCTTCCTGGGCCTCGTCGCACGGATCGTCGGCGCGCGACCGCGCGTGATCGGCGCGCCATTGCGCCGCGACGTCGTCCTCGTATCGAATCATCAAAGCTGGATCGACATCCTGGTGATCGCCGACGCCACTGGCAGTGCCTTCGTCGCCAAATCCGACCTGCGCGCGGTGCCGCTGGTCGGCTGGCTCTGCACGCTCAACCACACCATCTTCGTGTCACGCGACGACCGGCTTGGCATCGCCGCACAGGTTGAACAGTTGCGCACCGCGCTCACGCAGGCGTGGCCAGTGACGCTGTTTCCCGAAGGAACGACGGGTGATGGTACGGCGCTGTTGCCGTTCAAGGCTGCGCTGTTCGAGGTGCTCGACCAGCCGCCGACCGGCGTGATGGTCCAGCCGGTCCGGATCGATTACGGCGTGGCGATGCGCGAGCTGGCGTGGCTTGGCGACGAACCCGGACAGGTCAATGCCATCCGCGTCCTGAAACGCCCCGGCTCATTTCGTGCGACGCTCCATTTTTGCGAACCCTTCGACCCCGCAGCGTTCGGCGGCCGCAAGGCAATCGCCGCCGAAGCGCGACGCCGGATCGAGGCGATTTAGCAACCCCCTCCCCGTACCCGGGGGGATTTGCTACAGGCTCCCCATGAAATCCCCCAAAACCTTCCACGTCAAATCATTTGGCTGCCAGATGAACGTCTATGACGGCGAGCGGATGGCCGAGTTGATGGCGGCCGAGGGCATGACCGCGACCGACGACGCCAGCGCGGCCGACCTCGTCGTTCTCAACACCTGTCACATCCGCGAACGCGCGACCGAGAAGGTGTATTCGGACATCGGCCGAATCCGGAAGCACGCCCGGCGCGATCACGGCAACGACCCGATGATCGCGATCGCGGGGTGTGTTGCGCAGGCCGAGGGCGAAGAGATCGTCGCGCGCGCGCAAGTCGATGTCGTCGTCGGCCCGCAGGCGTATCACAACCTCCCCGCGCTGGTCGCGCAAGCGGCGCGCGGCGAGGCGGCGCTCGACACCGACATGCCGCTGCTCTCAAAGTTCGGACAGCTCCCACCGCGCCGGAAAGTCGGGCCGAGCGCGTTCCTGACCGTGCAGGAAGGCTGCGACAAATTCTGCACCTATTGCGTCGTTCCCTACACGCGTGGCGCGGAAATCAGCCGACCGTTCGCAGGGATCGTCGATGAGGCGAAGGCGCTGGTCGACGCCGGTGCGCGCGAGATCACGCTGCTCGGCCAGAACGTCAACGCCTGGAGCGACGCCAATGAACCAGGAGGGCAAGGCCTCCATGACCTGATCGTCGCGCTCGACCGCATCCCCGGTCTCGCGCGCATCCGCTATACTACCAGCCACCCCAACGACATGCGCGACGGGCTGATCCGCGCGCATGCCGAGGTCGAAACGCTGATGCCGTTCCTTCACCTCCCCGTCCAATCGGGCAGCAGCCGCGTTCTAAAGGCGATGAACCGCAGCCACACCCGCGACAGCTACCTCCGCCTGCTCGACCGGGTCCGCGCCGCGCGTCCCGACATCGCGTTGTCGGGCGATTTCATCGTCGGCTTCCCCGGCGAGACCGACGCGGATTTCAAGGACACGCTGAGCCTCGTGCGCGAGGTCGCCTATGCGCAGGCGTTCAGCTTCAAATACTCCCCCCGCCCCGGCACCCCCGCCGCGACAATGGCTGACCAGATCGCGCCCGAGGTGATGGACGACCGCCTCCAGCGCCTCCAGGCTGCGCTCAACCGCGACCAGCAGGCGTTCAACGCTGCGACCGTGGGCCACCGCTGCGACGTGCTGATCGAACGCCGCGGAAAACTGCCGGGGCAGATGCTCGGCAAATCGCCTTGGCTGCAATCGGTCCACCTGCTCACCGACGCGCAGATCGGGGATATCGTGACGGTCGAGCTGGTCCGCGCCGATCCAAACAGCATGGCGGGCGTGGAGCGGGTGGCGGTGGCGGCCTGATCGCGCTGGTACCGTAACCGATCGCGACCGACGCCTGGCGGAGCGAACGCCGCATCGGCCGACGGTGAGGCGTTCAGGCAACGCTCCCGCACGATCCGCCGAGGTCGACAATTAATGCTGTCCCTCGCCCGGTTCCGCTGCCAGTCTCACCCGTGATGCAGCAGCGCCACCGCGACTCGGTTCTCTTGAACGCCCCGCGTGCCGCCCCGATCTTCACTCTCTCGTTTTCGCTCCATCGCACCCGCGATGGGGGTTCGCCGCGCCTTGAAAGGATCGCATGAGCCGCAAGCCCCTCCCCGCCCAATCCGGCCAGCGCAGCCGGGTCGAACTTCTCTTCGACAAGCCGCAATTGCTCGTCCAGCTGTTCGGCCAATATGACCAGAACTTGGTCGCGCTCGAAAACCGCCTTGGCGTCTACATTACTGCACGCGGCAACAAGGTCGGGCTCGAGGGGACCGCCGAACAGGTCGCGGTGGCGCGCGATGTGTTGCAGGACCTCTACCAACGGGTGCAGCGCGGCGAGGATGTCGATGCCGGGCTCGTCGATGCCTCGATCGCGATGAGCGCAGAGCCGACGCTCGACGGGATCCTCGGCGCCGATGGCGTCCGCCAGCCCTCGATCATGATCCGCACCCGCAAGAAGACGATCGTCCCGCGCACGCCCGCGCAGGCGCATTACATGCGCGAACTGACCACGCACGACATGATCTTCGCGCTTGGGCCGGCGGGTACCGGCAAGACCTATATTGCGGTCGCGCAGGCGGTGGCGCAGCTGATCACCGGCAGCGTCCAGCGGCTGATCCTGTCGCGTCCCGCGGTCGAGGCGGGGGAGAAACTCGGTTTCCTCCCCGGCGACATGAAGGAAAAGGTCGATCCGTACCTGCGTCCGCTCTATGACGCGCTCCACGACTGCCTGCCTGCAGAACAGGTCGAGCGGCGGATCGCGAGCGGGGAAATCGAGATCGCGCCGATCGCGTTCATGCGCGGACGCACGCTGGCCGACGCGTTCATCATCCTCGATGAAGCGCAGAACACCACGCCAGCGCAGATGAAGATGTTCCTCACCCGGTTCGGCGAGAACAGCCGGATGGTGATCTGCGGCGATCCCAACCAGACCGATCTGCCCGGCGGGGTCGCCGCGTCCGGGATTGCCGACGCGACCTACCGGCTCGAGGGGATCGAGGGGATCTCGATGACCCGCTTCACCGCCGCCGACGTAGTGCGGCACCCGATCGTGGGGCGGATCGTCGAGGCGTACGAAGGGACAGGGACGTGAGAGTGAGCGCAGCGTGGGAGAGATTCTCGCGCAATCGCGCGAGCCACCGGACGTACGCGGTCCGATGATCAAAGGCATAACGCCCTCATGATCGAGATCGAACTTTCCCGCGAAGACCCCTGGCCCGCGGGCGAGTGGGAAGCGCTTGCGTTGCGCGCGTGCAGCGCCGCAATCGAGCTCACCCCATACGGCCCGCTGCTGACCACGCCCGCGCGGATCGAGATTTCGGTGCGGCTTACCATCGACGACGAGGTCCGGACGCTCAACCGCCAGTACCGCGGAAAGGACAGGCCGACCAACGTCCTCAGCTTCCCGATGGTCCAGCCCGACCTGATCGACACCGTCAGCCAGAACAGCGATGCCCAGGTTGGTGGCGCCTGCGCCACGGGGGGCGAAGTGCTACTCGGCGATATCGTCCTGGCTCACGACATCTGCGTCGCCGAAGCTGCGGACAAGCAGGTTGCGGTCGAGGAACACGCGACGCATCTGCTGGTGCACGGCACGCTGCATCTGCTAGGCTATGACCATATCGAGGACGACGAGGCCGACGCCATGGAGGATATCGAGCGGCAGGCGCTCGCCAGCCTCGGCATCGACGACCCCTATCTGGTACGCGAGGAATAAAGGATACGATGCCCGACGACCGAAGTAGCGCCGGCAACGGCGACTCCACCGACAACACGATCTGGCGGGTGATCAAATCCGCCATCTTCGGCGACGCCAGCGCCGAATCGCTCCGCGATCAGCTCGAAGAGGCGATCGACCGTCACGAGGGCGATCCCGCCCCCGACGCCAAGGGCGACCTGTCGCCGATCGAACGCCAGATGGTCCGCAACCTGCTCCATTTCGGCGAACGCGACGCGGGCGACATCGGGGTGCCCCGCGCGGACATCATCGCGGTCGAGGAAGGCACGACCTTCGCGCACCTGATTCAGATCTTCGCCGATGCCGGCCACAGCCGCCTGCCCGTCTATCGCGGTGAACTCGATACGATCATCGGGATGGTCCATATCAAGGATGTGTTCGCGATTCTGGCGAAGGGAGAGGAAACCCCGCCGGGAATCGCGGCATTGATCCGCGAGCCGCTCTACGTGCCGATGTCGCGCGGCGCGCTCGATCTGCTCGCCGACATGCGCGCGTCGCACGTCCATCTCGCGATCGTGCTCGACGAATATTCGGGTACCGAGGGCATCGTCACGATCGAGGATCTGATCGAGGAAATCACCGGTGACATCGAGGACGAACATGACGAGGAGCCACAGGCGCTGATCGTCCCGATCGACGATGGCGCCTGGGATCTCGACGCGCGCGCAGAACTGGAGGACGTTGCCGATCTCGTCGATGTGCGGCTCGGCGAGGACGACAGCGACGTCGACACGATCGGCGGTCTCGCTGCGGTGCTGGCGGGCCATGTCCCCGCGATCGGCGATTGCGTCGACCACCCGTCGGGCTGGAAGATCGAGATCACCCAGAGCGACGAACGCCGGGTCCACCGGGTCCGGCTCCATCCGCCGAGCCGCGAGATCGATCCCGAAGGATAGAGCGGCGGCTGTTGCGCCGCGCGCCCCCTTCCGCCGCCCCGCGCACCCGGCTATTCAGGCGTCATGCGCAAACACATCCTCATCGTCCTCGGCCTGATCGTCCTCGTCGCGATCGGCGGCTTCGTCTACCTCGCCTGGCCCGACACCGCACAACTCAGCGTCAAGCAGGTCGCGGGGGTCCGCCCCGACATCACCGCGCCGCGGATCCAGACGATTCCGACGATCAAGGTCGCCGATGTCGTCGGCTGGCAGAACGGCGCGACGCCGACCGCAGCGCCAGGCCTCGCAGTGCGCGCCTTCGCCACCGGGCTCGATCATCCCCGCTGGCTCTATCGCCTACCCAATGGCGACGTGCTGGTGGCGGAAACGAACTCACCGGCGCGCAAAGGGGGTGGCATCCAGGGCTGGGTAATGAAGCACCTGATGGGCAAGGCGGGCGCGGGCGTCCCTTCGGCGAACCGGATCACGCTGCTGCGGGACGCCAATGGCGATGGCATCGCGGAGCAGAAATCGGTCTTCATGACCGGGCTGAATTCGCCGTTCGGGATGACGCTGTTCAAGGGCCAGCTCTACATCGGCGACACCGATGCGCTCGTCCGCGTCCCTTATGTCGACGGCCAGACCCGGATCACCGCCACCCCCGAGACCGTCATCAAGCTCAACCCGGGCGGCAATCATTGGGCGCGCAACGTCATCCCCGCGCCCGACGGCAAGACGCTCTACGTGTCGGTCGGATCGTCGACCAACATCGCGGACAACGGCATCGACGCCGAGAAATACCGTGCCAATATCCTCCAGGTATGGCCCGATGCGAAGACGTTTCGGATCTACGCGGCGGGCCTGCGCAATCCCAACGGCATGGCGATCAACCCGATCACCGGGCAATTGTGGACCGTCGTCAACGAACGCGACATGCTCGGCTCCGACCTCGCGCCCGATTACCTGACTCAGGTCGAATTCGGCGACCAGTTTGGCTGGCCGTGGTATTATTGGGGCGGCTATCCCGATACGCGGGTCGAGCCCGCCAACCCTGCGCTGCAGCAATATTCGAAGCGCCCCGATTATGCGATGGGCCCGCACGTCGCGGCGCTCGGCCTCGGCTTTGCCAACGACATCAAACTCGGTCAGCGCTACGCCAACGGCGCATTCGTCGGCGAGCACGGCTCGTGGAACCGCAAGCCGGTGTCGGGCTACAAAGTCGTCTACGTCCCGTTCGCGGCCTCTGGTTTTCCCGCGAAAGGAACCAAGCCGGTCGACGTGCTGACCGGCTTCCTCGACGCCAAGGGTGACGCCCGCGGTCGGCCGGTCGGCGTCATCGGCGACAAGACCGGGGCGATGCTGGTCGCGGACGACGTCGGCAACGTGGTGTGGCGCGTGAGTCCTGCCGCAACGACGCCGCGCTCAACGACGCAAACCGCGGCGCGCTGACGCAGTCGCGGGTGGCGCGCGCAATCGTCATCGGCGCGGGCCAGATTGGCGCCGCGATCGCCAACCGGCTTGCCGGCGACGGCTGGTCGGTCACGCTCGTCACGCGCGGGCAGCGAGCGATGCCGTCTGATCTGGCGCCCGGCCTCGAGCCACTGGTCGCGGACCATGGCGATGCCGCGAGCATTGCACCGATCCTCGCCGACGGCGCGGACGCGCTGATCGACACGATCGCCTATGATCGCGCCGATGCGGATCGGATGCTGGCGCTCCAGTCGGGGCTGGGCGCGATCGTCGCGATCTCGTCGGTCGGCGTCTATGCCGATCACGCGGGCCGATCGCTCGGCACCGACGGCGCGTTCCCCGCGATGCCGGTGCCGATCACCGAGCAGCAGGCGACGGTGCCACCAGGTGTAGACAGCTATGCGGCCCGCAAGCGCGCGATGGAGTTGGCGCTGCTCGACGATGCGCAGGTTCCGGTGACAATCATCCGCCCGTGCGCGGTCCATGGGCCAGAGAGCCGCGATCCCCGTGAATGGTGGTTCGTCAAACGTCTGTTTGATCGCCGCACGCGGATCCCAGTCGCCTATCGCGGCGCGAGCCAGTTCCAGACCTCGGCGACCGTCAATATCGCAGGGGTCGTCGCCGCCGCGCTGGCTGTGCCCGGCACGCGGGTGCTCAACGCGGTCGATCCCGACCAGCCCACGATCAGCGAGATCGGCAGCGCGATCATGGCGGCAGTCGGGCGTGACGCCGAACTGGTGGCGATGCCCGGCGCGCCGATCGGCAGTGTGGGATACACGCCGTGGTCGGTTGCCCTGCCCTTCGTCTGCAGCGACGCCGCGGCGCGCGCGATCGGCTATGTTCGCGCAGTCGACTACGCGTCGGGGGTCGTCGCAGCGTGTCGCTGGTTGAGCGACGCGGTGCCGCGCGACGACTGGGCATCGATCCTGACCGGCCTCGCCAAATACCCCTATGATCTGTTCGATTACGCGGCGGAGGATCGGTGGCTAGCGACCGCCTGACCCCGGCACGTCAAGGGCGCAGACCAAGACGGTAGCAGTCTTGGCACAATAAACTCATTATTTCAGCAGCTTGGGCGCTTCGGCCTGGATTACGTCGCGAATTTTGCCTGCGAACAGCCCCAAGAATCCGGGCAGGTCGACCACCGCATGCACCTTGTCGTCGAACACCGTCGCCGACGATCGGATCGCCTGCCCCATCGCGTCGACGGTGAAGACCATCGTATCGCCTTCCCAGCTGTGCGAAACCTTGGCGCCGCCGGGAATCATCCGGCCGATCTTGCCGATCCCGCCATCGAGCCGCTCGCGCACCGCCGCCTTGCCCAGCTGGTGCGGGATGTCGAGTTCGATCGGCGCGGTCATGCCGCCTGCTCCAGTGCGGATTCGTCGGTCGCAAAGAGCATCGCGTCGTCGCCAAACGCCTTGAATTCCAGCGCGTTGCCCGACGGATCTGAGAAAAACATCGTGGATTGCTCACCTGCCTGCCCCGCAAAGCGCGTATGCGGCGCGATCCCGAACTCAACCCCCGCCGCCTGGACCCGCGCCGCCAGCGCCGACCAGTCATCGGGCGACAGCACGACGCCGAAATGCGGCACGGGCACCGCATGGCCGTCGACCGCATTCTCGACCGCGATGGGCGTGGCTGCAGGATCGAGATGTGCGACGATCTGGTGGCCGAAGAAATCGAAGTCGATCCAGTGATCGCTCGATCGGCCCTCGGTGCAGCCGAGCGTATCGCGATAGAAGCCCCGCGCGGCGGCAAGGTCGTGGACCGGAAAGGCGAGATGGAAGGGGCGTAGTGTCATGGCCGCATGCTACACCCCCAAGAGCCGTTCGTCACGCCTCTTCCCTCCATTGTCATGCGAAGGGAGGCTGTATCACCCGACGGCTTGGCGATAAGGGAGCGCGATGGACCGCCTGTACCGCTACCCCGCCCTCACCAGCCTCGTTCTCGGCGCGATCGCCGCGACCGGATTCGCACCGCTCCAGCTTTGGCCGCTGACCTTGGTCGGGTTCGCGGGGTGGATCGCGCTCGTCCATCGCGCGCCCACCATCCGCGCCGCGTTGTGGCTCGGCTGGGTATTCGGGGTTGGGCATTTCACAGTCAACAACAACTGGTTCCAACATGCCTTTGATTTCCAGGACAAGATGCCCCCGGTCCTCGGCTATTTTGCTGCGGTTGGGCTGGCGCTGTACCTGGCGGTCTATCCCGCAATGGCGGCGGGGCTCGCGTGGGGACTCGGACGGCGGGGGAGCCGGGTCGACCTCGCCTATCTGTTGCTATTCGGCGCCGCGTGGATCCTGACGGAATGGCTGCGCGCGGTCGTGTTCACCGGCTATGCCTGGGATCCGATCGGGGTGGTGTGGGTCGCCGTGCTCGGCGTCGCGCGCGTATCGGGGTGGATCGGCACCTATGCGTTGTCTGGGCTCACGATCGTCGCGGCGGGGTCGCTCCTGCTCGTCCGGCGGCACGTCGTAGTTCCCGCCGGATTTGCCGCCGCGCTCGCGCTGGCTGCAGTGAGTGCGCGCTGGACCGACGCGCCGCCTCCTGCGTCCGACGGACCGCTTCTCCATGTCGTCCAACCCAATATCGACCAGGGAGAACGCAGCGAAAATGATGCCCAACTGGTGTTCGATGCGCTCGCGCGGCTGTCGGGAACGCCGGGCCCCCGCCCCCGGCTGGTGATGTGGCCCGAAGGTGTGATCCGTGATTTTCTCGAGAGCGGCTATCCATCATATGTCTACGGCGGCAAAAGCCCGCTGCTGGCCCGTTGGCGGATCGCGCGACTGCTGGGGCCGCGCGACGTCATGCTGACCGGGGGCTCGGCGTTGCGCTTCGACGGCGATGGTGATGTCGTCGGCGCAAGCAATTCGGTGTTCGCGATCGATGCGCGCGCGCGGATCATGGGTCGTTACGACAAGGCGCATCTCGTCCCTTATGGGGAATACCTCCCTCTGCCCTGGCTGCTGAAGCCGCTGGGCCTGGCGCGGCTGGTGCCGGGCGAGCTTGACTTCGACGACGGCCCCGGCCCGCGCAGCTTCGACGTTCCCGGGTTCGGATCGATCGGGTTTCAGATCTGCTACGAGATCATCTTTTCGGGTCATGTCGTCGACCAGGCGCATCGCCCGCGGATGATCTTCAACCCGTCGAACGACGCCTGGTTCGGGAGCTGGGGGCCACCCCAGCATCTGGCTCAGGCGCGGATGCGCGCGATCGAGGAGGGGCTGCCGATCGTCCGCTCCACCCCTAACGGCATCTCCGCCGTCATCGCCGCCGATGGCCGGCTGCTCGCGACCGTCCCGCATCACCAGGCGGGCACGATCGAGATCGCGATGCCCCCCGCGCTCGTCCCCACCCTGTTCTCGCGCCTGGGCAACTGGATGGCGCTGATCGTCGGGGCGGCGATGGTCGCACTGGCCGTTGCCATCCGCAGACGGCCTCGCTAATGCTCATATAAAGGTTTCTTTATATCAGTTTTGAAAGAGGCATATGCGCACCACGTTCAACTTTACCAGCGAATCGGTTTCCGAAGGCCATCCCGACAAGGTCGCCGACCAGATTTCAGATTCGATCGTCGATCTGTTCCTGTCGAAGGACCCCGAGGCGCGGATTGCGTGCGAAACGCTGACGACGACCAACCTTGTCGTGCTCGCCGGAGAAATCCGCTGCAAGGGCGTGTTCGAAAACGGCCAATGGGCCGATGGGGCGCTCGATGAGATCGAGCAGGTCGTGCGCGATCGGGTCAAGACGATCGGCTACGAACAATCAGGTTTCCACTGGAACGATTTGGTTCTGCACAATAATCTTCACGGTCAGTCTGCGGAAATAGCGATGGGGGTCGACGCCGGCGACAACAAGGACGAGGGCGCGGGCGATCAGGGCATCATGTTCGGCTATGCCAGCGACGAGACCCCGGGGCTGATGCCCGCGACGCTCTACTACAGCCACAAGATCCTCGAACGGATGGCCGCCGACCGGCATTCGGGCGCGGCCCCGTTCCTGGAACCTGACGCCAAGAGCCAGGTGACGCTGGCCTATGAGAATGAAAAGCCGGTCCGCGCGGTCGCGCTGGTCGTCTCGACCCAACACGCCCCGGGTTACTGCCTCCAGGGCGAGAAGGCCGATCCCGCCAAATATGCCGAACTCCACGATTATGTGACGGGCGTGCTCCACGACGTGCTGCCCGACGGCTTCGTCACCGACGAGACGGCGGTCTACATCAACCCGACCGGTGCGTTCGAGATTGGCGGGCCCGATGGCGACGCCGGGGTGACCGGGCGCAAGATCATCGTCGATACCTACGGCGGCGCGGCCCCGCATGGCGGCGGCGCGTTCAGCGGGAAGGACCCGACCAAGGTCGATCGCTCCGCCGCTTACGTCGCACGGTACCTGGCGAAGAATATCGTCGCCGCCGGGCTCGCGCGCCGCTGCACGATCCAGCTGTCCTACGCGATCGGGATCGCCGAGCCGCTGTCGGTCTATGTCGACACTCACGGCACCGGCACCGTTGAGGAAGCGACGCTGGAGGACGTGCTGCCCAAGCTCGTCCGTCTGACCCCCCGGGGCATCCGCGAGCATCTCAAGCTCAACGCTCCGATCTATGCGAAGACCGCAGCCTATGGCCATTTCGGACGCGAGGCGGAGGGTGACCTGTTCACGTGGGAAAAGACCGACCTTGTCGATAAACTGAAGGACGCGGTCGCCGCCTGAGCCGTAACCCCGGGGATCGCGTCACGCGATCCCCGGATCGCGCTTACCGACGACGATGTTGAATGTCGTCGCCCGCATCCTTGCTGCCATCGCCGTTCTGGACATCGCTCCTCACCTGGGCGTGCGCGAGCAACGCGAAGATCCCCGCGCCGCCCAACAGATTGCCGATCAGCGCAGGCAGAATGATCCCGCCCAGCGCGGTACCAACGCTCACATGGCCATCGAACATCAGTAGAAACGCTTCGTCCGATCCCACGATCGAATGCGAGAACCCCCCCAATGCAACCGTATAAGTGATCAGGAAGATCACCCAGAACGATTGGGTGCGGGAATTGGGCAGCACCCACGCGATCATCGCGATCAGGAACCCCGCGGGGATCGCGTTGATCACGGTCTGACCGAAGTTCAGCTCCGCGATCCGCAACGAGACGTCGACCATGCCCTGCTTCAGGGCGGGATCGATGATCAGGCCATAGGCGGTTGCCGCCCCCGCGATTGCGGTCCCGATCAGATTGGCGCCGATGACGATCGCCCACAGCCTCAGCGTCCGCTTCAGCGCCCAGGACGACGGCGTCGTGACCAGTGGCAGCATCGCGGTCACCGTACTTTCGGTGAAGAGCTGCAGCCGGCCCAGGATCACGAGCAGGAAGCCGATTGGATAGCCCAACGCGACCACTGCCTCGCGCCACGGCGCATCGGGCAATTTCGAATGCAGCATGCCCTCGGCGATCAACGAGGTGTTGATCGCAACGCCGGCCGCGATCCCGGACCACATCAGCGCCCAGAATGGCCGCTCAAGCTCCTCCTCGCCCTCCTTGCGGACCGTCCGATGCAGTGCCACCGCGCTCGGTGCACCAGCGGCGGCGTCCTTTTCATGGTCGTCACCGCCGTTCGCGGCGGTTTCGGCAGAAGCGTCAGCCCCTGCATCTCTGTGATTTCCGTCGGCCATGGCATGCGCAACGCGCCGTCGCTCGACTTTGCTCCGGGGCAGCTTTAGGGCGCGCGTCGATGACCGATCCCACGACGATCCGCCGCCTCTACGGTCGCCGCCAGGGGCACAAGCTGCGCCAGGGTCAGGCGGCGCTCGTCGAGGAACTGCTGCCACGGATCGCGATCCCCGACACGGGCGCGCTCGACGCCATGACGCTGTTCGGTGATACCCGTCCGCTCGATCTCGAGATCGGGTTCGGCGCGGGCGAACATCTCGCGGGGCAGGCGGCGATGCGCCCCGACCACGGCTTCATCGGGTGCGAGCCGTTTCTCAATGGTGTTGTTGGTGCGCTCGGGCATATTCGCGACCGGGGGCTCGCCAATGTCCGACTCTACATGGGCGATGCGCTAGAGGTCATCGAACGGCTGCCCGACGCGAGCCTGTCGCGGGCCTATCTGCTCCACCCCGATCCCTGGCCCAAGGCGCGCCACGCCAAGCGGCGGATGATCAACCACGGCCCACTCGACCTGATCGCCGCAAAGCTGAAACCCGGGTCCGAATTCCGGCTGGGGACTGACGACCCAACCTATTGTCGCTGGGCGATGATGATCATGAACCAGCGCCGCGATTTCACATGGACCGCGCGCGAGCCAGCTGATTTCCTGACCCGCCCCGACGACTGGCCCGAGACGCGCTACGAGCGCAAGGCGCGGCGCAAAGGCCATGAAGTCTGGTACTTCCGGTATCTGAGACGATAGCGACTCCGGCGCGCCGGTGCCGGGATCGATCGCGCGTTGATGCCGCTGCGCTTTGCCGCGGTACCACGTCGTCAGCGGCAAAATCGCGATCGTCGAAATGGACGCCGAAAGCGCGGCCAGCATCAAGCGGTGGCCGTGGTCACGGTCGCGGCCCAATTATGCCGCGGTGGTGGATAATCTGCGCTGGGCGGGCGCGGCGTCGATCGTGTTCGATGTCGATTTTTCATCGCCCTCCGATGAAGCGGGCGATCGCCGCTGACCGGCCTGCCCAATGCGCGCGCTCGTCCAACTGCCGCATGGCGATGGGGCGTGTGTGCTGGCCGCAGCGCAGATCGACAATCACGATGGGTGAGCTCGACGACGCGATCGCCGCGGGCCAGATCGAGGTCTTCTACCAACCGAAATACCATCTGCGCGACCGCCGGATCGCGAGCGTCGAAGCGCTGGTCCGCTGGCGCCACCCGATCCGCGGCTTCATCGGACCAGACCTGTTCATCCCGATCGCGGAAAAAACCAACCGGATCGCGCCGCTGACGCTGCACGTCCTGTCGCACGTGGTCCGCGACGTCGCGACTTGGCGCGTCGAGCACCCCGACGTTACCGCCGCGATCAACATCTCGGCAAAGCTGCTGTCGTCGGCGCCATTCAATGCCGATGTCGAACGCATCGTTGCCGCCGCTGGCATCCCGACGTCCGCGTTGGTGTTCGAAGTCACCGAATCAGCCGCGATGTCCGACACCGGTGCCGCGATCGCGGCGCTGCGCCGGTATCGCGATCTCGGCATCGCAGTGTCGATGGACGATTACGGCACCGGCCAGTCGACGTTGACCTATCTGCGCCAGCTGCCGCTGAACGAGCTCAAGATCGATCGCAGCTTCGTCCAGTTCGCGCACCAAAACCACGACGACGGGGTGCTGGTCCGTTCGACGATCGAACTCGCGCACCAACTGGGCCTCAAGGTCGTGGCCGAGGGCGTCGAAGATGCCGCATGCCTCGATTTCCTCACCGAACACGGGTGCGATCTGGTTCAGGGCTATCTGATCGCCAAGCCGCTGCCGCTCGCGGAGCTCGAACTGATGATGACATCGCGCTATCGTTATGCGGCCTGATCGGGAACCAGCCAGGTAGCAGCGATTTGCCGACGGCCATGGCGGCGACGCCAGCGATCCACTACCACGCGAACCGGACCACGCGGCGCGACCCGATCGCATAATCGTGGCTCACGACCCGACGTGCCGCCAAGCGAGGATATAATCCGCCGATGACCCCCAACAGAATCGACCGTTCCTGGCTGGCCGATGCGGTGCGCCGGATCGAGGCGGATTATAACCGCAGCGCCGACACCCATCTGATCCGTGTCGATCTGCCGCGGTTTCGCGGGATCACGCTCTATCTCAAGGACGAAAGCTCGCACCCCACCGGCAGCCTGAAGCACCGACTGGCGCGGTCGCTGTTCCTCTACGCGCTCTGCAACGGCTGGGTCGCCCAGGATACCTGCGTGATCGAAGCCTCCTCGGGGTCGACCGCGGTGTCGGAGGCGTATTTCGCGCGGATGCTCGGGCTGCGCTTTATCGCGGTCGTGCCCGCCAGCACCGCCGCGCCCAAGCTCGACGCGATCCGCTTCCACGGTGGGGAAATTCACGCGGTGGACGATCCGCGCACCGTGTATGCCGAGGCGCACCGGCTGGCCGCGGAAACCGGCGGCCATTATCTCGATCAGTTCACCTATGCCGAACGCGCGACCGACTGGCGCGGCAACAACAATATCGCCGAATCGATCTTCGCCCAGCTCGCGGAGGAGGAGCACCCGATACCGCGCTGGATCGTATGCGGCGCGGGCACCGGTGGCACCTCGGCGACGATCGGGCGCTTTATCCGTTATCAACGCCACGCGACCGGGCTGTGCGTCGCCGACCCGGTCAATTCGGTCTTCCACCGTCATTTCGCGGATCGATCGGTGGTCGCATTGCCCGCCGGCTGTGCGTCGCGGATCGAAGGGATCGGGCGGCCCCAGGTCGAAGCCAGCTTCGTTCCCGCCGTGATCGACCGCATGCTGCCCGTCGAGGACGCCGCGAGCATCGGCGCAATGCGCGCGACCTCGGCGCGGCTGGGCCGCCGGGTCGGCGGGTCGACCGGCACCAACATCGCGGTCTGCGCGACGCTGATCGAGGAAATGCACGCCGCGGGCGAGACCGGCAGTATCGTGACGTTGCTCTGCGATGGCGGCGAGCGCTACGGCTGCACCTATTACGACGACGCATGGCTCGAGAGCTGCGGGATCGAGTGGCGCGAACCCGAGCGTACGATCGCAAGATTTCTGGGCGGCTGAGCTTCCTCACCCGTCAATCCCCGCGAAGACCGGGGTGGCTATAAGGACAGGTAGGCAGAATCGTGGGCGACGGGTAAACACGCAATCCTTCGATGTCCCCTCCCCCGCTCGCCTTTCCCCAGCCCGCCCCGGCGGCCGCCCCATCGCCGCAGCGCAAGATCATCCATATCGACATGGATGCCTTCTACGCTTCGGTCGAACAGCGCGACGATCCCACGCTGAAGGGCCGCCCGGTCGCGGTCGGTGGGTCGCGCGCGCGCGGCGTGGTCGCGGCGGCAAGTTACGAAGCCCGCGCGTTGGGGGTGCGCAGCGCGATGCCGTCGGTTACCGCGCTGCGCCGCTGCCCCGATCTGATCTTCGTCCCCCCGCGGTTCGACGTCTATCGCGCGATCAGCCAGCAGATCCGCGCGATCTTTGCCGATTACACCGCGCTGATCGAACCGCTGTCGCTCGACGAAGCGTATCTCGACGTGACCGAGGATCGCCACGCGCTGGGCAGCGCCCGCGCGATTGCAGAGGCGATCCGCGCCCGGATCAGCGCCGAGACCGGCCTCACCGCGTCGGCCGGGGTCAGCTACAACAAGTTCATCGCCAAGCTGGCGTCCGACCAGAACAAACCCGACGGCGTGTGCGTCATCCCGCCCGCAAAGGGCGCGGCGTTCGTCGCGTCGCTCCCGGTCAAGCGCTTCCACGGTGTCGGCCCGGTCACCGCGACCAAGATGGCCTCGCTCGGCATCCTGACCGGGGCGGATTTGCGCGACCGGTCGCGCGCGGTGCTGGCGCAATATTTCGGCAGCCACGCCGACTATCTCTTCGCCGCCGCGCGCGGGGAGGATCACCGTGCGGTCCGGGTCGACCGCCCGACCAAATCGGTCGGTGCGGAGCGGACCTTCGAGACGAATCTGTCCGACCCCGCCGAGCTCGACGCCGCGCTGGTGCGCGTCGCCGAGGCGGCGTGGATTCGGATCGAACGGAGCAGCGCGCGCGGGCGAACGGTGACGTTGAAACTGCGCCACGCCGATTTCCGCACGATCACCCGGGCGCGATCGCTGCCCATCAGCGTCGCCGATCACCCCGCCTTCCTCGCGATCGGCCGCGCCCTGCTCGCCCAACACCTCCCGGTGCCCGACGGCATCCGCCTGCTCGGCCTGACGCTGTCGGGAATCATCCGCGACGAAGAAGCGGACGACCAACCGGCGCTGCCGCTCTGATGAGCGCCTAACCCCGTTCGTGCTGAGCCTGTCGACGCACGGTGAGACTCAGGCCCTGGCGGCACCAAACGCTTAGCCGACGCGACTCGCCGCAATTCCTAGGTTTCGATAGACGGATTCTCCGCGGTCGTTTACCACGACAGCTGAGTTGGTCAGGCGAGTTGGTCGGGCGGGGGCATGACGGTCGAACCCTGGTTCATCGTGGCGGTGGTTTTCAGCTTGGCAGGCTATGGCGTTTATCTTGCGGGATTGCGTCGCCACCTGGTCGAGCCGAGCCGCGCATCGTGGCTGATCTGGTCGGTCGCGACCGGGATCGAGGCTGCGACCTATCTCGCGGTCAATCCCGGACAATCGCAGGGGCTGATCTTCGCCCTGTCCGCGATCGCGTGCCTTATCGTGACGCTGTCGATGTGGCGGCGATCGCGCTGGAACCGTCCGTCGCCAACGGAAGCGGTGTGCATGGCTGCGAGCCTCGCCGCAGTCATCCTGTGGCTGCCGCTGAAGGAAACATTCTGGGCGCACATGCTCGTCGTCGCGGCGGTGCCGCTTGGGTTCTGGCCGACCTGGGCAAGCGTGTTCGAGGATCGCGCGCGTGAACGCTCCCCCGCCTGGGGATTGTGGACGCTCGGCGATCTCGCCACGCTGATCATCGCCACCCGCACCCCCGGCTTCGGCATCGGCGAATACGCCTATATCTTCGTCGAGCTGCTCTGCCACGCCAGCGTGTGGTTCATGGTCGGGCTGGCGACGATCAACCCGATGCGCTCGTTCGGTCAGCGCCGGGGCGGGCTCCGCGTGCTCGATACCTATTACGCCGCCAACCCGTTCGCGGTCCGCGAAACTCACCTCGGCAAGGCGGTGTTCGCGACCGACGGGTTCGCCGAGCACGAGACGATCGTCCGCTTTTCGGGTCCCCGCATCGCCGCGGCGCGCGTCCCCGGCGGGATCGCTGGCCCCGACGATCGCTTCGTCCAGATCGGGCGCGACGAATATCTCGGGCCGTCGGGGCGGATCGACGATCTGATCAACCATAGCTGCTCCCCCAACGCGGGGCTGCGCTTCACCGATCGCGGCGTCTTCCTCGTCGCGTTGCGCGCGATCGCGGCGGGCGAGGAAGTCGCCTGGGATTATTCGACGACGCTCGCCGGTTCGACCTGGGCGATGGCGTGCGCGTGTGGCAGCGCCGAGTGCCGCGGCACGATCGGCAATTTCGCGGCATTGTCTACCGATCGGCGGCGCTGGTACGTCGAGCGCGGGGTGGTCGCGCCCTACGTCCTCGACACCGCGCATGAACGAGCCGCCTAACCGCCGGGCCGGTTGACCCGCTCGAGTTCAGGCGACGCGCGCGCGCCGACAGGGTCAGGTGGGCGCTACGCCCCGGCGCCGCGCACGGGTGCACCGACCGGGACCCGCTCGACGACCTGTCCGATCGCAGTGCGAAGCGCGGAAAACGCGGCGGTATCGTCCTGCGTCTTGCCGAGCCGCACCAGGACGAGATTCTGGTCGGGCGATGCGATGACGAACTGCCCGAGATGGCCGAGGCACGACACCAACGTCGCAGGGCCGTGGCCGGGGAACAGTGCCGGATGCGGATCGACCCCGCCTGCACGGTTGAGCCACAGCTGGCCGCCATATTCGGGGTTGTCGGGCGACGGTGTCGTCATGAAGGCGAGCCAGTCGGGTGCGACGATCTGCGCACCGTCGGGACCTTTGCCCGCGAGCAGGACCTGGCCAAGCCGCCCGTAATCGTCGAGCGTCATATAGATCAGCGACCCCCCGATCTGGGTCCCGGCGCCATCGAATTCGAGCCTTGCGCTCGTGATCCCCGCGGGACCGAACAGCCGCTGCGCCGCAAAGTCGCGATACGCACGGGCACGTATCCGCGGGTCAGCGCTCGACGTCAGCGTCCGGGTGATGATCTCCGCCAGGATGATCGTCGTCAGCGAGCTGTATTCGAACTTGGCCCCCGGGCGCGCCTCCAGCGGCTTCCCGATCGCGCGCGCCGCCATCGCCTGGGTCCCGCTGACGAACAGCACCTGGTTGGTATCGGATGCCTCGACCGGATCGCCGACCTCGGTGTGCTGGAGCCCGGAGGACATGGTGAGCAGCATCCGCAGCGTGATCGCATGGCGAGGATCGTTCGCGCCCCGCCATTCGGCGATCGGCGCGGGCGCATCGAGCGCCAGCCTGCCGTCCGCAACCAGTTCGCCGACGAGGATCGCGGTCACGGTCTTCGCCATCGACCAGCTGATGAACCGGTTCGCGTCCGAATAGCCGGGCGAATAGCGTTTCGCGACGACGCGCCCGTCGCGGATCATCAGCGCGGCGCGGGTTTCGCCCTCCCCCGCGCGGAACAGTGGCGCCAGCGGTCCGCTGGTCGTCGGTTGGCGGTTGGTCGGTGCGCGGTCGGGTGAGCCGGGGTTGGTCGGGCCGCCGTTCGTTGGTGCGGCCGCTCCGGTCGCGCCGGCGGCGAGCAAGGCGCTGGCGAGCATGATCCACTGGCTGTTCTTTCGCATCCGGCAAGCGTACGCGTGGGTACGATGAAAGCAAGACAGCTGCTCCTCTGGTCACTGCTCGCGGTTGTGCTGATCGTCGGCGGTGCGGCCTATGCCTGGGTCCGGGTGCACCGCGCGCAACTGGAACTCGGCGTCGGCTATGCCGCGCGGGTCGGTTGCGGATGCCGGTATATGGCGGGTCGCCCGCTCAAGGATTGCCACAAGGATTTCGAACCCGGGATGGAGCCGATCCGGCTGTCGGAAAACCCTGCAACAAGAACCATCACCGCGTCGGTGCCGCTGATCGCTCGGCGCAGCGTGCGATACGACCCCGTGCTCGGTTGCCAGCCCGCGCCGTTCGAAGGCACTCCGCTGATCGTGCCTCACCAACCCTAGCTGTTACCCGTTCGGCAACATATCCGTCGTCGGCTCGTTAGCAGGGCTCGACGACAAACATGGCTCGACGATAACGGAGAATGGACGATGAAGATGCGCGCACTCGGTAGTCAGGGGCTCGAGGTGTCGGCGATGGGGCTCGGCTGCATGGGGATGAGCGATTTCTACGGCGCGCGCGACGACGCCCAGTCGATGACGACGATCAACGCCGCGCTCGATGCAGGAATTACCTTTCTCGACACCGCCGACATGTATGGGGTCGGTCGCAACGAGGCACTGATCGGCAAGGTCGTCCGCGATCGCCGCGAATGGGTCGTCGTCGCGACCAAATTCGGCAACGTCCGCGGCGAGGATGGCAGTTTCAAGGGGATCGACGGTCGCCCCGCCTATGTCCGCTCGGCGTGCGAGGCGAGCCTGAAGCGGCTCGGGCTCGACGTCATCGACCTCTATTACCAGCATCGTGTCGACCCCAATACCCCGATCGAGGACACCGTCGGCGCGATGGCCGACCTCGTGAAGGAGGGCAAAGTCCGGTATCTGGGACTGTCCGAGGCTGCGCCCGAGACGATCCGCCGCGCGCACGCCGTCCACCCGATTACCGCGCTCCAAACCGAATACTCATTGTGGAGCCGCGACCCCGAGACGGAGTTGCTGCCGCTGGTCCGCGAACTCGGGATCGGGTTCGTACCCTACAGCCCGCTCGGTCGCGGTTTCCTGACCGGCAAATACGCCTCGCCCGACGACCTCGACGAGGGCGACACCCGCCGCAATCACCCGCGCTTCCAGGGCGAGAATTTCCAGCGCAATCTCGATCTGGTCGCGGCGATCAAGGACATGGCCGACGCCAAAGGCTGCACTGCCGCGCAACTCGCGCTCGCCTGGGTACTCGCGCAGGGCGACGATATCGTCCCGATTCCGGGAACCAAGCGAGTCGAATATCTCGAACAGAATATCGCCGCGCTCGACGTGACGCTGACCGCCGACGAACTGGCGCAAATCGATGCAGCGCTGCCGCGCGGTGCCGCCGAAGGCACCCGCTACGCCGCGCCGCAGATGGTCGCGCTAAACCGCTGATCGCGGGCAATTCGCCGCGGCGCTGTTGCCGGGGTCAGTGAACCGAGGTTGGATACGGTGGCAGCGCCAGGATGAGCAACGCGGGTTGAACGTCCACCACCGTCGCCTCCTCGTTGGACGCAGTCGACGGGTCGGGCGCGGGCGGCAGCGGCGCAGTGCCCGGCAGGATGACCGGCGGTGTCGTCGCGGGTAGCGCTACCGCTGAACCACCGCGGCCGCGCAATTGGTCGATCTCCGCCTGCCGCTGCGCCAGATAATAGTCGCGCGCGGCGGCATAGGGATTGGGGCTCGCCTTGATCTCTTTCAGCTTGTCGTCGATCTTGACCCGGTGGTCGAGCGACCGGAACACGCTGCTTGGGATTGTATAGGTCGTGCCTGTGAACGG
The DNA here is from genome assembly GCA_030854075.1 of Pseudomonadota bacterium. Taxonomy (GTDB): domain Bacteria; phylum Pseudomonadota; class Alphaproteobacteria; order Sphingomonadales; family Sphingomonadaceae; genus Sphingomonas. The sequence goes on from JALYTW010000198.1 coordinate 29,768, forward strand.
CTTACCTACCGCGGTGGGGAGGACGAGCCCGTCGATCGCATTGCCGAAGAAATCGCGGACCGTGGTCGGTCCGACCAGCGGCAGGAAGAAAAATGGTCCCGGTCCAACCCCGTAAAAGCCGAGCGTATTCGACAGCGAGTTACGCCGCCTGGGCAAATTGAACGGTTTGCGTCGCGCGAAATCGAACAGTCCCAGAACCCCAATCGTCGAATTGATCGCGAACCGCGCCACGGTTTCCAGCGCCTTGCCGATCTTGTGCTGAAGCAGAAAGTTCAGGAAATTGTCAGGCTCGTGCAGGTTGCGGAATACGTTGCCCAACCCGTCGCGCGCGGGCCGCGGTACGATGCTGCGATACACCCGCGACGCCGGCGCGACGAAGGCGGTGTCGGCCTTTTGCGTGATCGCGAAGGATTGTTCGTTGATCGCCTCCAGCGGGTCGCCCGGCGGATGACCTGCGCGCCCGACGACCACGATGTCGTCGCGCGGATCGGCCTGCGTGATCGCGCCCGGTGTTTGCTGGCCGTTCGCGGTCGCAGCGACCGGCGCGTCGAGGTACATCGACACCGGGACCGGCGGCGGCGTCGGCGGCGCGATCACCAGCGGCGCGGCAGGCGTGGCGTCCTGCGCGGGCGGAGCCGGCTGCTCGAGGACCAGCGTCGAACCGGTCGCGTCGCCGGGAACCGGCTCGAGGACCACCTGAGGCTCTGTCACCGGCGAGGGCGTCGGCACCCGTTCGGCCGTCGCCATAGTCACCACTCGGGCGGGGCGCGCGATCGGTGCCGCCGTCGGCTGCTGCGATCCAGACAGCAGCAGTGCTGCTGTCAGTTCCGCGACGCTCAATCCACGATCCTTCGCATCGTCGCCCCGGTCATGATCGTGCCGTCATCGCGTGTGCCTCCGTTCGCACACCCCCCGCCGCGTCGACCTGATGCGGCGGGCTCGTGTATCGTCAACCGTCCGCGATGCGCTTGCCGAACGCGGGGCCACTACCCCAAGCCGCTGCTGTAGGCGAATAAAAAGGCCCCGCCACCAGTCATTTCAGGTGATCGGATCCTGAAACCCGCACGCGCGCGTCCCGCGCCGATCGAAATCAACGTGTGCGGCCGCGCCGATCCACTGTTCCTCCGGCGAGCGGCACTGATACCGATACCCGCCCGCCTCAACGAAACATCCGAATATTGTTCATTACATTTTCTCTTTGACGCCAGCGCGAATCAGCAGCCAGTTGACCGGATAGGCGGTGCAGAACCCGGCCAGCATCGCGGCCTGCATCGCGAACCAGAATTCAGGGGTGTTCACTGCCGCAGCGCCGCCAAACTCGGGCGGAATACCAGAAGCTGGATGATCGCCATCACCCCATACATGCCGATCGGCCACGAACTGATCGAGGCGATCTCCGCCTTCAGCGCCTAGATAATCCCCTGGCTGACCGACAGATCGCGCATCGGCTTGATCGTGAAATACTGGAACGCGACGCCGATCCCGAATGCCAGGAGAAAGTCGGGAATCCAGATCGCAAAGATCTTGTCGGCGAACAGCGTGCCATACCCAAACCAGACCGCGATCGCGGGCACCGCGAACGCTGCCCATTCGGCGATGATATCGCGGAGCGTGCAGCCAGCGCCACAGTGACTGGCACCCTTGAACACCATCGCGGGAAACGGTGCGTCTTCTTGATCGTCGAAGTCGCCCGAGGCGGGTCCACACCCCCATCGATAATAGGCGGCCAACCACAAGACGCTGCCGAACAGTGCGGTCAGTGGCCAGACCAGATACATGATCCACATCTGTTGCGGTCGCCGCATCTCATCGAGCGCAATGACGCTCGCGCACAGCGTCGCCAGCGTCGCCAGCGTCAACGATATGATCGAAAGGCTGTACAGCCAGGCGGGAAAATGCGCCGACCGCCGCTACTTCGCGATCATCCAGATCGCCATCGCGACCATCATCACATTTTCGGTGAGCGACACGAAGCCAAGTGGGACATTCGAACTGCCCCCGACGCAGGCGCATTTCAGCTCGCGCTTCTGGACGTATACCGCGTAAAAGACCGACACCGCTCCGATGCCGCCGATGAACAGCGCGACCGGCACCGCCAGCCACATCGCCGCGCCCGCGATCATCAGAATACCCGCGAGCGCCTCGCCGAACGGATAGAGATACGCATAGGGCAGCCAGCGCTTGGCGAGCAGATCATAGCCCAGAAACATGGTCGCAAAACCATCGACATCGCGCAGCTTCTGGATCGCGAGCACGCACATCGACAGCGCGATGAACCATTCGCCCGCCCGTACCGTCAGCAACGCGCCGAGCGTCGCCCAGCTGGCCGCCACCGCCATCAGCGCGGTCATCGCAAAGATCGCGACGATCGGGGTGTAGGTCACCGCAGCGGGATCCTTGACGGGTTTGCCGAGATAGCGTCGCAGGTCGTCATAACCGCCGATCCGCTCGCCGTCGATGAAGGTCTGGGGAGTCGTCTGCACGTCCCACTTGGCCTTAACCGCGTCGGTCTCCTCCCGCGTCGTCAGCCAATGATCATCCACCGTATATCCCTCATGCTCGAGCAGATACTTGGTTTTGAGCCCCCAGGGGCAAACATGCTTGTCCATCACCATCCGATAGACGGTGGCGGTCTTGGTTGCGCTTGCGGTCAACGTTTGATCCTCTCGAACAGATCTACCAGTTCAGTAAACTTCTCGCGCTGCGCCGCCGGGTTGCCGGAGGCGATCGCATCCGCGACGCAGCACGCGGCATGGTCCTTCAGAATGCCGCTTTCGACCTTTGCCAGCGCGGCCTTCACCGCCTGGACCTGGTGCAAGATGTCGATGCAATAGCGGTCTTCCGACACCATCGCCGCAATCCCGCGCACCTGACCTTCGATCCGCTTCAGCCGGTTTAGCGTTGCGGCTCGGTCGATCTCACTCGTTTCATCGATACCCATAGGGGGTATATGATGTTGCGGTGCGTTTCTTCAACCGCCGCGACAACAGAACCGGCCGGGAGTGGCGGTGATCGACCATTTTGAGCGGCGCAGGCGGGCACCCCCGCCCGACAGACGCGAGGGCGCACGTTGCAGATTGGCATCCTTCAGTCCGACCAGCCCTCCGAAACCGGCATGTCCGCGGCGTTAATCGCGTCCTATCAATCGGGGCGATTGCCCATCATTTCGCCAAGGTGCACCGGACGTTCTGCCTCCCAGTCTTTGTTGAACGCTATGACGTCCCGCCTGAACAGGAGGATGATCGTCGAGCCGAGCAGAAAGCGGCCCATCTCCGCGCCCTTTTTCAGGACGACATCATGATCGCCATAGGTCCATTCAGCGACCTTCCCGGTGCGCGTCGGATTGACCACGCCATGCCATGCGGTGGCTATGCTGCCGACGATGGTCGCGCCGACCAGCACCATCACGAACGCACCGTAGTCCGGAGACTCGAACACGCACACCACCCGCTCGTTGCGCGCGAACAGGTTCGGCACGCCGCGCGCGGTGGTCGGGTTCACCGAGAACAGCGCGCCCGGCACGTAAATCATCCGCGCCAGTGCGCCATCACAAGGCATGTGAAGACGGTGGTAATCCTTTGGCGACAGGTACAGATTGGCGAAACTGCCATGGCGAAAATCGGCCGCCAGCGCCGTGTCGCCGCCCAGAAGCCCGGTCGTGGTGAACCGATGGCCCTTGGCCTGCAGCATGTGGTCGTCGTCGATCGTCCCAAGCTGACTGATCGCGCCGTCCACCGGGCACACGAAATCGGCCGCAGCCAACGGCCGGACCCCGATCTTGAGCGATCGGGTGAAGAAATCGTTGAAGCTTTTGTAGCTGGCGAGGTCAGGATTTTCGGCTTCGGTCATGTCGACGCCGTACTTACGGACGAACCAGCGGATCAACGGCAGCGTCAGTGGGCTTGCTTGCGCGCCAGCGATGCGGCCAGCGAAGGTCGTCAGACGCTGCTTGGGCAGCAAATGTTGGATCAGAATTTTCAGGCGATCGGACATTGTCAGGCTCGACATGAGTAACGCGGGAACCGCCGGGGATCACTTCGCGCGGGGCAAGACCTTGTTGAGGTAAACCGTGACCAGCGCCGCGCGGCGTGCGTCGGCGATCCGATCAGCCCCCGCCGCATGGCCACCCTCGGGGTCCTCGTAATAATAAAAAGCGTCGCCGTAAGCCTGCATCCGCGCGGCGAATTTGCGCGCGTGCGCCGGATGGACACGATCGTCCTCGGTCGAGGTGTAGATGAAGGGCGTGGGATATTTCACCCCCGGTTTCAGATTCTGATACGGCGAATATTGCCGGATGAACGCCCAGTCGGCGGGCTTGTCGGGATCGCCGTATTCGCCGATCCAGGAAGCACCCGCGAGCAGGTGGGAATAGCGCTTCATGTCGGTGAGCGGCGATCCGATTACTGCGGCACCGTAGAGATCGGGGCGCTGCTCGATCGCAGCCGCGGTCAGCAGACCGCCGTTCGAGCGCCCGGAGATCGCGATGTCACCCTTGGTGGAAACGCCGGTGCGGACGAGGTCCTCGGCGACTGCGGCGAGATCGTCGAACGCGTTCTGATGCTTCTCCCGCATGGTCGCATCGTGCCAGCGCGGGCCGTATTCACCGCCGCCGCGGATATTGGCGAGGACGAAGGCGTTGCCCTCCTCCACCCAGAACAGCCCAGCCGGACCCGACCGATACGGCTGGTCGACGAGATAGGTTGGCGTCTGCGCGAGGCGAAAGCCACCATAGGCGTGGATCAGCGCGGGGACGGCGCCAGTCGCGCCCTTGTTGCGGACCAGGAAATAGGGGATCCGCGTGCCGTCCTTGGACACCGCGAACCGTTGGACGACGTCCATTGTCGCGGCATCGAAGCGCGCGGGCAGCGCGTCGACCCGGACCAGCGCGCCAGTAGGGCGAATGGCTTCCAGCGTCGGCGGGGTCAGGAACCCCTCGACGGTGACGAAGGCCAGATCGCTGTCGTGTGCGGTCGCGTCGAGCGTGACCGTCGAGGACGCAGGCAGCGGCATAGCGCGCTGCGTCCAGCGCCCATCGGCGGCGCGAGTCAGCGCAACGAGCTTTCCCGAGACGTCGTCAAGCAGCTTCACCCACAGCACCGACTTGCTCGATCCGACCTGTTCGACCGCCTGCGATGCGGTGGGGACGAGCACGCGTTCGACCATCGGATCGCGCCCCGCGAGCACCGCGGGAATCGAATAGGCGACGACCGACCCCGCCGGGATGCCGCGCCAATCGCTCTGCAGCGTCGCGAACAGCCGACCGTCAAGGACGGTGCCGACGATTGAATCCGTCGGCAGCGGCGAGGCCACCAGGCGGCGATCGGGCGCGATGTGGCTGCGCTGGATATTGAAGATGTCGATCTCGCGGCCGAGGATCGGATAGCGCGTATCGCCATCGGTCTGGACGGAAACGCCAACGCCGACATCGGTCTTTGCCACGGTCGCGACCGGGGTCGCAGCGGCGAGCGGGGTGCCCCGCTGCCACAGCTTTACGGTGCGCGCATAGTTCGAATTGGTCAGGCTGTCGGCGCCGAAATCGGTCGCGACGTAGAGCGCGTCGGGGCTGGCCCAGCTCAATTGGGTCTTGAAGATCGGTAAGACGAAGCCCCCATCGGCGAATCCGCCCGACGGGATGTCAAATTCGCGTTCGGACACCGCGTCGCCACCGCCGTCGGACAACGCGACCATGCACCGGGTATAGGCGGGCGCGAGGCAGTTCGCGCCCTTCCACACCCAGCTCTTGCCCTCGGCCTGGCCGAGCGCATCGACATCGATGAGCGTGCGCCACTGTGGCGTACCGCTCGTGAAGCCCGCCAGCGTCGCGACCCGCCAAAGTCCACGCGGGTTCGTCTTGTCGCGCCAGAGGTTGAGCACCTGGTTGCCGATGACTTGATCGGGCGTGGCGATCTGGCGATCGTCCTGCAGCAAATCGAGCGCGCGCTCGCGGTAGCGCTCGAAGCCAGGTTCGGCCTCCAGCGTCGCGAGCGTCCGCTTGTTCCACGCGCCGACCGTCGCCAGCGCCTTGGCACCGTGGATATCCTCCAGATAAAGGTTCGGATCGGGTGCCTGTGCGGCGAGTACGACCGGGGCGAGGAGCAGAGCGAACAGCAGAGGGGCGCGCATCAGATCGTTTCCTTCAGCGATGCGCGGCGTAGAGCGCGCGCGCGTCGGCCTTGAACGCGGCACCGCTATCCGGGCGGCTGTAGAACATGTGGCCACCAGGATAGACGTTCAGCTTTACCCGTTCGGCCATCCCGAAGCTCGGTAGTTGGTCGACGATCAGGCGAGACGCGAAGAACGGGCAGCTGAGGTCGTCCCAGCCATGTACGATCATGACGCCCATATGCGGATCGTTGGCGATCGCCTTGCGCAGATCCTGAACCGGGGTGTCATCGGGTTTGCCGCGATCCCAGGCCGCATTCACCTCGTACGACAGCGCATGGTAACGCGCCTCGGTCTTCCACCCGACGACACGGGTGACGAAATCGACCATCGCGCTGGTCGTTGGCGCGATCAGCGCATCGAGGATCGGATCGTTCGACTGGCGTTGCGCCGACCAGGGAAAGGGATCGAACGCGGTAACGTTCGAATCGTAAACGCTGCCGATCGTCCCGTCGGCGCGGTGGACTTCGCGCAGGAAGGTGCCCGAATCGACGCGGCCACCCATCCGCTGGACGAGGGCGGGATCGAGCCCGGTGAGCTCGGTAACATGCTGGACGAGCCGTGCGGTGGCCTGCGGATCGGAGCGTCCGCGCAAGAGGTCGGTCGCAAACGCGCCGCGCGTATACGCTTCGACCTGCGCCATCGCGGCCGGGGTCAGCCGACCCTGCCCCTCCAGATGCGCCGCCGCCATCGAGGGCAGGTCGATCATCCACGGCAGCGGCGACAGCGCGGTTCCGCCATCGCCGGAGGCGGGGTCGAGATAGGGGGAGACCATGAGCAGGCCGGTGACGCCGACGCCGATCTGCGATTGCAGTTCGTACGCGATCCGCGGCGCGCGATAGCCGCCATAGCTTTCGCCCATGACATATTTTGGCGAGCGCAGGCGTCCCGCTTTCACCAGCCAGTCGAACACCACTTTCGACAGATATTTGATGTCGGGATCATTGGCGTAGAACGCCTTTTTGGTCTTGTCCTCGTCGACCAGGCTGCGGCTGAAGCCGGTGCCGATCGGATCGATGAAGACGAGATCGGTGAAATCGAGCCAGCTGTTCTGGTTGTCGGTCGTGATCGGCGAATCCGATGGCGAATTTCCCTGCGCGCCGAACTGGACGCGCTTGGGACCCACCGCGCCCATATTGAGATAGACCGACGATGCACCCGGGCCGCCGTTGAACGCAAAGGTAACCGGGCGATCTACCCCGCCGCCGGGGACGATGTAGGAAGTATAGACGACCTGCCCGATCTCCTTGCCCTTCTCGTCGCGGACCGAGATCGTGCCGACGGTGGCGTCATAGCTGAGCGTACGGCCCCCGATCGTGGCGGATTGCTTGACGGTCTTGTCGGCGGGCAGCGGTGGCAGCTGGATCCCATCGTCGACCTTCTTCTCGGTCGTCGAGGTTACCTGTTTTTCCTGCGCCCCAATCGGTGCGGCGACGACCAGCGCCGCCATGGCGGCCGCGATCCATCGGTGCAATGTCATCTTGTTCCCTTCCCGCAACGCTATCGTCCGTCCGAGATGTCGTGTCACTGGGCTAAAATATCGGAGAGCGCAGCACTGTTGCCGAGCCCTGACCCAACCCTAGTCGGCGGGCTCTCCGGGTGGCAAGTCGTGTCACGGTCCGATGTGCAGCACCAATCGCGAATGGCCACGCGATTCACCACCGCAATGCCGCGGGGCGCCACCCAGCCGGTATTCCGCGGACTTCCGATAGGTTCGTCATTTGGCTGCGATCACGGGCTTGGGCTTGCCGCGATAACGATCGAACCAGGCCAGGATCGCCGATGCTTTGGCCGCGGCTTGCGATGGGCGCGCAGCAATGCCGCCGTGACTGGCGCCCGGCACCTTGACCAGCGCGGTGGGCACGCCGACGATCTGGAGCGCAGCATAATATTGCTCGGCCTCGCTCACGGGGGTGCGATAGTCCTGGCTGCCGACGACGACCATCGTCGGGGTCTTGGTGCTGGCAATCAGGCTCAATGGCGACCGGTTCCAATAGCTCATCGGGTCCTCCCATGGCTGCTTGGCGAACCAATAGCGCGAGGTGAAGCCGGTGCCATCCATGGTCAGTGCCTCGCTGACCCAGTTGATCACCGGCTTTTGCGCGACCGCCGCCTTGAACCGATCGGTCTTGCCGACGATCCACGCGGTCAGGATGCCGCCGCCCGATCCGCCGGTCACGAACAGGTTGTCGGGATCGGCGACCCCCGCCGCGATCGCCGCGTCGACCGCGGACATCAGATCACCGAAATCATCGCCGGGATATTTCTTGTCGATCAGATTGGCAAAGTCATTGCCGTAGGACGTGCTGCCCCGCGGGTTGACGTAGACGACCGCATAGCCGTGCGCTGCATAGAGCTGATCGTCGGTCGAAAACTGCGGACCATAGGCGGCGTGCGGCCCGCCGTGGATTTCGAGGATCAGCGGCACTCTGGTTCCCGGCTGATAGCCCGGCGGCGTGACCAGCCAGGCATCGATCGCCTTGCCATCGGGGGCGGTCACCGGCAGCGGGCGAACGCTCGCCAACGACTTGGCACCGAGCATCGTCTCGTTGAGCATCGTCAGCCGCCGCGCGGTACCGCCGCCGGTGACATAGACATCCGCGGGGCGGGTCGTCGTTCCGCTCGTAAACGCGATCGCGCCGCCATTCGACACCGAGAAGCTGCCACCGGTATACGGTCGGTCGAGTCCGCTCCCCGTCAGCCCCGTCGCGACCGTCTTCATCCGGCCGTCGAGATCGATCCGCGCGACCTGCTTCAGACCATGATCGTCATACGAGACGAGGAGCGATCGTCCGTCGTGGTTCCACTGCACGTCGTCGATCCCGCGATCGAGCCCCTTGTCGAGCAGTCGCGCGCCGCTGCCGTCGCGGTTCATCACATAAAGGTCTAAATTGTCATGGCTGCGATGGGTGTCGTCATAACCCAGGAACGCGATGTGCTGGCCGTCCGGGGAGACGACGGGGGCTGCGTCGGGCCCATAGCGCTTGGTGAGCGCGGTCATTGCGGCGGTGGCGACATCGAGCGAATAGACTTCTGAATTGTTGGGCTCGCGCTCCCAATCGGGGGTGCGCACCGCGCTCAGGATGATCGTCTTGCCGTCGGGCGTCCAGCTGAGCGGGCCGTTGTCGTTGACGTCACCGAAGGTCAGTTGGCGCGGCGCTCCGCCGTCGGCGGCGACCAGAAACACATGATCATAGCCGGGTTTGATATAGCCGCTGCCATCGGCGCGATAGGTGACCCGGTCGATCACCTCCAATGGCTCCGCCCATTTTGCGCCCTCTGGCTTGGGTGGCGCGCTGCCCATCTTGGTCGGCGTGCCCGGCACCGCCATGACATAGGCGAGCTGTCGTCCATCGGGGGACCAGCTGAGGTCGGAAGGACTGTCGGGCAGCCCGGTTACCCTCGCCTCCTCGCCCGAGGCACTCCACCGGACGAACAGCTGCGGCGATTGCCCATCCAGCGCCGAGACATACGCGATGCGGCTGCCATCGGGCGACCAGCGCGGCGATGTGTGGTTGCCGGGTCCCGCCGCCAGCGGTGCCTGCCGCCCGGTGCGCGTGTCGATCAGCCACAACGTCGAGTGGGTGCGATCGACCATGACATCGGCGCTGTTTCGAACATACACGATGTGCGCACCATCGGGGCTGATCTGCGGATCGGTCGCTTGCTCCAGGCCAAACAGATCGATCCCGCTCATCAGCCGTGACGGTGCCGAGGGAGGCTCGTGCGCACTCAGCGCGGCGGGCAGCATCGTCGAGGCCAGCAACAGGCGGGATAACAGGCGGGGCGTCAGTCGCATCTCGGCAGGGTCCTCTTCACTCTCGTTCCCGCATGCGTTGCGCGCGATCGCCTCGAGTGCAAGCATTCTTGCGACGAATGCCACGATCCATCGCAACCTCGGCCCTCCCCTGAACGCCAGGAATTATCCGGTGCGCGAACCGGCCGTGCCGCCAACCATGAACGTCAATTATCTCGATGATCCGCGCGATCGCTAAGGTGATGGTGGCCATCATTCGCCGCGCGCTGAAGATCGCGGCGCAACGCCAATCGGTTTGAGCTCGGTAGTTTCCGGACCGCGATGGACCTGATACCCGGCGGTATGCATCCTCGCTCATCCGCTCGGTCGATCGGCGCCGCCGCGCTGATGCTCACGATGGTCGCGGTCACCGCGCGGTACGCGACGTTCGGCAATCCAGTGCTCGGTTTCGACGAGCAATTTTATCTGCTGGTCGGCGACCGGATGCTTCACGGTGCGATACCGTATGTCGATATCTTCGATCGCAAGCCGATCGGGCTGTTCATCATATTCGCTGCTATCCGGGCGATCGGGGGCGATGGCTTCCTGGCGTACAAGCTCGTCGCCCTGGGGTTTGTCGTAGCGACATCAACCTTCATTTTCTCGTTGTCACGGCGGTTGGCAGGCGGATTTGCCGCGCTCGTCGCAGCATCGCTGTATATCGCCTGGCTCAACTTCATGGAGGGAGAAGGAGGACAGTCACCGGTCTTCTATAATGTGGCGATGATCGCAGCGGCGGTCACCACCCTCGCCGCGATCGAGCGACCGGGCGCAGTTCGCTCGCGCGGAGCACTGGCGATGCTCATCGTCGGCCTCGCACTGCAGATCAAGTACAGCGTTGTCTTCGAGGGGATGTATTTCGGCGTTGCGCTAGTCTGGGCGAGCTGGCGCAACGGGGAACGCGGTCTGCGGTCAGTGGGATCGATTGCGCTGTGGGTTGGATGTGCACTGCTGCCGACCGCGTTGGCGCTGCTGGCCTATACCGCGGCCGGACAGTTTGACGCCTTTTGGTTTTGCAACTTCGTGTCGGTGTTGGCTCAACGGCATCGCGACGCGATCGTACAGATCGTCGGGCTTAGCGTGATCCTCGGGATCTTGTCGCCGCTGATCTTGACGCTGGCTACCGCGCCGATTGGTCGGGTCGACACCAAACTTCGCCTCGAACGCCGGTTTGTACAGGGTTGGTTGGGCGCATCCATCCTTGGCGTGCTGTTGTTCGGGCGCTTCGCCAGCCCGCATTATGCGATGCCGATTCTGGTCCCGCTGACCGTTCTGCTGGCACCCGCGTTCGACGGCACGCGCGCTCGCCGGATCGCGGGCGTCGCGCTGTGCGCTGCGGCGCTGATCCTCGGCCAGGTCGTGCTGGCGCTCACCGTCCGCTCGAAGGGAGGGCTGTCGGCTGCACGCGCCGTCGCTGCGGCCGCGCATGTCAGCGGCGGTTGTCTCTATGTCTATGACGGCTACCCCGCGCTCTACATGCTGACGCGATCGTGCCTGCCGACCCGCTGGGCGTTTCCGGGCAGTCTCAATTCGGCTGACGAGGCCAATCCACGCGCGCTCGGCATCGATCCAGCGCAGGAGGTCGCGCGGATCATGGCCAGTCGGCCGGATGCGGTGGTCGACGATTATCCTCGCTTCGACCAAGGAAATTTGGCGACGCGCGCGGTGTTGGCGCGCGCGCTGGCAACCGATTATTTTTTGAGCGATTGCATCGCGTCGGGCCTGCACCGCACGCGATTGGTCTATCGGCGCAATACCGAGGGGCGACGTCAGCCGACGGGAACATGCCCTGACGCGGCCAGCCTGGCACTGCCGACCGTCGCCGCGCCCAGCGCGCCATAAGCCGCAAATAGCTCGTTGAAGTGCGCGTCCATCGTGCGAACCGGCGTCCTCGCCCGTGACGGCACCGCTGCAAACTGCAAAATAGCATCGCGCAACGCGGAGGGGTCGGTCGCTCGATAGACGGCGTCGCCCGGACTCAGCGCATGGTCGGCTGCGCCACCACGATCCGGGACGATCAGCGCGAGTCCACTCGCATGCGCTTCGGCGGCAACCATGCAGAACGTCTCCGCCTCACAGCCGTGGGCGAGGGCGTCCGCGCTTGCCATCAACCGCGCAAGTTGGTCGCGGTCCCCCATCGGCTCGCCGATCCGGATATGGGGGCAGCCCGCGACGCGCTTCATCAACTGCCTGCGCGCGCGGCCTTCGCCCACGATCAACAAACCGATCGGGCGCGACTGGCCCGCAGCCATCGCCGCGTCGATCACCAGATCCCACCGCTTTTCCGGGGAGTAGCGACCGACGCCCAGTAGCAGCAACGCATCCGGCTCGAGGCCGAGCGAGGCAAGGATCGTCGCGCGCAACGCGGCATCGCGCCGGGTCGGCGTGAAAACGCCTGGCTCGACGCCCATCGGAATCGTCCTGACCCCGCCAAGTCCGCCCGCAGCCAGCCGCCGCGTAAAATTGTCGCTGGCGCTGACAATCAGGTCGAAGTCAGAATCGAGACTGCGCAGATGCCGCCAAAACCGGTCGAACCCCCGGTCGATCGTATCGATCGATGCGATCCCGCCGAACCAACGATAGGCATAGGCGGACAATGGATCGGCGTGCATGACGAGGGATCGCGGCGCACGCCCGGGCCAGCGCGCGACCATCGACGCGCTCGACCATGGCGATGAGCATTCGACATGATCGGGCGCCCACTCGTCGATCGCGCGGTGCAACTGGGACTCGTTACCAAAATAATGATAGCGCCGATCGACCGGCATGCGTGGCGAGCGGATCGTCGCGATAAGCTGGCCGGGAACTCGCTCGTCCAGCGCGTCGTCAGCGCCGGGAACGATGACTACCATCTCGTGTCCTGCCATGGCCGCGGCGGCGAGCTTGCGGTGGACATAGGTTCGCACTCCGCCGCCCGATGGGGCGTAGAAGGCCGAAACGTCCACGATTCTCACTGTCTTGCCTCCATTCGTGCGGGCCTGCGTCAAGACGACGCGGCGACGCCGATACTCCATATGGTGCCCCGATGTGAAATGTTTAACTTTCGTCGCCGTATAACTGCGGTTATTGGGCGGCTGTGACATCGATCCGTGACATGCCCGCTGCTGCCTCCGGTCATCCGTCGGGAAGAGCGCCTCTAAATCCGCGTAATACGAAGATGACACTAGCATCGATCCACGACGTGTCTCCCAAGCACGAGGCCGCGGTCGATCGTCTGCTCGATCTTGTCGCGTCGCATTGCGGCACCCGCCTGGCGATGCTGGTGGTCCCAAATTTCTGGGCGGAAGCCCCGTTGATTCCCGGAAGCCCGTTCGCGACCAGGCTGCGACGATGGGCTGATGCCGGAATAGAAATGTTTCTGCACGGCGCCTACCACCGTGCCGATCGCGCCCAAACGACGATGATCGCGCGGATAAAAGCCAGTCACATGACCGCGGGCGAGGGGGAATTTCTCGGATTACCGCAAGAGGAAGCGTCGAAGCGGATCGAGGCGGGGCGTCAATTGATCGAGGGGATCACCGGCACCCAGATCACGGGTTTCATCGCGCCTGCGTGGCTTTATGGGGACGGTGCGCGCGCGGCGATGAGCGATCTGGGCATCGCGCTGGCCGAAGACCACTGGCGGGTCTGGCAACCCACCACCGGTACCACGCTCTGCCGCGGGCCGGTGATCACTTGGGCCAGCCGCACCCGGGCGCGGCTGGCGTCTTCGCTGGCGTTCGCGCGGGTGGCGCGGGTAAGTCCGATGCCCCGGGTCGTGCGGATCGGGGTTCACCCCGGTGACTGCACGTCCGACCGGTTGCTCGCGAGCATCGATACGACGCTGGCGCGGTTCACGCGAAGCCACGGCGTTGGACGCTATGCGGATCTGGTCGCACCCGCGGCATGAGAATTTTGACGTTTCTTCACAGTTTCGAGCCCGGCGGAGTAGAGCGCGTCGCGCTGCGCTTGGTTCGCGCATGGCGCGATCGCGGCGTCGAAGCACCGCTTGCGATGGGTCGCGAGGACGGCGCGCTACGCGACGAACTGGCGGGCGACCTGCCCTATTCCTTCCCCCGGCGGATCCCGGTCGTCTCGGTATGGATGGAAACGGCGCGGATGATTGTCTGGCTACCGCGCGAGATCAGGCGGGTGCGCCCCGACGTCCTGTTCTGCGCCGGAAGCACCTACACGATCGTTGCGGTAGCGATGAAGTTGTTGCTCGGGCGAAGCTGTCCACCCATCGTCGCAAAGATCAGCAATGACGTCGCGCGCATGGATCTGCCGATCGTTGCGCGAAGCTTGTGGCGTCAGTGGGCCCGCATCCAGGGCCGATTCATCGATCGCTGGATTGTGATGGAGCCGTCGCTGCTCCCCGACGTGATGGCGGCGATCCGACCCGCGGCGGCAAGCGTCACGGTTGTCCCCGATCCCGCGATATCGTCGGCGCAATGGGCACGCTTGGGCGAGGCGCCGCGCCGGGCAGTGGGCATTGCGCCCACGATATCGCGGGGTCGGGCGTTCGTTGCGATCGGCAGGCTTGTCGGACAGAAGGACTATCCCGCGATGCTACGCGGATTCGCCGAAGGCGCGCATTCCACCCATACCTTGACGATCTTTGGCGAGGGTCCCGCGCGCGGCGCGCTTGAACGGTCCATCCGCCGCCTCGATCTCGCCGCGCAGGTGACGTTGGCGGGACACGTTGCCGATGCGGCCGCGAGATTGCCGCAGTTCGATGCGTTGCTGTTGTCGTCGGCCTATGAGGGTGTGCCCGCAGTGGTGGTGGAGGCGCTGGCCGCGCGCCTGCCTGTCATCGCGACCGACTGCGGGCCAGGAGTACGCGCGTTGCTCGACGAGGGTCGGCTCGGAACGATTGTTGAGCGCGGCGACGACGAGGCGTTCGGCGCGGCGATCCATACCCTCCGCGACGACCCGTCGCTGGACGAGGCCCGTCGCACCCAAGCGGCACGCTTTACGCTGGACGCCTCGGCCGATCGGTATCTCGAGGTGCTACGGGCGGCAGGGTTGACCGCGCGCGTCACGACGATCCAGCAGCCGCGACCTTGCTCGACCAGGCCGGTCAATCAGCGATGACAACTGGCTCTACCGTCACCTCGGCTTCGCCCGAGAAACGCGGCGAACCCGGGCCTCCGCTTGGTGTTCGTTCACCCGCATTCTGGCGCAGCGAACGCGCCCAGTCCTGGATGCGACAGCTTGCGCGCTGGGCGGGGCCAGTCGTTTCGATCGCGGTACTTGGTGCCATCCTGTTTCAACTCGGACGGATCGACACCGACAAACTTGTCACGATGATGCCGCGCACGCCCGCCTTCTGGGCGATCTTCGCGCTGTTCTACGTAACCGGACCCTTCTCCGAATGGATCATCTATCGGCGGCTGTGGCGCGTACCCGCCAGCGCCATGGTGCCGCTGTTGCGCAAGCAGGTCGCGAACGAGATCGTGTTTGGCTATTCGGGGGAGGTCCAGTTCTATCTGTGGGCGCGCGAGCATGCGCGGCTGCCCAATTCGCCATTCGGCGCGGTCAAGGATGTCGCGGTGCTGTCCGCGTTCGCGGGTAACATCGTCACGCTTGTAATGATGGCGTTTATGATGCCGCTCTTGCAGAAGCTAGCGATCGGTTCGCTCGGGCAAGCGTTACTTGTTTCGGTTGCGATCATTGTCGCGATATCGATGGCGATGCTATTTGTGCGGCGGCGGCTGTTCTCGTTGCCGGGTCGCCGACTCGTAGAAATTTACTTCGTCCATACCGCGCGTATCGGCATGCTGTTGGCACTGTCGGCGACGATGTGGCACTTGCTGGTGCCCTCCATCGGGGCTGGCGTGTGGCTGGCGCTGGCGACCCTGCGCATGATGCTGTCGCGGCTGCCGTTCATGCCCAATAAGGAAGTCGTGATGGCCGGTTTTGTCGCGTTCGCGTTCGGGCGGGATGGCGATGTCACCAACGTGATGGCCTTCATGGCGAGCCTGATTGTCGGCACGCATATCATCGTCGGGCTGCTGACGAGCGCCAGCGATATCGCCACGCGCTGGGTTCGCGCGCGCTGATCACAGCGGTGGTCGGACGCCCCGGTGACGCGCGGTCCCCTGCCATCACCAGCCGCACATGGATTGCGGCGTTATGATGGTGGTTCGCTACGCCTGAGGCGCGTGATTAGAGCAGCGCCGAACCGATGGCTGCACCGACGGATCCAAGGACGATGATCAACGGCGGCGCGCGCCACGCAACGAGCAGCGCGAATCCGACCAGCGCGATCAGCCCATCGGTCGGCACGGTGATGCCGGTGATCCATAGCGGGTCATAGAGGGCGGCAGCGAGAATGCCGACCACCGTCGCGTTAACCCCGGCAATCGCTGATCGTGCCCGCGCATGGCGGGTTATCGCTGCGCGGAACGGCAGCGCACCAGCAATCAGCAGGAGCCCCGGCAGGAAGATCGCGACGAGCGCCAGGACGGCCCCGCCCAGCGCGGCGTGGGGCGTAGCGATCGCCCCGAGATAGGCTGACAGCGTAAACAATGGCCCCGGCACCGCTTGTGCACCCCCGTAACCGGTGAGGAAGGCACCGTCGGTCATCCACTGCGGCACCAGACCGCCATGCAACAATGGGAGCACGACATGGCCGCCACCGAAGACCATCGCCCCGGCGCGGTAAAAGACGCCGCCCAAGGCGAGCATGTCGTTGCTGCCGCCCGCCAACGGCAGGACGAGCAGCAGCAGTCCGAATGTCGCGAAGCAGATCACGCCGACCCTACGGCTGGGGGACCAGCCGTTTGCGTGCTGCACACCCGCGATGCCTGGCGGACACAGGACCAGTCCGACTATTGCGCCAAGTCCGATCAAACCGATCTGGGCTGCGGGAGCACCAAGCGCGAGCATGGCGGCAGCAGCAACGGCAGCCATCAGCACTCGGGTCATGTCTGGCGTAAGCGCGCGCGCCATCCCGACCAACGCTTGGGCGACGATCGCCACGGCCGCGATCTTGAGCCCGTGGATCGCCGCCGCTGCGATCGGCCCCGACAGATTGGTGGCGATCAGCGCGAAGCCGATCATCATCACCGCCGATGGCAGGGTAAAGCCGGCCCATGCCGCCAGCCCGCCCAACGGGCCCGCCCTCATCAGGCCGAGCGCGAAGCCGACCTGACTCGAGGCGGGACCGGGCAGAAACTGGCAGAGCCCGACGAGTTCGCCATACGCCCGATCATCGAGCCAACGTCGCCGCTCGACGAGCTCGGCGCGGAAATAACCGAGATGGGCGATCGGCCCCCCGAACGAGCTACAGCCGAGCTTGAGAAATGCGGCGAGCACTTCTGGGGCGCGCCCCTCATATTTCCGGGGGCCGGCAGCCGAGGCGTGCGCCGCGCCCGATGCGCCTCGATCCAACTCTTCTTCGTCGCCCGCGGGTGCCATGTCGTATCAATAATCGACGGCCGCGCCCGCTGCAAAGGCCGTCGCCCAGCGTATGTACCGTGACGCGCCGCAGCGCCGCCCGAACCGGGCAATCATCCCACGCCCGCGCGCCCATTTTTCCGATGACAAGCCAAGGCGGCTGCAGCCGGCGTCGCTCGGTAAGGCTCGACACAGAGGATATGTGGTCCGCGCCGGTCTGCGGCCTCGCCGAAATCGAGCCGCGGCGTCGATCGGTGTTCGCGTCCCTTGCCACTGACGGTCCACACTCGACAGGGTTGGCTCACTGGGGTGCAACGATGCCTATCCGGTCGCGCTCAGCGCATTCAATCGCTCGGCTAGCAACGCGGCGGTCAGCTGGGTGCGATAAAACTGCTCCAGATCCTCGTGCATGCGGCGCACCTCCTCGCACAATGACAGCGCGGCAAGCAGGGCCTGACCAGACATTCCATTGCGAAGCGCATCCGTCGTTATCAGGTCCATCGGCTGCGAGTGAACCGATGAGATTGAGGTCGTGTGCAACGATACGGTTAATGCCCGCTCGCGATCACTGACCGCGAGGTGCGACCCTGTCGCGAAGTGGCATGCCATCGCCGCTGGCTTCATCCGAATCAAAGTCCTCGCCAGCGCTTGCGCCGCCAGCACCGACACCGCTGCCGCGGACCTCACCTGTCACCGGGTCGATCGAGGCGCGCTGGCCGTTTTCCGGCGGGATGTCGCGCGGTGCTGGAGCCGACGGGTCCCGCCCGCCGTGATTCGCGGTAGCACCGACATCGTGCTTGGCGAGAAGCGCTTCGACCGCGGCTTCATCGATCCGCGATGCCGTTTTCAGTGCGGCTTCAGGTGTCAGCGATACCGCGACGCCGTCTGGCCCGTCGAGCGTAACGATTGTGCCTTCGCTGGTCGCCACTGTCGGTTCGTCGTATATCTTTGCCATCACTACCTCCGATATTCGCGAACGCATGGCGAGCGTTCCGGTTCACGCTCGTCCGATCTCGCGGCTGTTCGACGGGGCTCCCGAAGAAGCCGCCTGTCAGCCATCACTCATCCCAGATGCAGCACGGTGATCAGCGCGAAGCTGATGCCGCCCAGCACCATCAGCGACAAGATCACCGCCGCGATAACCCGCCCGCCGGCCTTGGCGACGGTACGCACATCGACGCCGAGCCCCAGCGCCGCCATCGACACCACCGTCAACAATGTCGCGGCGCTGGCGACTGGCGCGAGCGCCGCGGCGGGGATCAAGCCCAGCGAGCGCGCGGCGACCATCCCGAGGAAGCCGAGGATGAACCACGGCACCAGCTGATGGATCGGGGGACGTCCTGATGCCGGACGGTCTCCTGCGGTAACGTGCGGAGCAGGCTCATCGGTCTCTTCGCGCAGCCGTGGTGCTAGGATCGACAGCAGCAGGCAGACCGGCCCGAGCATCAGCACGCGCACGAGCTTCACGAGCGTGCCGATCTGGATCGCGGTCGCGCCCATCGGCGCCGCGGCGGCGATCACCTGCGGCACCGCATACACCGTCAGCCCGGCGAGCGCGCCATATTGCAAGCCGCTCAGGTGCAGCCCGATGCCGAGCAGCGGCAGGCCGAGCACGACGACGACGCCGAGCACCGCGGTGAACGCGATCGAGGCGGCGACATCATCGCCATCCGCGCCGATCACGGGGGCCACTGCGGCGATCGCCGAATTGCCGCAGATCGAATTGCCGCACGCAACCAACGTCGCCATCCGCTTGGGCAAACCGAGCATCCGTCCGATCGCAAAGCTCGCCCCGATTGCGACGATGACCACGCCGGCGATCCCGATCAGCAACGCTGGGCCGGCGGCAAGGATGATTGCCGCACTGACCGATGCCCCAAGCAGAACGACCGCGATTTCCAGCAGCAGCTTCGCGCTGAACTCGATGCCGGGCAGCCAGCGATCGTGCGGCGTCCAGGCGGTCCGGATCGCGGTGCCGATCAGGATCGCAAGCACCAGTGCTTCGAGCCAGACGCTGCCGAACAGCGCTTGCTCGGCACGCGCCAGCGCGATTGCGCCGCCCGTTACCGCGATGCACAGCCCAAGGCCGGGAACGATTCGCGTCAATGCTTTGAAGCGGGGCGCAGGATGCAGAGGTGCTGTAACGGAAGCAGGAGCGGTCATGACGACCTCTTTCGGAAGGTTTTGGACCAACGCCGGTTGGCCCTCGATGGCTGCTACATGGCGCCCACCACCAATGACTTCCAACGCAATTAGACTGTGGTTTCAATCGTATTCGCTTGTTGATTATGGTCGACGTTGATCAATCGGGTTTTTTGATCGAAACTATCAATACGTGATGTTGGACCGATTGATCCGAACGTGCCATTTTCGATCCCGAGGAGATGATGATGTCCAACCCCCTGATGACCCGGATCGACCGCCGCCGTGTGCTGCAAGCCTCTGCGCTGGGCGGAATGGCCGCGTTCGCTACGCCCGCGCTGGCGCAGACGCTCATCGATCTCGGGTTGCCCGGTGGCCCGTCGTCGCGCGAGATGACGACTGCGTTTCCGCAGAAGGGCGCGATGATCCTCCAGCGGACGCGGCCGCCATTGCTCGAAACCCCGATGGAGGTGTTCGATACCGGCGTCTTCACCCCGAACGATCGCTTTTTCGTGCGCTGGCATTGGGCGGTGATTCCGCCGAGCGTCGACGTCGACAGCTTCCGGCTCAAGGTTCACGGCGCGGTCGATCGACCGTTGTCGATCTCGCTTGCCGATCTGCTGCGCGATCTGCCGCGGGTCGAGATTGCCGCGGTGAACCAATGTTCTGGCAATTCACGCGGCTTTTTCGAACCACGCGTGCCAGGCGGTGAATGGGGCCATGGCGCGATGGGCAACGCCAAATGGATGGGGGTGCGGCTGCGCGACGTGCTCGATAAGGCTGGCGTCAAGGCAGGCGCGCTGCAGGTCAGATTTTCAGGGATGGACGAACCCGTGGTCGCCAGCGCGCCCGATTTCAAGAAATCGCTGTCGATCGACCATGCCCGCGACGGCGAGGTGATGATCGCGTTCGCGATGAATGGCGAGGCGCTGCCGCTGCTCAACGGTTTCCCGCTGCGCCTCGTCGTGCCCGGCTGGTTCTCGACCTATTGGGTAAAGATGCTGAGCGATATCGAAGTGCTCACCCAGCCCGACGACAATTTCTGGATGGCCAAGGCGTACAAGCTGCCCGCCAACCACTGGGCCAACGTTTCGCCGACCGACAAGGATTTCCCCACCGTCCCGATCAGCACGATGGTGCCGCGTGCGTGGATCACCAATCTGGCTGAGGGCGATGCGGTCGCGGCAACCGATCCCAACTACATCCGCGGGATCGCGATGGGGGGCACCCGCGGGGTCGCCAAAGTCGATATCTCGCCGGATCAAGGACGCCACTGGTATCCGACCCGGCTCGGCCCGGAAGAGGGCAAATACGGTTTTCGTCGCTGGGACATTACCGCGCGGCTGCCCCATGCCGGGCGGGTGCCACTCAGCGTGCGATGTACCAATGCCGGCGGTGAGACCCAGCCGATGGCGCAGAACTGGAATCCCGGCGGCTATCGCCGCGCGGGGGTCGAAACCATCACCGTCGTCGCAGCCTGAGGAGAGATCATCATGAAAGTTCCTAGTCTCGGTGTGCTCGTCGCGGTGATCTTCGGGGCCGTGATCGTTGCGCTGCTGGCGGTCGGCGCCCCGAATAGCCGTCCCGCGCCCAAGCAGGTCGCGACCAACAGCCTCCCCGCCGGGCCGACCACTATATCCGGCCCCGGCTTGTCGCTGGCGTCGGTCAGCGTCACTTTCCCCGATGATGCCGCGGCTTATCCCGCTGGACCTCATGCCGATGTCATCAATGCCAATTGCACCGCGTGCCATTCGGCGTCGATGGCGCTGTACCAGCCGCCGCTGTCCGCCGATGCCTGGCACAAGGAGGTCGAAAAGATGCGCGAGACGTTCAAGGCCCCGGTCGCGGAGAAGGACGTCCCCGCGATCGTCGCCTATCTGACTGCGATGAGCGCCAAAACCGCAGCCGCGGCGGCCGCGCCCAAACCCATCGCCGCGCCTTGACGCTCGAGCAACTTCGCCTGTTCGTCGCGGTCGCCGAGCGCGAACACATGACGCGAGCGGCGGAGGCGCTCAACATCACCCAGTCCGCGGTAAGCGCGGCGATCAAGACGCTTGAGGAGCGCCATGACGTCGCCTTGTTTCACCGGATCGGTCGGCGGATCGAACTGACCGGCGCCGGACGCGTCTTTCTGATCGAGGCGCGCGCGGTGCTTGGCCGTGCGGCGAGCGCCGAACGCGCGCTCGCCGAGTTCGGTGGGCTGGAGCGCGGCACGCTGACGCTGGTCGCAAGCCAGACGATCGCGAGCTATTGGCTGCCCCCGTACCTTGCCGCGTTTCGCGACCTGTATCCCGGCGTCGCGGTCACCTTGTCGATAGGCAACAGCGGCGCGGCCGCGGACCAAGTACGCGTGGGGACCGCCGAACTCGGTTTCGTCGAAGGCGTGATCGATGACCCCGCGCTGGCGCGCTGGACGCTCGGCCACGACGACCTGGCACTGGTGGGCAAGGACGCCGCGACCGCGCCGATCAACGCCGACTGGATCCGATCGGCGCGCTGGGTGCTGCGCGAGGAAGGATCGGGCACCCGCTCCACGTTCGCCGCCGCGCTTGCGGCGTTCGGGTTGAAGCTCGCCGATCTCGACGTGACGCTCACGCTGCCATCGAACGAGGCGGTCCGGTCGGCGGTCGCTGCGGGCGCGGGATATACGGTCCTCTCGACCCTGGTCGTCGAGCCATTAATCCAGGCGGGCACGCTGCACCGCGTCCCCTTCGTGATCGAACCGCGGCCGTTCTATGGGCTGCGTCACAAGGAACGCTATCGAAGCAAGGCGGGTGATGCGCTGATCGCACTGATCGAGGCACACGGTGCAACCGTGCGATACGCGACGACGTAGGTAGCGTGAATACAGCGAGACCCTCGGAAACAGCGTTTTCCAGCCACGTGGCGAGGCCAGGTGGGGTATCGCGGTAGCCGATCCCCTTGCGGATGGCCCTAACGGGGCACCGGGGGCGGCGCTGCGAACGCCCTCGTCGGCTGATCGAGCCGGCGGCTCATTGCCAAGCCCGGACTGATCGAACTCACCGACGACGATCGGGCTGTCGTTCCGGGCATATTGATCGAGGCAGCAGCGCGCTTGCGA
This sequence comes from Pseudomonadota bacterium, assembly GCA_030854075.1. Lineage (GTDB taxonomy): Bacteria > Pseudomonadota > Alphaproteobacteria > Sphingomonadales > Sphingomonadaceae > Sphingomonas. The sequence continues at coordinate 52,330 of JALYTW010000198.1, forward strand.
ACGCAGGAACGCGAGCAAGTGCTGCTGCTCTGGCGGCGGCGACGACGAAAAGTTTTCCGCAATCGGCGGGTAATCGATCATTCTCCGTCGTCCGTGTTAAAAGTTTTGCGGTCTGAGATCTCCCTCCTACAATTCATGCGACCGCCGCCGCCCCTGTGCGTTCGGCATCTGTATGCAACCCGCACGCAAGGAGACAGTGATGGCCGATACCGATGACAAGACGACCAGCCCGCCGATTGTACCGCTGATGGCGACCGGCAATGGCCTGACCGATCTGGAAATTGCGCGCGAGCAGTCCGCGGTCATCGAAGCCGACGCCACCGCCGGCCAAATTGCGCATCCCGAACTACCGCCGATGGAGAATGGTGCTGGTGGATCGCAGGCCGAAGCGCCAGACGCTCCTGTCGATGATGATCGGCCGACCCTTTCGGAGTAAGCCATGAGCCCAAACGAACCCCCGACGACACCATCTGCCGTCGCTGATCCGACCGAGCCCCATTTTTCGATGCCCGCCGAAGGCGAAGCTGTTGTCGCGTCGGTCACGCATGAGGTCGATACCGACGATATGTTCGATCCGATGGCGGGTTGACCAGTGAGCCCCTGCAGCGCGGGATGCCACGTTGCTATCCACGTTGACGCGAAGGTGCCAGATGCCTCGCTCACGCCGGGTTACGTCGAAATCTCGCACGAGGTGAGATCGATCAGCGGCACGCGATGCTCGAGTCCTAGGCGGCGGACAACGATTCTCCCGTATCGCCCATGACGCTGAGGACGCGTCGTGGCGCGCACTCCGGGTGAACTATTGATCCGCCGCGATCAGGATACGCGCGCTGCACGCGCTGAACGCGGTCCGCGATCTGGCCGTCGCAACCGGTCGGCGCGGGCGATTGTCGTGACGAGTTCGGACAGGATGGTGGCCGCGGCGGTACTCGTCATATCCTGGTGGTCGAGCAGCGGATTGACCTCCATCACGTCCGCCGCGACGATGTGCCGGTTGCTTGCAATCGCGCGCGCCACCTCGCTCACCTGCGCCACGCTCAGCCCGCCGGGCACCGGATGCCCGGTCCCGGGCGCGCAGCGCGGGTCCAGCACGTCGATGTCGATCGATAGGTAGATCGGCTCGTCGACCGGCAGATGGTCGAGGATCATCGCGGGGGGCAGGTTCAGCGCGCGTGTGGCCGTGATCACCGTCAGCCGCTCGAACCGGTCGGCCTCGTCGACATAGGTGATGCCGCGGTGCCCGATCTGGATGATCCGTCCGACGTGATCGAGCCCCGCGATCCGCCTGAGCACCTGCTTGTGATTGTGCCAGCTCTGGTTTTCCCAGGCGCAGAAGTCGGTGTGCGCATCGAACCACACGATGTTCAGCGGGCGACAGTCGCACGCGGCAGCGACGCCAGCGTAGGAAATCGCGTGATCCCCGCCGAGGATGATCGGCAGCGACGTGCGCCGGATGATGGCGTTGACGGTCTGCTCGACGTTCTCCAGCACGCGTTCCCAGTCGCAGCCGTGGACATTGCCGATGTCGCCATGATCGACCCCGCATGCGTCGGGTCGCAGCGCCATGCTGGCCCGCCGGATCGCGGTGGGAGCGAATCGAGCGCCCGCGGCGATGCCATTGCCCGCATCGCTCGGAACGCCCACCACCTCGATGACCGCGTCCTCAATCGCGTGCGCTGGGGCGGGCCAGCCGAAGAGCGACGCTGCGGTCATGACTGCGGCTCGTCGCACGTCCGATCCCTCGCCGCGCTGAGTCCCGTCAGGAGGAGATGCAGCGCAGCGTTGGCGGTCGCGCGCCACCCGGGCGTTAGCGGATTCAGCCCCACCACATCCATGCTGGCAATGGCGTACCGATCGCCGATGCCGCAGAGCAACGCATGGAGCTCACCGTAACTGAGGTGCTCGGGTTCGGGTCCGTCAACGGCATCGCCGCCGGGCACCGCAAGCGCGTTCATATCAATCCCCAGGTGGATGGTTTGCCGGTCGGCGAGATACGGGACGAGCGCAGCGATCCCGACGCGTCGGAACGCGGCGGCGGCGACCGTCGCGAACCCGGGCGGAACGTAGTCGTCCCGCTTGCCTGCGCCGACCTGCACATAGTGATCCACGCCGGGCAGCCGCAGGATGTGCTCGGGCAGCGTCTGCGGCGACACGAACGAATCCTGCGTGGTCGCGACACCCGCGGTGATGTTGCCGATCCGGACCACCGCGATCGGGCGGCGCGCCTGCAGCAGTTCGATTGCAGGAAAACAAATCGTCGCATCGCCCCCCAATAAGAGCGGCAGGCTGCCGCCCCCCGCCACTGCGGCCAGCGCCGCCGTGATGCGGGCGAACAACTGTGCTTGTGGTGCGCCATGATCGACGAACACGTCGCCACAGTCCCCGATCGTCACGCCGCGCAGGATCGGAAGCGCGCGGTCGGCGTCGAACCATCCCAATGGCTGTCCGGTGCGCCGATCGATCCCGTACAGCGTCTGGAACGAGGCCTCTCGCAGCGCCGCTGGCCCGTCCCGCGTACCCGCCGCGGCGCTATCCCCAAGATCGTACGGAACCCCGAGCACCACGACGTCGGTCTGGGCAGGCTTGAGCTTATGCGCGGGACAATCGAACAGGCGGACGGGCGCGTCGGTCACCAGCCGCTGCGGCGAGGGGCGTTCCGCATCCTGCTCGGCGACCAGAAAGCCGCTCGCGCGGAGCCGTTCGAGCGCGGTAGCGATACGCGCTTCGCCGCCCGCGACCGAGCGAAGGCTTCGCGGCGTTTCGAATTCGAGCAATTGCTGGTAAAGCCCGGTCGGGATGCGAACGCGCGCGCCGGTTGAGCGCAGATAGATGATCGCGGTTTGCGCGTCGCGTTGCTCAACCTGCATGAACCGCGACAGCAGTAACTGCTCAGCCAGGTCATCTCGCGGATCGGCCTTGCCGCATGCCTCGTCGATCGTCGTTGGGAAGTCGCTCATTAGCTCCCTTTTCACCTGCGGTCGCTCGCCATCGTGATGTCGGGCGGCCTGTCAGGCGTCCTCTTCCAAGATTTGGAGCAAGCGCGATTTCACCTTGCGGGAACGGTCAGCCAGCGGGGTCGCCAAGGCGGCACGCAGCACGCGGATCATTACCGCGCAGCCAAGGTCACTGTCCGCGCCGTTGTCGAGTGCGTCGTGAATTTTCGCATCCGGCATGCGCTCCCGGATCAGGTCGGCATTCTTGCGTGCAAAGCGCCCGAGCTCGTCACGCCAATCGAGCGACCCGGCATAACCCCCAAGGTTGAACCTATTGACGATGTCGAAACTGACAGTGATCGAATTCGACACCGTTCGGACGTGATGCGCCCAGTTCGCGCCCCAGATCAACAGCTCACCGGGATTGAGCGAGGCCGTCCATGGCCGCGCCAGCCGCCAGGTGGGAAATTCGCGGTCATCGGGGTTCATGGGGTCCAGATAGCCCACGTCGGGGTTGTGGAAGTGCGGCTTGTCGTCCGGGCTGTACAGAATCGCCTGCTTGTGACCCTGCAGCTGGGCCAAATAGGCGATGACCGCGTTATTATCCTGGTGCAGCGGGGTCAGCGCGCCGGCGAGGCTGACGTAAAGCCAGACATGATTGCCCGCTTGATAATAATAGGGAATGTCGTCGTTCAAGCATTCCATCGCGCCGGGAACCAGCGGTTCGATTTGGGTCAGCACCTCCTCGCGCGCGTGCCGGACCAGACGGAGATTGCCGCAATAAAGCGGCATGTCGAGATCACGCAGGATCGTCGGATTGCCTTTGATCCACTGCCCTTCGAACAACTCTCCCAGCCGATCCGGATCCGCCACATAGCGGAGGTAGGTGCCAAAATCGGTCTTCACCTGGCACATCTTCGAATGTTTGTTGGTGGTGAACTGCGGCGCGCCAGCGGTGACCGGGAGCGAACCGAACGCGTGAGTCAACTGGCCGAGGCTGGTCCAGCCCCGGCTAGCGGGCCAATGCTCGACGAAGCCGCGCACCACGCACGGGTGGGATGACAGAACATCGGGGCGGGCTTCGATGAGCTGCCTAAATTCCTCGAGCGTGTAAGCTGGAATGCTCGACGATTGGATGACCGGTGCTGCGGAACGGGGCGACTTGGCTGTCATCGGAACTTCGCGCGCATAATAGGCCTTGCCGCGCCCGCCATCAGCGGTCGATCACCCGGCGTTACCGCTGTGTTCGCGATCGCGCTTCTGCTCGATTTCACCAGCGCGCGCTGATCGCTCCACTGCTCAGTCATGCTACGGATCAAGTCAGCGGCGATCATGCTGGTGGACGTCGTTTGGTCGAGCGTCGGATTCGCCTCGACCAGGTCGACGCCGATGATCTGGCGGTGGCGAACCAGTATCTCTAAAATCTCGGTTACCTGGTGCGGCAACAGGCCATCGGGTACCGGCGCGCTGGTTCCCGGTGCCCAGAACGGATCGACCACATCGATGTCGATCGAGATGTAGCAGGGCAGTTCGCTCGGAACGAGCGCCAGCAACGCCCGCGCATCCAGTTGCCGGGCGTGCACGGTGGGCACCACCACCGCCTTGCTGCCTAGCGAACGTTCGTCGCCAGCGGTGATCCCGCGATAGCCGATCTGCACGATCCGGCGCACTCCGTCCAAGGTCGCTATCCGGCGCAGCACCTGCTTGTGATTGTGAAACGCGTGGCCCGACCAGGCGCTGAAATCGGTATGGGCGTCCAGCCAGATCAGACACAGGTCGCGGGATCGCTGAAGCGCCCATACCGGCGCGTAGGTGATCGAATGATCGCCGCCAAGGATCAACGGACACAGATCGCGGTCGTCCATCCAGTCGATGACCCCGGCAATGCAGCGGACGAACCGATCCGGGTCGCGCGCATCCGCACGATCGACGTCGCCGATATCCAGCCCGCCGATCGGGGGTGAGGCCAGGTGCAGGCTCGCATCTCGGATCGCCGCGGGCGCCTGCGCCGCGCCGCGCGCGACGACGTTGCCGTGATCGGTCGGCACGCCCAACGCGCAGAGCGAACCGGACTCCTTCATCCCGTCGTCCCAACCGGGCCACCCAAACAGCGACGCTCGACCGTGGGCAGTCTTCGAGATCGCTCCTTCAATCGTCATGCGCTGCACTCATTGCCGCAAGCGCCAGCTGGCAGCCGACGATAGCACTCAGCGCGGGCGAGCCTGACTGCATGTCGAGGCCAACCAGATCGATGCTAACGATCCGGTGCGCATGCCCGATCGCCGCGATCAGCGACTTGAGCTCGTGCAGCGTCGCCCCGAACGGGGAACCGCCCGACATCGCCGTCATGTACGCCGCAGTGGCGAGATCGAGATCGATCGACAGGTAGATCGACCGTCGCTCACCCCACGATCGGATGATCGCGTCCGCGCCGTATTCGCGAAGCATTGAAGCCGTCCACCGCATGCTGTCGCCGCTGCGCTCGCCGGCATCATCAGCGACAGCACCGATGCTGACGACACGCTCGACCCGTGTCATCCCCAACAGGCGACGTCCGCCGCCCTCCTCGGCCGCGCGGTCCGGATTACGAGTGATCTGCACGACCGTCAGCTGATCGTCAAAACACAGCGCGCCGATCACCGCCCGGGTGACCGAACGATCGCCCCCCAACACGACTGGCACGCATCGTTTGGGACAGCATTGACCAAGCGCCGCGCCGACCCGGTCGAAGGAGCAGTCTTCGCTTTCACCATAGTCGACGAAGACGTCACCCGCATCGGCGATCCTCGCGCCGCGCAATATCCATCCACCGCGGTCCGCGTCGAACCAACCGCGCGGTCGCCCCTCGGCAAGGTCGAGTTGGTAGCCATAATCGAACGACTTCCGGCGGATGAGCGCCGGTGCTGAGCGGCAGTCGCCTTCACCTGCCAGGTCGTACGGCACTCCGAGGATGACGAAATCCGGTTGGGTCGCGGCGTCATGCACGGGTGCGCCGCAGAACCGGTACGCGACCGCGGTGCGAACCCTGGGCGTTACGGCGGGCAGCCCGGCGTCGACATCGATCAGCATGCACTTGTCGATCAGAACCCGCACGTGCGGCAATACGCGGAACGCGGCGTCGGCGGACACGATCTCCCTGATCCGGCCCGGGTGTTGGAAGGCCATGAGGAACTGATAGGTGGCCAGCGACAGGCGTGTCCGCGTGGCCGACGCGGTGTTGACGACGATCACGTGATCCTCCTCCCGGCTTTCCAGCGCGAGGTCGTCGGACGCCACCAGGCGAAGCTCCAGCAGGCGGTCTGCATCAGCGTAGCGGTTCGTCACCGCGGCACAGTCGAGCAGCGGAGAGTATCCCTCGCGCGTGGCCAAGTGCGGGTTCATGCGGTGCTCAAACGCTCCGCTGAAGCGCGGCCGCTCTGAACGTCGCAGCGCTCGCGATCATGGTGCCCGCACGACGTCCCCAGCTCGCCAAGGTGATGGCGGCGGCAACCAACATGAGCGTGCGCCAAAGGATCTCAAAGAAGCTGCCGAGCAGCTTCAGGGGCGGTACGCCCGCAAACGCGTCGTGCGAGAACTGCCACGCCATCGCTGGATATTCACCCGCGACGTTCAGCACCACGAACTGGCCGATCACCCACACCAGGTAGATAAGAAACACTAGCCCGACCGAGGAATAGATACCCAGTACCCATTTGGCTCTGGTGCTAAGATTGCTCTGCGTCGGGCTGCGCCCCTGTCCAAACAGTTTCCAGCTGATCTCGCGAAACCAGTCGAGTTGCTGCTTGCGGAGGTTGACGATGCCGAACAGGTCGCTCACCAGCCAGTATCCGTCCATGCGCAGGAACGGATTGAAGGTCGTCACGATCGAGAGGTCGATGAACACGAAAGCAAAGAAGAAGACGGGTTGTCCGGTCCGAACGTACAGTGCCAGCATCAACGAAAGAAAGATCGATTCGAAATAAACCCCGCCGATATCCACCACAGCTCGCTGGCGTCTGGGTAGTTTCCATGCTTCCGAAACGTTCGTCCACAGCACGGTATAGACGATGTAAATGCCCCAGCCGATCGTCATCTGGCGGCATCCATATCGGGCGGCGGCGCTCGCATGGCCGAATTCGTGACAAATCGTCCCGAGGGTCGACAACAGCATGATCAGCAAGATGTCGCCGATATTGAGCTGATTGAAATCGATGCGCTGCGATCCGACGATGACGCCGTACACATAAAGGTGCGACGCCACGAACAGCAGCGCGCCGCAGATGAGCGCAGGCCGCGCGAACATGAAGCTCAACCGCTGCGCCACGCCGTCGACCACGCTCGGCGGAAAGATCGGCAGCTTGACGAAGAAGAACGCGCGTTTGGACTGGGTGCTCACCGCCACGCGAGCGGGGTCCTGATCCGCATCGACGAGGATCCCCTTGGGCAGCAGCGATTGCCTGACGAGGCGCTCGACCCAATCGCGCTCGTAGCTGCCGGGATGGCGATCGAGGAACGCGTCGATCGCCTCGGCCTGCGTGCGTGTGCCATCGAACTCGCTTACTAACTGCATGTACATTGCGGGCAGCACTAGGCGGACGGGTTCGTTCGCGCTTGGGACCACGCAGAGGACCATCGGCTTGCTGGCGTCCGAATCGAAGTCGGAGGTCTCGAGCAAGGGATTGGCGAATGGTCGCGTATCTTCGATCATCGGTAACCGCCGCGAGCTGCTGTGACAGGAGTGTCGAGAGTAGCGGGACCGCGACCTGCACGGCCCCGCCTGGATCTTCGTGTTACGCTGGCTTAACAGTGCCATCGCAGCGGCCATTGCAGCGACCTGCGAGTTCCAGCCGGTCCTCGAGTTCGATGATCTCGAACTCGTCGATCAGCAGAGGCTGGATGTTCTCGGTTACGCCGTTGATCATCTTGTCCATGGTATTTTGCCTTCCTGTTCTAGGGTGTGAGGAATGACTCCGGACGAGGTGCATTCCAGACGGTCGACGCACTCGGTATTCCACCATCACTCGTCCCGTGCATCGAAAGACGAGCAATCTCTGGGAAGACGTCGGCGCGTTTCGGGCCGCACTCATGCCGGCCAGCAACCTCCATCGTCTTGATCAAATCCAGCGACGCGAGTTGGCAGAGCATCGCCCAGAGCTGCGATCGCTCAGCCGCGGCGCGCTGGTCCAACCACCCCGCATCGACGCCGCCACGCGTGGATAGCTGCCTCGACAAGTCAGCCATCTGCGGCGGCAACGTGTAGCAGCGCCCCCTCACCACATCCGACCAGATCAGGTTGCCGTCGTCGCTCAGTTCGACGACCCGCCGATGATCGATGGTCACCCGTCCGCCCGCTCCCAGGGTCCGACCGAGGGCTTGCTCGACATTGCTCATGTCGCGCCGTGGAATAACGAGCGGCACCCGCCACTGATGGAACAGATCGCCACCGCACCATTCATCGGCGTGATCGATCAGGGCGGCACCGAAGAAGGAATAGGCGGCCTGCGCGGCCTGCTCGACCCATTGGTCGCGCTCGTCCTGCGCCAGTGGGTGTCCGGGATCCACGAGGGGAGCCGATTGGCAACGCCGTTCTCCGTCTTGGGTGGACGCGATCATCACCAGGATCGGCGAGCCGAAGCGCGCGGCCATCCCAAACAGGCCGGCCTTCACCCGCGCGGTCGCATCCAAGACGCGAACCGTCGTGCGCCGCTGGTCACCGCGCGGGCCATCCAGTCCGGTGTTGCCATCGATCGCGGAGAAGACGCACCCACCCTTTGCCAACACCCGGGCTAGGGCGAGCGTGCCGCCGTTCTCTTCGACGTTGACGAACGTCAACGCGTTCCACAGCGCCGCATCTGAGTTGGCCCGCCGCGCAGCCGAATAATCGGCGAACGCATCCCGCGCGAGCGGCACGCAGATCGGAATTCCCGCATGCGCGAGATCCGACGGCAGATACCGCATTTGTCCCAGATGGAAGGTCATGATGACGAGTCCGCGCCCGTGATCCAGCGTCTCTTTGATCAAGCCAAGCGGGCATCCGCTCACCCGCGGACTGTCGGGGGTCGCGGTCAGGCTGGGGAGATAGTCGTGGTGATATTCCCACCCCCCCAGCATCTTGCTGATCGCCGCCGCGCGTGCGGTGGTCGCGATCTTTTCCTGGGACCAGGTCTGCCCGAACAGCGACAAGAGGTTGATGTGATAGGCGCGCAGCCCGAACGCCATGAGGTCGGCATCGCTCGCCGCATGTACCGCGTCCAACACCGCCCGCGTGTCGCTGCAACCGCGCTCCAGCATCCGCTCCAGTCGCGCACGACCCGATCCGACGTGCCGGCGGCGGCGGCGATCTGATGCGGCAAATGTCGGCATCGCGCTCACGACAAACGTACCTTCCTTAGTTTAGTGCGTTGACGATTGCCCCGCGTCTGCAGCGTCGGCCAACGCCGCCGCGGCGGGCACCGCGACGTCTGCCGCTGAGGCTTGCTTTGCCTCGAAATAGTCGATCATTTCCTGCTTGGCCGTGCGGCGGATGCTGGGGCACGGAGCGATATTGTGATCCATCCGGATCTGGGGGCAGTGAAGGCCCTGGCACGACGGCAGCATGTGGCAACTCTGGCAGCCCGTGTCTCGCTCGAAAGCCGGCGCGGTCCACAGCGCCATTTTGTCGACATCCAGATCGAGCGTCCCGTCGGGGAGCAGCTTGCCGACCAGGTTGCGGTCCTTCTTGTCGAGATCGATCGTGCACTTCATCAGGTCGCCATGCGCACCGACGATGAAGTTGTAGGGACGCGCGGCATAACACACGTCGGTTCCGACACCCGCGCCGGGCTTCCAGCCACTGGTCACCCGCAACCCCAGCGAGCGTGCGACCGATTTGAGCTTCATGCGGACGTCGTGCGATTCATCCCTGCCGCAGATATCCACATTGGTATCGTTGTCGCCTCCCCACCGACCGACCGCGTGGAACGAGATCGTGAACCGGTCGTCGTCGCGAAACCGGGCCTGCAGAAGCTCGAGGAATTGCTCCAGTCCCGGCACGTTCGCGGGCGTGAAATTGACCCGAATGACGACCGAGAAATCATCCGTGCGTTCGCTCATGGCCGCTAGATTGTCGTAGATCGTCTGGAACGTACTTCTGCCGTCGCGCGCTGGACGCAGCTTGTCATGATCGTCCTGCAGCCCGTCGAGGGTAATTTGGTAATCGGTGATCCGCCACGCCAACAGCCGGTCGACCACGTCCCGGGTCAGAAGATACGCATTCGTCGTGATGTGGCTATAATATTCGATGCCTTCCCGCTCGGCGACGCCGACGAAGAACGGCGCGAGGTCCTCGATCGCCGCCATGCCGTACAACGGTTCACCGCCGAACCAGCCCACGCTCATGTCACGCAAGAGTCCCGCGCGCGCTTCGACCAGTTTCTTGATCCCGGCGCGCACTTCGGGGCGCATGGTGCCCCGGCGAAAATCCTCGTAGCAATAGGTACAGCGAAAGTTACAGTCCTCCGACGCCAGCAGGATCAATTCGAGCCGGTCGGTGCGGTGATTTTCCTGTCCGAATGCATATTGGACCCGGCGCAGTTCGTCGGCGTCGCCCGGAATGATATAACCACGCTGTACCAGGTACCCCGCGATCCCATCCTCGGGCGCGATCAGGCCCCTCTGATCGATCAGGTCCTGCACGGCGCCACGCTGCTGCGGCCGGAACGCGTTCATCGATCCGGAATAGGTGTTCCACAGCAACAACCACCCTTCGGTCGTCGTAGCCTGGACATTGAACCGCGATGGTTTCCACCGCCGCGCGGTTGCAGCCTTCACATCACCGGCTTTCGCACCGATCATGATGGTGACTGCATCGCTATCCAGCGGCGATCGGCTGAGGATGTCGTTGTGCATGCTACAACAATTCCTTCTTTGATCAGGTCAAATGAACCGGCCAGTATTGCGCGTCCGGCGATGGTGATTCAACCAACCGTGGTGATCGCAAATCTACTTGTCGACCGATGGCTTGCAAGCATAGTTGCATCCACTATATTTAGAATTCTGGATATATTTCTACTTGACATGGGGCGACTCAAGGTCACCTCACCCATAGTGTCTTATGATTTGCCCGCACGGTGACAAGCTACGCGCGGCAACATATGCGGTGGCGACGGGGTTGCGCAGTGTCTCGGTAGATCCGGGCGCTTTGATCAGCAGCGTGGCCGTCGCAGAAATCCCTGCCTAGTCGTGACGTAGTGCCCAGGCGGGCGCGGCTCGACTGGCGCGCAACGCTTGACCCAGCACGGTCAGCGCCGCGACCGCGGTCGCGATCAGGCTCGCACCGATAAAGTACAGCGGCGACAACGCGATGCTGTCGTCGAACCCCGCGAGCCAAGTGCGCATGGCGATGAAGGCGAGCGGCCACGCGACGAGATTGGCGATCAGCACGGGACGGAGAAACTGGCCCACCAGTAGTCTGACGATGTCGGTAGAGGACGCGCCGAGGGTCTTGCGAATGCCGATCTCCTTCACCCGCCGTGACGTGTTGAACGACGCTAGCCCCCACAGCCCGACACAGCCGATCAGGACGGCGAGGCCCGCACCGATGGCGAACAGTCGGGTCGCGCGGTCATCAGCGTCGTAGAACTCGGTCAGGCGCTGATCGGCGGTATCGGCGTTGAACGGCACTTGCGGCACCACCCGCCCCCAGACCCGGCGCATCGCTGCCAGCAGCGGGCGCGGGTCACCCCCGTGCCGGACGGTCGCGACCACGTTGCTCTGGTCCGCCGGGTCGCGATGGAAGATATAGTAGGTCGGGCTGTTGGGATTGCGCGGCGATGAAAAGCGCATGTCGTCGACAACCCCGATAATCGTCCGCGGTCGGCTACCGCCGACGGTCCTGCCGATCGCCTGCTCGGGGGAGCGGAAACCGAGCGTCGCCAGCGCGCCGCGATTGACGACGATATTCAGGCCATCGCCGGCCGCACGCTGCTGAGCATCGTCGAGTCGATGGGCATCGTCGAAGAAGCGCCCCGCGAGCAGCCGCGCGCCATAGGTGGCGAAGAAGTCCGGCCCGACGATAATCCATTTCAGCGACGGACCCGGCCCCACCACCCCCGGCAACGGCACGTTGTCGCTATTGTCCTGGCCGCTGCCGCCGACCGCATCGTTGGACAGCGTCACCCCGGTCACGCCAGGCAATGCCCCGGCCGCTTGGATAAACGCGCGCCGACGCGAAGGTTCGACCAAGCTGTCGGCGAGCGAGCGCACCACGATCAGCCCGTCGCGGCGAAAGCCGAGATCGGTCCGACGGACATGCTGCGTCTGCGCCACCAGCACGGCAGTCCCGATCATCAGCGCGATCGCGAGCCCGAACTGGAAGACGACCAGCGCCTCGCGAACCCGCGACCCCGAACGCCCCCCACCCGGCGCGCGCGCGGAGGCAAGGACCGCGGCGGCGGGGAATTTCGACAGGAGCAGTGCCGGATAATATCCTGCGGCGATCCCGATGATCAGCACGAGCAGGAGCAGCGCGGGAACCACCACCGCATACGGGATTGCAAGCGATAGGCCACCCGCGGCGTTGATCCACGGCAGGCTGATCTCCGCCAGGATCAGGCCAGCGAGCGCGGCAATCGCGACGGTCAGCACCGCCTCGCCCAGGAATTGCCGGATCAGCGCGCCGCGATCCGCGCCCAGCACCTTGCGCATCGCCACTTCGCGCGCGCGCAGCCCCGCACGGGCGGTGCCGAGATTGACGTAATTGACGACCGCGATCAGCAACGTCAGCAATCCGACCAGACCCAGCGTCACGATCGTCGTCTTGCGGCTCGCGCTGGCACCGCCTTCGGGTTCCAGATGCCGCTGCGCGATCGGCAGCAGCGTCAGTTGTTGGGTCTGCCACGCATCCTTGCCCAGATCGGCGAACCCGCGCCGGTTGACGAACGCGGGCAGTTTCTGCGCGAACTGCCGGGCGGCAGCGGGCGTGTCGAAGCGAAGGTAGGTCTGGAGCGTGCTGCTTCCCCAGTGAAACCATTGCTGATCGGAAGGGGTTCGCGGGAGCGGGATCAGCGCAGAAAGCTTCCAATCGCTATTCTTGGGTAAATCCCGGAACACCCCGGCCACGCGGAAGGTCGTCGCCGCATCCATCGCGATGGTGATCGGCTGGCCGATCGGATCGCGGCTGCCGAAATATTTGCGCGCAAAGCTTTGGCTGACGACCGCATTGGCCGGGCTCTGCAGCGCGTGCTGGGGATCGCCGCTGATCAGGGGCAGATCGATCACGCTGAAAAAAGACGGATCGACCTGCGCCACATCCTCCGCGGTGGCGCCGCCGCGGCGCAGGACCGTCCCGCCGTCCTCGCCGCCGCGGATCCTGGTGCCCACGATGCCGGGAAAATCCTGTCGCATCTGCTCGAGCAGTCCCCCCATCGTAAAGGGATAGGCGCCGTTGGCGGGGTTGCCAGGCAGGTTCCACACGGTTTGCACGACATAGATCTGGTCATGCCGCGGCAGCCATTTTTCGTAACTCGTCTCGAATCGTACATAAAGGCCGAGGACCAGGAAAACCGCGATCCCCACGGCCAGTCCGCCGATGTTCAGCGCCGCGTGAAGCTTGTGGCGGGTCAGCGAGTGAAGCAGCGAGAGCAGCGCGAAGCGGTTCATGACGACGCCTTTCAGATGGCCGAAGTGGCAGACGCGACGATGCGGCCGTCGAGCATCCCGATACGGCGCTTCGCCACGTCGGCATGGCTGGGCGAGTGTGTGACCATGACGATGGTCGCCCCGTCATCGTTGAGCCCGGTGAGGATATTCATCACCTGTTCGCCGTTTGCAGTATCGAGATTACCGGTCGGTTCGTCCGCGAGGATCAGCTTGGGATCGCCAACGATCGCGCGCGCGATCGCGGCACGCTGCTGTTGACCGCCCGACAGCTGGTGGGGGAAGTGACGGGCGCGGTGCGCGATGCCGACCTTGTCCATCGCCGCCGTTACCCGAGTGCGCCGGTTGCCCGCGTCCTGCCGATAGGCAAGGCCGAGCGCGATATTCTCTTCGATCGTCAATTCGTCGATCAGGTTGAAGCTTTGGAAGACGAAACCCAGCGTTGCGCCGCGGAAGTGCGCCAGCGCCTTTTCGTCCATTGCCGCGAGATCGTGGTCACCGAACAAATATCGCCCGCTGGTCGGGCGATCGACCGTTCCCAGCATGTTGAGCAGCGTCGATTTGCCGCACCCCGACGGGCCCATGATCGCCACGAACTCACCGGCCGCAACCTCGAGGTTGATGTTGTCGAGTGCGGTAGTCTCGACCTCGTCGGAGGCGTAGCGGCGTTGGATATTCTCAAGACGGATCACGGCGGGCCTCTTGCTAGCGGATGTTGATCATATCGCCCTTCACGGACGCGGTGTTGCTGGTGACGATGCGTTGGCCGGCGCGAAGCCCGGCAAGGATTTCCACCTGCTGCGGATTGCGCCGTCCGGTCCGCACCGCGCGACGCCGGGCATGCGCGCCATCGGCGTCCAGGACGAAGGCGGACGATCCGCCGCCCGCCTCCAGCCAGCCACCGACGGGGACCACCAATGCGGGCGCGGTGCTGCCGAGCGTGATGCGGGTGTCGATCGTCTGGCCGCGATTGAGACCCGCGGGGGCCGCACGGTCGAAGGTCAATTCGATGCGGAAGCGCCCGTCTTGCACGGCCGGGAGCACTTTGGAAACGGTAAGCCGCGCCTCACCGGCAGCCGCCTGCTGCCCTACGGCGACGCGGCCGAGGTAATATTCGTCGACATCGGCCTCCAGCTTCCATGATCCTTCGCTGTCGACCTGCCCCGCCGGGTCGCCGGATTTGAGCGACTGTCCCGGTTGGATCGTGAAGTTGGTCAGCCGGCCGCCAGCGGGCGCGCGGATCACCAGCCCGTCCAGCCCTGCGCGCACTGCCGCCAGGCTGCTCTCAAGCCGTCTTCCCGCATCGCTCAGCCGCGCGCTCTGGGTCGCGGTCATCCGCGCCTCCGCGGTGCCACCCGATTGCAATTGGGCCAACCGCTTCTCCTGGTAAGCCGCCTCCTCGCTATAGCTCTTCACCCCCGCGTCCGAGACAATACCCTTGTCGTGGAGTTGCTGGCGGATCGACAGGTCGCGACGAGCCTTGATGAGGTCGTAATTTGCCTGCGCGATCTGCCCGGCACGATCGAGCCGATTGCGCTCGATACCGAGACTTTCGCCCGCGATGCCGCCGAGTTGACTGGCGATCTGAGCCTCGCGGGTCAGGACGTCGAGTTTGAGCGACGGATTGGCGAGCGTGGCAAGCGACTGTCCCGCCGCCACCATCGCGCCATCCTGGACCATCAGCGTCTCGACCTGCCCGCCCGACAGCACGCCAACCAGCGTCGTAATCCGCGGCGCGACGGTGGCACGGACCGGCAAATAATCCGCGAAAGGCGCGCGTTCTACAGGACCGATCTCGACGTCGGCCGCCGCGATGTCGGTCGATCCGCGCGCTGGCAGCAGGTACCAGACGAGCGTTGCTGTGATCCCCAGAGCAATCGCCAGCACCGCGCCGCGCCGTTGCCACCAGCGCCGCCGCGGCCGCGTCAACCGGCGATCCATTCCTGAACCCGGAAAGGCAGTTGCAAGCGCGGGCGGTTCGGTCATCATAGGTGCAGCATACCAGTCATGGCGCGAAAGCATAAACCATTATGATTGCTAGATTTTCCGGTAATCGGCGGGACGACGGTGGTTCGCCGCCGGACTAATGTCCACGAATGGACGGTCGATCAGCGCGTCAAGCGGTGCCGCGATTTTGCTGATCGACGACAATCTCGCCGTTACTCGCGTGATGGAGATCGCGTTCGGCTTGGCAGGCCACCGGCTGGACGCCGCGGTAGGTCCGGAGCAGGCGTTGTCGTGGCTTGCCCGGGGTCGCTACGATGCCATCCTGCTCGACATGAATTTCAGCGTCGGCGCGGCCAATGGCGAAGAAGGAATGGCCTTGCTGAGGCGGATCATCGCCGACGATCCCGCGGCCTGCGTGATCGTCATCACCGCGCATAGCGGCATCCGCATCGCGGTCGCAGCGATGCAGGCTGGTGCGCGCGACTTCGTCATGAAGCCATGGCGCAACGCTGAACTGATCGCAAAGGTAGAGGCCGCGATCGCGCGCGGTGCGGCCCCAGCGATGGTTCCGGTGACACCAGCCCGGGCGGACGCAGCGTTGCCTGTGCTGTTGGGCGAAAGTCCGGCGATGCACCGGTTACGCGACCTCGTCCGCCGCATCGGCCCGACATCGGCCAGCGTCGCGGTCATCGGCCGTCCGGGAACCGGCCGCACCCTGACGGCACGCGCGATCCTGGCGGCAGCGCGCGATCCCGACGATCAGCCGACGCGGATCGACCTGCGCGACGATGCAGGCTGGAGCCGCATCGCGGCCGCGTCGGGCTCGCTTATCCTGCGCCATGTCGACCTGCTCGATCCGATTGCGCAGGACCGCTTGCTCGATCTCCTGCCGCATGCGGTGCGCTGCATCACGGTCGTGGCGACAGTCGAGGCAATGATCCCCGCGCTGCGTCGTCGATTGGCAGTGGCGGAGGTAGCCGTTCCTCCGTTAGCCGAGCGCGGCGATGATGCGGTGCTGCTCGCCCGGCATTTCGCGCTTGCCGCCGCGGAGCGGTTCGGGCGGCGTCCGCTGCAGCTTACGCAGGCGGCGGAGGCGGCCGTACGCGCGACGATCTGGCGCGACGAGGTGCGCGGGCTCGCACTGGCGATCGAGCGCGCCGCGCTGCTCGCGGAGGAAGGCGTGATCGACGCGGCGGCCATAGCGCAGCCGTCGCTCGCCCGCCCCGGGTTGGCCAGCCTGCCCGACAGCGGCTTCGACCTATCCGATGCCGAACGCGCGATGGTCGAGGCGGCGCTGCGCCAGCATCGCCATAACGTGACGCAGGCCGCCGCGGCGCTCGGCCTTAGCCGTGGCGCGCTGTACCGGCGCATGGCACGCTATGGGCTATAACCGCACGCTCCGGTCTGTCCTCCTGAGCCTGGGTCTCGTGCTGTGCGGTCTGGCGGCGAGCGTGGCGTGGCAGCGACGGCTGTGGGGATCGCTGACGGGTGTCGCACTGGCGGCCGGGGCGCTGAGCGCACTGAACTGGCGGGCGATGAGACGCCGCCCGGAGGCGCGGTCTGCGACCGGCACGGTCGCGCCGGACGCGACCGCCGGACCGCTGCTGCTCGACGCCGCGCCAACCCCCATGGTCGCGATCGAGCGCGGGCATGTTCGCGCGCTCAATCGCGCCGCCCGCCGCCTGTTCGCCACCGACGACCGCGTGCTGCCGCCGCCCGCGGGTCTGGTCGACTCCGAGGTACGCCATATTCGCCATGAAGGACGATCGTGGCGGGTCGATCGGGTGACGCTGGACGCGCTGGGCGATGATCATATGGTCGTGACGCTAATCGACATCGAACAAGAGGAACGCACCGCCGAGGCGCGCGCCGCGGCGGAGATGATCCACGTCTTGGGGCATGAGTTGATGAACGGCCTCGCGCCGATCGTGTCGCTTGCCGAAAGCGGCGAAGCGGCGCTGGACCGCACCGATGTCGATCTTGCCTTGCTCCGCGAAATCCTCGGCACGGTCGCCCGCCGCGCGGAAGGCCTGCATCGCTTCACCGAAGCCTATCGCGCATTGGCGCGCCTGCCTGAGCCGTTGCTGCGGCCAGTGACGCTCGAACCGATGCTCGATGACCTCTCCCGGCTGTTCGTGGGTCGTTGGTCTCGGGTCAGCCTCGAGGTCGAGGCAGCGGCGGAGATCCGCGTCGGCGGAGCATGGCGGCTCGACCGTGATCAGCTCACTCAGGCGCTCTGGGCATTGCTCCAGAACGCCGCGGAGGCCGCCACCTCCGGCCATACCCCGCCACAGGTCAGCTTAGCGGTACGCCCCGACGAAGCGGGCCTCACGATCGAGGTGCGCGATAACGGCCCCGGCATTCCCCCTGACAGCGAAGCCCGCATCTTCCGCCCGTTCCACACCACCAAGCCCGGGGGTACCGGCGTCGGCCTCAGTCTTGCCCGGCAGATCGCGCATGCCCATGGCGGTTCACTCGTGCTGGTATCGGGATCGATAACGCTATTCCGGATGCTCCTGCCGAACACGTTGATGACAATAGAACTCGACGCGCGCGCAGCCACACCGACGGGCTAGCCATAGCATCCCAGCGCCGGTCCCGATGACGTCGCCCCGTAGCTGACGGTGCGAAGCACCCGTAACTGCGCGCTCATTAACCGCGACGCCATAATTTCGCGCTATCCCGGCATGATGAAGACGCTCGCGCTGAACCCCGATCTTGATCTGGTCGCCTATGCCGACGCCTATGCCAAGGACGGTCGGGTGCGGATCACCGGGCTGCTTGACGAGGATTCCGCGGAAGCCCTCTATTATGGCCTCAAGCAACGGGGGGATTGGTGGCACCTCACCAACACCGCAGAGGGGGTCATCAAGACGCGGGTTAGCGAGCGCGAGCTGATGAAACGGAAGGCGCGCGCACGGCTGGACAAGCAGGCATTCGAACGCGCCCGGCACGAATTCCAGTATCGGTACGAAAGCCTGCACGTGCCAACCGATGCGTCGCCCGAAGAGCGCGACGCCGACGTGCTCGGGCGTTTCGCAGCGCTGATGGCGAGCGACGCGATGCGCGCGGCACTGCGCACGATCACCACGGTCAGCATCCCGGTGTTCAGCGATGGGCATGCCACGGCTTACGGCCCCGGCGATTTCCTGACCGTCCACGACGACAACGTCCCCGGCAAGAACCGAGTCGCGGCCTATGTCTATGGATTGACCCCGTTGTGGCGCCCCGAATGGGGCGGCGTGTTGTTCTTCCACGGCAAGGGCGACGCCAGTGTCAGCGGACTGGTACCGCGCTTCAACACGCTCGATCTGTTCGCGGTGCCGCAACGCCACAGCGTGTCGGTCGTCACCCCCTCGGCACCGGACCGTCGCTACGCGATTACGGGATGGCTGAGTTGAGGCGCGCCGCAAGGCTCGCTCGGGGCTAACAAAAAAAGGGGTGGGTGCCGCATGGCCACACCCCCCCCTGTTGCAGCCGCGCTGGCGCAAGCCGCGATCAGTCGATCAGTAGCAGCCCTTGCTGCCCTTGTTCCTGGAGCCCTTGTTCTTGGAGCCCTTGTTCTTGGAACCCTTGTTCTTGCTGCCCTTGTTCTTCGAACCCTTGTTCTTGGAGCCCTTGCCGGGGCCGCGGGGCGAGTCGCCGCAGCCGCAACCACCGGCACCATAGACACTGTTGAGTTCGCTGAGACGAAGATCGCGCATGAAATTTCTCCTGTTGGGTCGCTGCACCACCGTCAGTGCATGTCCAGAAGAGTACGGAGCCGTAGCAGGTTAGTCTTTGATTAACTTACGCAATCCATGTCCCATGATGAAACGTTTGTTAACCATTGTTGCTAACCACGCCCACCCACCCGTCGCGTAATACCCTCGTCATTCCAGCGGTTTGCGCCGTATGCCCTGTCCGGTCGCGCGCCACGCGGTTTAGCGGTATTGCAACGACTCGGCGCTATGGTCGGTCCATTCAGCGGAGCATCGTTTCTTGACACCAGCGCCTGTCGCGGTCGTACCGCCCGCATCCGATCTGATCTGGCTGCTCGGCCAGCCCCATCTCAACGACTACCTCCGCTTCGTCGACACCAAGGTGATCGGCGGCAATGCGATCGGGCCCGGCACCCTGGTCGAGGAGTGGCGGCGGGCCAACGATCGCTATTATGATCTGGAAACGCGTGAGGCTGGGCTCGCCGACAAGATACGCGTCCTGCCCGTCGAGCCCGATCTGGCGGTACAAGTCGCCGCGGTAATGGGCACGCCCGCGTTCCGTCAAACCTTCAACTGCCTGCCGGTGTCGATCGCCAAGGTCGAACTCGACAAGCTCGTCGTCTCGCAACTCCATGTCGAACATGGCCACCGGTTCGCGGACGCGTCAGCGCGTGCGGTGCGCGACGACCGTGCCGCGCTGTTCGATCTGTGTTTGCCGATCGATGCCGCGTTGCCGGCCGTGACGGTCGCCCGCCTGAGCGAAAACCATTATCGCTTCAGCTCGCCCTCGACCGATTTGCGCGCGCACAAGTTGCGGCTGCTGCCGCCGCTGCCCGATGCTGAGACGGGGGATTTCGGACCCTGGGCCGCCATGCTGGGATTGGGGATCGGGTTCAGCGCGAACCTGTTGAGCGGGGTGCGGAGCGGATCGCGCATCCTGCTGCAGAACGGCTATCACCGCGCGTATGCACTCCGCGCGTCCGGGGTCAAACATGCCTATTGCGTGATCGAGGACGTCAGCCGCAAGGACGAGCTGGCGATGACCGCATCGTCGCGGGTAACCGACGACCCCGAATTCTATTTCGCCGCCAAACGCCCACCGATGCTGCGCGATTTTTTCGATCCGGCGCTCGCCAAGCGGCTACCCGTGCTGCCGATCGTCAACGAGGTCGAGGTGACCGTGACCGTGACCGAGACGATGGCGACTCAACGCGGCTGAAACCCCCGCCCGATCAGGAGGCGGCAGCGATCTGCTTCATCGGGGGTCCGGATATCACGCGCAGTCGCCCTGCCTCGAGCGTCACGACATAGTCCGCGCGCTCGACCAGCGCGGGGCGATGCGCGATCACGAAGCGCGTGATCGGGAGCGAGGCGATCATGTCCGCCACCGCGATCTCGGTCGCGGGATCGAGATTGGCGGTGCCTTCGTCGAGGATCAGTACGTCGGGATCGCGATAGAGCGCACGCGCCAGCAGGATGCGCTGGCGCTGACCTGAGGACAGCGCGGACCCCATGTCCGCGACCAGCGTGTCATACGCCATCGGCATCTTCATGATGTCGTCATGAACGTAGGCGCAGCGCGCCGCGGTCTCGACCTGTCGCATATCGAGGTGGTTGGCGAAAAACGCGATGTTGTCCGCAAGCGTGCCGGTCAGCAGACAATCGTCCTGCAGCACCGCGCCGGTGCGCGCCCGCCACGATGCCATCGTGGCATTGCTCAGCGTGACTCCATCGATCACGATGTGCCCCGCATCGGGCTGCAACAGGCCGAGCATGATCCGCATCAGTGTCGTCTTGCCCGCCCCGCTCGATCCGGTCAGCGCAACGAACGAACCCGCCGGTACCGTGAACGCAATCTGTTCGAGCACCGGGGGCCGGGTGGGATCATACCCGAACCGGACGTCGTCGAATCGGATTTCCGGTCCCGCGAGCAAGGTGTTGCGATGATGGGGCGCGAGCTGTTCTTTCTGGACACCGACGATGTCGGACAGGCGTTCCAGATGGAGCCCCAGCAGCCGCCAGCGCTGAACCTGCTCGACCAGCGAGGTTGCGCTGGTCACGAAACTGCCGCGATACGCGAGGAAAGCGAGCAGCACGCCGATCGTCATGCTGCCCGACAGGACCTGCGACGCGCCGAAATAGACGCACAGCAGAAACGCGAGCCCGAACAGCGTGTTTTCGGCGAAGCTGACCCTGATTTCGAGCACGCGCGACCGGAACGATGCGGTCATCACATCGGCATAGAGATTGCGCCAGCCGCTCTCGCGTTGCGCTTCGTGGCCGTGGAGCTTCACCGCCCGGACCGCTCGGATCGTCTCCATCAGATAAGTCTCCTCGCTCGCCCGCGCGAGAATCTCCTCCTCGTTGCGGCGACGGAGCGCGGGATAGGCGATCAGGTCGCAGACGATGTAGGCAAGCGTGCAGGCCAGTACGATGAGTGCCAACCACGGGCTGATCAGCACCATCACGATCAGCGTGGTGCAGACCAGCGTACCGTCGATGAGGATATTGACGAGTCCGCGGGTCAGCAACGACTGGATCGGATTGATCGACCCAATCCGCGACAGCAGATCGCCGACATGGCGGCGCTCGAAATAGGCGAGCGGCAATCGGATCAGATGGCGAACGACATTCCCGCCGAGATCGAACGACAGCGACTGGCCGAGCGTCAGCAGCACCCAGTCGCGCACCGATTTGGTCACTGCGTTGAGGAGATAGATCGCGCTGAACCCCAGCAGCAGCAATAGCAGCAGATTGGCGTCCGCCTGCGCGATCGCGTCATCGATCACAATCTGGATATAAAAGGGAATGAGCAGCGCGGTGACCTGCAGCGCGATCGACAGCATCAGCACCTGAAGCATCGCGCCGCGGAAATTGGCGATGTTGCTCCACAGGTCGGACAGCCGGGTCCGCGGCTGTGCGACCACCGGCTCGAACGCCGCGGTCGGCATCAGTTCCAGCGCGACCCCGCTGAAATGCCGCGTCAATTTGGCCAGCGGCATCACGCTGCGGCCCTTCGCGGGATCGAGGATCACGACCGTGCTCCCGCCGCGCCCGATCGATTCGAGGACAACGAAGTGGTTGAGATCCCAGTGGAGGATGGCCGGGAGATTCAGCTGCGACAGCTCGTCGAGATCGAGTCGCACCGCGCGCGGCGCAAAACCGAGATCGGCCGCGGTGGCGATCAGCGCCTCAAGCGTCATGCCGCCGAGCGAGGTCGGGTAGCGCTGGCGCATCCCCGCCAGGTTGACCTTGTGGCCGTGGTGCCGCGCGATCATCGTCAGGCTGGCCAGGCCGCATTCCGCCGCCTCCGCCTGGAGAATGGGTTTCAACCGCGCATAGGGGGTCCAGCGATCGGTCATGACGCGACGGTGCCCGAGATCGGACCCACGATCAGCGCCCATAGCGGCCGTCGTTGCTGGAAGAGGTCTGCGGTCAGCGTCATTCCGGGGCGGAGCGCGGCATCGCCGACCTTCATGCCGTGCAAATCGTCGACGCGGACCCGGACGCGAAAGACGGGCTCGGCAGGCTTGCCACCGTCTGCGACCGGGGCGTCGAGCGCGACCCGCGAGATTTCGGTAACCGCGCCCTCGGCCCAGCCATATTTGCGATACGGGAAGGCATCGAACCGAAGCCGGACCCGCTGCCCCCGGCGGACGAAGCCGATCGCGCTGGAGGGCGCGAAGAGCCTGACCTCCAGCTTGCTGTCGGTCGGGACGATCGTGACCAGCGACTGTTCGCTCGTCGCGCGTTGGCCCAATTCGACCGTGACATCGCCGATGCTGCCCGAGATCGGTGCGGACACGACTAGGTGATCCCGGCGTTGCAGATCGGCGCGCTGCGCGGTCAGGGCGGCGCGCTGGGCCTGCAACAGCGACCGCGCCTTCGACGCGTCGAGCGCGAGTTGCGACGACTGGATCGACAGCGCGGCGACGCTGTTACGACTGACCGACAGCCGTTCCTCGAGCGCCTCGACCTCGGCGCGGCGGTTGAGCGTATCGCGCTGCGCCTCGTCAACCTGAGCCTGGCTGCCCGCGCCCTGCTTGGCAAGCCGTTCGCGGCGCGCCACCGTCGAGTTGGCAAGCGCGATCTGGCTCCGACCGATCGCGATCTGCCGCTCGAGCGATCCGATGCTATCGTCCAGCCCGGCGCGTTGGCGCGTGAGCCCGGCGGTGCCGACCGATCCGGTCGATTCCGCGATCGACAGCTGACTGTCGATTTCGGCCGCCTGCCGATCGATCTCCGCGATCTGCCTCGACAATCCGCCGCTGCCCTGCGCCATCGACAGCGCGACCATCGGCTGGCCCGCGACGACGTGGTCGCCAACCGCCACGACGATTCGGCGCACCTCGCCGGCCGACGCGGGAAACACCCTCGTGATACCCTTGTCGAGCGCCACCACCCCGCGCGCGGTCGCGCTGCTGGCGTAGCTCCCGAATGCTAGGAACGCGATGACGATCAGCACGACCGCGCCGATCATCGCGGTATAGAGTTGCGATCGGGGCGGCGTCGCCGCGATGACGGTCCCGGTCAGCCGTTGGCGTTTGGCCTCGATTGCCTCCAACCGAAACAATGTTTCTGTCATGCGTCGTCCCTGGCGTTACTCCCTGCGGGTAGCGCCAGATGCTGAAGGACGGGTTAAGCGAGGCGCAGCCGCCGTGACCCGTCCCCCGCCGCCAGCCGCCAGCCGCGAGCGCGAGCCGATCGCACCTCGGCTCAGTAAATCTTAAACCGGGCGCGCTACGACGCAGGGATGACGATCCGCCGCTGTTCCCGTCGCGCAACCGCTGCGGCCATCCTGATGCTCGGCGGCTGCGCGCCGCATCCGTGGTTGACCGTCCCGCCCGCGATCCTTGCGGACGACTGGAGCCCGCTGCCGACGACGCCCTCCCCCGATCGCGCCTCACT